>JACCTC010000426.1 GCA_013812655.1 Deltaproteobacteria bacterium | reverse complement strand
TGCCATTCGCCGACACGCGCGTCGGGGCCTGGGCGACCAGGCCGACCGTCACGCGATCGGACGCGTCGAGCTGCACGCCGACCGAGCCACTCAAAGCCACGTAGTCGGTCTGCTCGATCTGCACCGGCATGTCGTACGACCGATCGTCGGCCGCGCACGTGACGGCCTCGGGACAGCCCGACATCACGACACCTGACGATAACTGCGAGAACAGATCCTGGATCGTCGCGCCGATGCGCAGCCGATCGGTGAGCTGGTACGCCGCGCCCACCGAGACCAGCACGAACGTCGAGCTGCGCAGGCTCACCGACGCGTGGCGCTGGGGCCCGTCGACGGCGTAGCGATGGACCGCGGCATACGGCGTGCTCAGGCCGCCTGCGATCACCAGGCGGTCGCCGATGCCGAGCGCGGCGGCGAGCGTCGGCACGACCTGGCTCGGCTGCTGGTTCGTGATCGTCTCGTAGAGGTTGCCATCGGCGTCGATCCGGGTGTGCTCGACCGCCTGGTAGACGAGGCCGACATCGAACAGCAGCGATCGCTTGTTCGCGCCAGCGCCGTGCGCAAGCCCGGCCGGGTTGTCCCAGAGCGCGTCGGCATCGCCGGCGCCCGCGACATTCGCGCCCGCCCGCGCGAGCGTCCGCACGCCACGCACCGGCAGCACCATCCCGCCCGCCTCGGCGAGCGAGCTCGCAGCGATCATCGAGATCGCGAGGCAGGTGGACATCCTTCGCACGCGCGGAACTCTGCCAAGGTCTCGCAACGGTATCCACGGGTAACACCTGAATAAACCGCGACCGCACGTAGTCGAAGGGAGTCACCACGCTCCGTCCAACGGCATGATGGCGCCGCCGCCAGAGACATACGGCCCCGCTGAGGGCTGCTACCCTGCGAGAGCCGTGCAGGTCTGCCTCGCATGCTCCGAGTCGACGGACGAATCAGGACGGTTCTGTCCTGCGTGCGGCGCCGTGCTCGCCGCCGTCGATGGCCGCGCTGACACGGCGGTCGCCAACGAGGAGACCTCCGGCCGGGCGAGTGCGGCGGCGAGCCTGCTCGGGACCGTGATCGATGGCTTCAAGATCGAGGCGGTGCTCGGCGGCGGTGCGTTCGGCACCGTCTATCGCGGACGCCAGGTGGGGCTCGATCGGGTGATCGCGATCAAGGTGCCGACTCACGAGATCGCGTCGGATCCGGTGATGGCGAAGCGGTTCGCGCGCGAGGCACGGTCGGCGGCACGGATCGATCACCCCGGCGTGATCACGATCTACGCGGTCGGCGAGCTGCCCGATGGCCGGCCCTACATCGCGATGCAGCTGTTCGACGGCGAGCCGCTCCACAAGTGCATCGAGGACGGCCCGCTCCCCCCGCTGCGCGCGCTCGAGATCGCGCGCCAGATCGCGAGCGCACTCGCCGAGACTCACGCCGCGGATGTCGTCCATCGCGACCTCAAGCCGACGAACATCGTGTGGCGCCGCGATCGCAACGGCGACGATCGGGTGACGCTCGTCGACTTCGGCATCGCGGTCTGCAAGCCGGGCACCGCCGATGCGACGCGGCTGACGGCTGGTGGCTTGATCGGCACGCCCCACTACATGTCTCCCGAGCAGGCGCACGGCGATCAGGTCGACGCGCGCGCCGACCTCTACGCGCTCGGCTGCATCCTGTACGAGCTCGTGACCGGCGAGCCGCCGTTCCAGGGCTCGGGCTTCGAGGTCCTGCTCGCGCACCTCGGCCGTCCGGTGCCGCGGCCGAGCGAGCTGAACCCCGACGTCCCCGAGCTCGTCGACGACATCGTCGCGCACCTCACCGCGAAGCGGCCGGACGATCGCGTGCCCAGCGCGGAGGCGCTGGTGACGCTGCTCGACGACGCGATGGATCAGCTCGAGGGCGTCAAGCCCATGATGCCGAGCGAGCCCCGGCCCAAGCGCGCGAAGCGCCGGAGCGCGGCGCCGCGGGTCGACCCCGACGCAGTCGAGGATGATGGCGCACTGCGCACGTCGGCGCGGACGCGGCACGAGAAGCCGTCGCTCGATCGCTTGCTCGATCGCCCGGCGTATCAACCAGCCCATCGCGTCCGCTATCTGCTCGCGGGCGCGATGGTCTCGCTCGTCGTGTGCCTGACCGCGTTTGCCGCGCTGCGGCTCACCAGCACGTCGCGCGCGCAGGACGCCGACCCCAACGGCGAGATCAAGCGCATCGAGCTGTTTCGTGATGATGGCGAGACCCGGCTGCGGGTCTGGGTCCCCGAGGTGATGCGCGCGGATCGGACGCATCGGTTGCGGATCGAGCTCCGCAACAAGCTCGGCGCGTATCTCCTGGCCGACGAGGTCGTCGTCACGATCGAGGATCCGTCGGGCAAGGCGACCGGCGTGATCGCGCGACCACGCAACGCGGATCCGAACCAGTACGGCTTGCCGTTCCTGTTCAAGACCGCCGGGACCTACAAGATCCGGATCTTCCCGCCCGAGACCACCAGCACGTTCCTGATCGACGTCGCGGTCGTCGACTGAGTCGCGACCCGCGCGCTAGTCCGCGCCCTTCGCGGCTTCTTCCTCGGAGAAGTCGACCTTGCCGGTGAACTTCTCGCCCTGCCCGATCACCTTGAAGCGGTTCGCGGCGAGCACCTTGCCCTTGCTCTCCATGGTGATCATCAGCTCCTTGTTGACGCCGACGTGCTTGCGCTCGAGCGTCATGCTCGACATCAGCGCGGCCTGACCGCGCTCGTTCGTGAACTGCTCGAACGTCAGCAGCAGCTGCTTACGACCGCCGGTCAGATCGTAGATCTTCACGAGGTACTCGAGGTCATTGAGCGGCTGGCGGAGGAAGCCGGCGAAGTGGATCTTCCACTCGCGCTTCTCCTTGTCCTCGGCGAAGTTCGTCTTCGCCAGCGACCGGATCTTCGAGTTGAACGCGGCGAGGCTCTTCGCCTGCGACGGGAATCGCTTGTCGCTCAGCATGATCTTGCCGGCGAACGTCGAGTTCGGTTTCTCGGCGGCAGCGGGGCCGGCCGTGACGAACAGGACCGCGACCACGAACGACAACATCAAGGTACGTACGTTCATCGTGGTCGATGCTAACCGACCGCGTGCGATCGAGTCGATGTGAATTGCGTGAAGGCTAGATGTCCTACCTCGCGGCACCTCACGCTGCGCGCCTGCGCGCATCACGCGCCAGCGTCGAGCAGCTTGCGGATCGCGTCGAGGCCCGCACGATCGGGGGCGTCTTGCCCGTCGATGCGTGAGGCGATCTCGACGGCCCTGCGCGCAAGCGTGCGATAGATCTCCGCGAGCTCGGGCTTTCCACGCAGCGCATCGAGATGACGTTGAATCGTTTCGGCGTCGCCACGTCGAACCGGGCCCGTCAGGCCGGCCGTCGTCCCGCGGGCCGTGATATTTCGCAGCGCGCCCTCGGCGAGCGGCACGAGCGCTTGCGCGGCTTGCTCGGGCGCGACGCCTGCGCTCGCCAAAATCGCCGCCGCTGCATCGAGTGCGGCGACCACGTAGTTCGACGCGACCGCCGCGGCCGCGTGATACGCGCCCATCTGCGAGCTATCGAGCGCGAGCACGACGCCGCCCATCGCAGCAACGAGCTTGGATGCCGCCGCACGCCCCGCCGCATCGCCCTCGACACCGAACACGGTGCCCTTGAGCGCGCGCATCGCGAGCTTGCCGTCGGCGATCGCGGACAGCGGATGTAGCGTGCCGACGCCGGCGACCGCGCTCGCCACCGCGCCGAGCGACTCCTGCGCCGACGCGGCGCCTGCGCAGTGGAGCAACACGTGGCGCTTGCCGATCAGGCCGGTGCCGACGAGCATCTCCGCGACCTCACCGATCTGTTGATCGCGGACCGCGAGGATCACGATCTCGGTCTCGAGCAGGATGTCGGGCGGTGCCGACGAGAACGCGGCCACGCCGGCCGTCGATCCAGCGGCCCGGGCCTGCGCCGCGCGTCGCGCCCACAGCCCGAGCACCGGCACGCCGCCGAGCCGCAAGGCACCGGCAAGCGCCGTCGCGACCGGGCCAGCGCCGACGAGGAATGTGGTTGGGTTACGTGCAGTCACGGGTTCGGCCGGGGGGAAGCTGGGCTCGCGGCGTAGAGATCGTGCCGGGCGATATACCAGAGCACCTCCCTCGGTAACAGCCCGGCGAGCTCCGGGTCGTCGGGGGTCTGCGCCACGAGCTCGCGGATCCGGGTGGATGCGATCTGGGGCATCGTGACCCCGGTCTCGACGCTGCCGGCCGGTAGCGCGTGGCCGCCCCGCCCGATGACGATCAGCGGCGCCTTCGCGACGACGTCGTTCCAGCGATGCCACTTCGCGGTCTCGCCGAGGATGTCGGTGCCGACCACGAGCCGCAGCTCGAGAGCCTGCGCTGCGAGGTGCTCGACGAGTAGGTGATCGATGAGATCATGCGTCCGGCTCGCGACGAAGCCGGGTCGCCCTGCGAGCTCCTCCTCGACCCGCGAGACCTTCACGCGCCCACCGAGCGCGGCCGCGGCGAGCTCGCACATCGCGACGCGGTCGTCGTAGGGCGCGAGGGCCTTGCCGAACGGATGCGCATAGGTCGGGACGAACCAGAGCTCGTCGACCGGCTGGGTCTCGAGGACGTAGAGCGCGACGAGCTGGTGGGCGACGTGCGGCGGGTTGAAGCTGCCGCCGAACAGCGCGACCCGCGTCATGTGTAGAGCAGGAACGGCTCCCGCTCCTCGGCGAACGCGCCCTCGTCGCGGGGCCAGCGCGCCGCGAGCTCGTCGAGGCTGGCACCCGCCTCGATGCCCTGGCGGACTGCGTCGGTGCCGGCGAGCAGATCGATCGCGGGGATCTTGTCGACGAACTCGTACGCCCGCTCGCGCCAGCGAAACTGGTCGGGCGCCTGGTCGTGACACGCCTTGAGGAACGCGACGCCGGTGAGGTACGGGCGAAAGGTCTCCGAGCTCGTGACGTGGAGCTGGACGCCGCCACACGGCTTGGCGGCGTGCTTGTGGAACGTCGGCGTGTAGACGACCGGTCGGAACCTCACGCCGGGGAGCTTCATCGCGTCGAGATCCTTCGCGAGGCGTTCGCCGTCGAGGTGGGGTGCGCCCGCGAGCTCGAACGGGCGGGTGGTACCGCGCCCCTCGGAGAGCTCGGTGCCCTCGACGAGGCACATCCCGGGATACACGAGCGCGGTGTCGACCGTCGGCATGTTCGGCGAGGGCATCACCCACGGGAGCCCGGTGTGCTCGAAGTACATGTCGCGCTGCCAGCCGCGCATCGTGATGATCGCGATGTCGAGGTCGAGCTTCTCGACGCCGCGGCGCCATGCCGCGATCTCGCCCGCCGTCATGCCATGCCGGTTCGGGCACGAGACCAGGCCGACGAACGACTCGAAGCCCGGCGTGATCGCGCCACCCTCGACGTGGGTCCCGCCGATCGGGTTGGGTCGGTCGAGGACGCAGAATGCCTTGCCCGCCTTCGCGCAGGCGCGCATCGCGAGCACCATCGTCCACACGAAGGTGTAGTAGCGGCTGCCGACGTCCTGGACGTCGTAGACGATGACGTCGACATCGTCGAGCATCGCCGGCGTTGGCGTCAGCGACGCCTCGGTGGCGCCGTAGAGGCTGTGCACCGGTAACCCCGACCGCGCGTCGTGGGCGGTGTCGACCGAGATCATGTCCTGGGCATCGCCGCGCACGCCGTGCTCGGGTCCGAACAGCGCCGTGACCTTGAAGTCGACGCGCCGGGTGAGCAGCTCGATCGCGTGGGTCAGCTCGCCATCGACTGCGGTCGGATTGCAGAGCAGACCGATGCGCCGCCCCTCGAGGAACTTGCTGCCCTCGATCGCGACGCGCGCGAGCCCCGTCTGGATCGTCATCGCCTACGCGAAGATCGGCACGGGCTTGAGCGTGACCTTGCCGTCCTTGGTCACGATCCGGAACCGCACGGCGCGGCAGTTGTACTGCGCCTTGAGCTTGCCCTCGTTGACCTTGAGCTTCGCGATGAAGTTCTCGAACGAGACCTCGTCGGGATTGCCCGTGGCGCGCTTGGCCGCCAGGTACTCGGTGTAGACGCGCTTGTAGTAGTCGGGCTCGGACTCCTGCGCGAGCGCGGCGATATCCGAATCGACGGCCGGTGCGGCGGGACCCTCGGTCTCGTCGAACTCGACGCGGCCCTGGATGATCGGGTTCCCGTCATCGTCGAACTCTTCCTCGCCGGGCTCGGGACGGCCGAGGAGCCGCGCGAGCATGACGTTGAGCGCGTTCGCGAGCCCATCGAGCTCCTCGCCGACCGGGCGGAACGTGCGGTCGACGTTGCCGTTGATGATGTCGGTGACACCCGCCTCGATCTGATCGACCTGCGCGATCAGCCGGCGATGCGACAGGTAAACGCCGAGCATCGCGATCGCGAGCGCGCCGATACCGAGCAGCAGGATGAACAGCTTGACCGTCCCGGCCGACGCCGACACGGTGATCGGCGAGAGCACGACGGCGCCGGCGGTCACCGGCGGATACTCCGCGGGGAGCTCCTTCGTGAACTTGCGCGGCATCTTGATCGCCGCGGTCAGGTAGTCGACGCCATCGATCGTGACGCGCTGCTTGCTGCCCGCCTCGCTGACCGTGCCGGACTGGAGGAGCTGCCCGAGCTGGCGCGCCTTCGCGGTGTCCTCGTCGCCGCCGGTGGTGCGCGTGAAGCTCGAGGCGACGACCTTCTTGCCGTCGTAGTACGCGATCTCGGTGCCGAGCAGCGACTTGTCTTGCTGCGCGTTCTTCGCGGTCTGCGCGTACGCGACGACGATCGCGCCGATGATCACGACACCGTCGGGATCCTTCGCGCTGACCGGGGCCTCGGGGTCGATCACCGGCGCGACGCCGATCTTCATCATCCCCTTTTCGCCATAGTCCCAGATGTCGCTGATGATCACGCGCTTGCCGAGCACGACATTGAGCGCCGGCAGGATCGATTCGTTCTTGTCGTTCTTCCACTGCTTGGGGACGACGTTCGGGACCTCGTGCATCGCGAGCAGATCGCCATTCGCGTCGACCAGGGCGATGATGTCGGGCTTGATCGCGCCCTCCTTGTCGGCCGACATGAACTTCTGGAAGCCGATCTGAGCCTGGCGCTTGCGGTCATCTCCCGATGACCTGATCGCCGTCCAGAACTCGGGCAGCGACGCGAGCCGCTCGGCCTTGTTCGAGACGTCGATGCCCTGCAGCTGGGTGAGCCGCTGCACGACCTGGTACGCACGCGTCAGCCGCGCGTCCGCGTCCTTGCGGGCTCGCTCCTCGAACGTCTGCGATGTGACGAAGTACGCGATTGCCGTGAGCCCAGCGATGACTACAGCGACGACCGCGGCGATGACCGTGCGGGACATGCTCTCCCTCCTTCCCCGCGTAGCAAAGCGGCGCGGGTGCGCGATTATTCGTGGCCTTCCGCAGGTTTGTCAATCGACCGGTGGTCACTTACGAGGTGAGCCCGCCGCGATGAAGCGCTGGGTCATCTTGCAGATCGACTCGAGCTTGGCGCGCCCGTTCTGGTTCGCGACGTCGAGGTACGCCGGCTGGAAGTCGCAGACCGCCTGCGCGAGCGCCTTGCGCATGGTCGCGGGCAGCGTGGCACGGTCATCGGAGATCAGGAGCAGGTGCGAACCGCCGTTACCGAGCGCGGTCGTCGCGACGTCGCTCGCGACGCAAGGCTCGCGCGACGTGCGGGCGATGTTGCGATCGCAGAGCACGCGCTGGGGCACCGCCACGACGGTCTTGACGACCGCGCGGATCGCCCCGGTGTCGTCGAACGCCTCGAGCGCGGCCAGCGTCTCGCGGTAGCTGTCGGCGACCTCGCCCGGCGTGACCTCGCCATCGGTCTCGACGAGGATCCCCAGATCGGCGAATCGCTGGCCGGCGGTGAGCTTGACGTCCGGCACCGCGGTCGTGCTCCGGTAGCCGTCCTCGTTTTCTTGCGCGAGCAGCAGCACGCCCGCGGTGGTCGCGCCGCCGAGCACGAGGACCGCGAGCGCGATCCACGGCAGCCGACTCTTGCGGGCGGCGGTCACAGCGGTCGGCGAGACGGTCGGAGGCTCGAGCTTGTCCGCGAGCTCGGTCGCCGCCGCCACCACCTTCTTCGCGGAGGGCGAGGTTGGCGGGAGCTTGACGTCGGCGACGCCCTTGCGGTCGAGTCGCTGCGTGTCGTTGAGGCCGGCGTCCTCCTGGCGCAGCGTCGCCTCGAGCAGCTTGCGCATCTCGCGCGCGTTCGCGAAGCGATCCTCGGGCTTCTTCGCGAGGCAGCGCATCAGCGCATCCTCGAGCTGGCGCGGCACCTCGACGCCGACCGCCGAGGGCGGCTTCGGCAGCTCCGACAGGTGCTTCGTCATGATCTCGAAGTGCGTGCTGCCGTCGAACGGGGTGTCACCGGTGAGCGACTCGTAGAACGTCGCGCCGAGCGAGTAGAGATCGGTCCGCAGATCGACCTCCTGGCCGCGCACCTGCTCGGGCGACATGTACCGGACCGTGCCCATCGTCTGGCCGGTCGCGGTGAGCCGCGTCGACGTCGTCATCTTCGCGATGCCGAAATCCATGACCGTCGCTGACGAGTCGTGCGCGCGCACCAGCACGTTCGACGGCTTCATGTCGCGGTGGATCACGCCGCGGTCGTGCGCGTACTCGAGCGCGCGCAGCACGTCGATCGTCAGCCGCGTCGAGGTCTTCCAGTCGAGGCGCTTGGCCTCGAGGATCATGCGCTCCCAGGTCTGGCCCTGGACGAGCTGCATCGCGAGCACGAAGAACCCATTCTCCTCGCCGAAGTTGTAGAGGTGGACGATGTTCGGATGATCGAGCGCGGCGAGCGCCTTCGCCTCGTCGAGGAAGCGCGACTTGACCTGGCTGTGCGCCGCGAGCTCGGGTGGCAGGATCTTGAGCGCGACCTCCTGTTCGGTCAGCTTGTGCTTGCCCTTGAACACGACGGACATCCCGCCCTGCCCGAGCACGTCGACGAGCTTGTAGACGCCGAGCATGTCCTGGCCGAGCATGCGGTGCGCGCCGGTCGAGCCGTTGACCGCGCCGCACGTGCCGCATCGCACGTCGATGTCGAGGATCTCCGCGGTGCAGGCGGTGCAGGCCGGCATCAGCCGTTTCCTTCCCGCTCGGGCTCGCTCGATCGCGGGCCTGCGCGTTCCCAGCCGGGCACGCGCTCGAGCAGGCGTCCCATCTCGTCGGCGACCACGGCGGGATACTCGACCGGCGTGTAGTGCGTGCCGCCCTTGATGACGACGAGCCGCGAATTCGGGATCGCCCGGTGGATATGCTCGGCCGTCGACGGCGGCGTCATCAGATCGCGATCGCCGGTGACGATGGTGACCGGGATCCCGATCGACGCGAGGACGTCCTCGGCGTCGTGCTCGTCGAGGCGGCTCAGCAGATCGCTGTAGATCACCCAGTCGATGTTCTGGAAGCCGGCGGCGACCGCTCGAAAGATCTCGAGATCGATGGTCGTCGAGACCAGGCCGACGCGCTTCATCGCGCTGATCAGCGCATCCGAGCCGGCGACCCGCTTGCTCGCACGACCGACGAGCGACGCCTGCGCGCGCACGAGCCGGAGCAGCATCGGGATCGTCTGGCCGATCAGCCGCGAGCCCATGACGGTGCGGAACGCGCGGCCGTACGTGCCGTTGATCGCGAACAGTCCTTTGACGCGATCGGGATGCCGCTTGATCGTCTCGAACGCGACCTGGACACCCATCGACCAGCCCGCCATCACGAAGTCGGTCACGCCCTCCTGCGCGAGGATGTCGACCAGATCATCGACCTGGTGCGCGATCGTGTTCGCGCGCGGATCCGCGCAAGGATCCGACGTGTAGAGGCCGCGATAGTCCCAGCAGATCGTCTTGTAGTTGCCGAGGACGTCGTAGAGGTAGCGGAACGCGAGGTACGTGCCGCCGAGCCCGTTCGCGAGCACGATGCACGGGCCCTCGCCGGCGACCTGGTAGCCGATGCGCGTACCGTCGCGCGCGCGGACGTCGCGCTGGACCAACGTGCGCGCCCAGTCAGGCACCATGCTCGCGTTCAGCGTACCCGAAAAGCAAAACGGCCGCGCGAGCGGCCGGTTCGTTACGAGAGTGGGCGCTACTAGAAGTAGAGAACTGCCGACAGCCGACCGCGCGTGTACTCTTCGCTCTCGTCGCTGTCCGGAGACGGCGGCGTGATCGTGCGAGCGGCGGTTCCGCTCGTGACCTCGGGCGCATCGCTCGAGACGCTGGCGCGGCTGCCGCTGCGGATGTCGAACAGCATGTGGAACTGCGGGGTCACGGCCCAGCGCAGGCCGATGCCGATCTCGCCGAAGTTCTGCGTCGTCGTGAAACCGCCATCGACTTCGGCCTGCTGCACGCCCATGCCGGCGAGGACGTAGGGTGCGAGCTTGTTGTAGGCGCCGATCTCGTAGACGAGCGAGACGCCCATCCGGCGATCGATGCGCTCGTTGGCCTCGTAGCTCTGCTTGCCGAGCTCACCCTCGACGAGGAGGCCAGTGGTCAGGCGCAGGCGACCGAGCACGCCGACGTCGCTCGAGTCCTTCCGATCCTCGACCGAGACGCCACCCGCGAACAGACCGATGCCGAACTTCGGCAGCTCGCGGCGCGGGGCAACGGCGACGATCGTGGCGCTCGGCGCGGCGACCGGCTCGACCGGGTAGTACGACGCGCTGTAGTAGGCGCCGTAGTACGAGGGGACCGGCTGGTAGTAGTAGTAGGGGCGGTAGGTGCGGTAGCGCGGGTAGTAGCCGCCGCCGACCCAGATGTGACCGCCGACCGACCAGCTGCGCGGCCGCCAGGCGGGACGCGAGTAGGTGACCGAGACGCCGCCGGACGGAGCAGGAACACGCGCATGGGCCTGGACGCGAACACGGCCGCCGCCGCCAAACCGATAGCGACCGGCCTCGGCCGTGTCAGGCACGACGGCCGCCAGGGTCGAGATGCCGAGGACCAGAGCGATTGCGAAGCGACGGTTCATGGGGGCAAACCTTTGGAAGAAGTCGAGCGGGCGAGTTGGCGAGCCGGGGAACGCGATAGAGACGCCTGAAGACGCCAGACGGTTTAGTGTGCAGTCGTCGGGCCAGCATGACCACGTGCAAATCATGTAGCAAACGCGAGCGAACATCGCCCCTTACATCTCCAGCAGATCACGGCAACTACATGGGGTGTGACCCGGTTTTCACGATCGGGTGGCGTTGTGGTACCCGCGCGACAGCAACGTGACCCGGGCACCGGCCTGCGAACATTGGCTCAGAATGGCTCGCAACTGCGCCAACTCACAAGCATCCTTGACGTGTGGGCACGAGTGTCTCTAAAGTCACGCCGACGGAGGTCTACCTTTGAGCGACTCGAAGAAAGCCGGCAGCCGCGACATCAGTGATCTCAAGGCGCGCCTCGGCTTGAAGAAGGGTGCAGCAGCGGGCGCTCCCGCGGCCGGAACCGGAGCACGCGGGAACGGTGCGACCGGTGGCGTCGTGCCGCCACCTGGCCTGAACCTGCCGCCTCCGCCTGGTCACCACCAGCAACCTGCGCAGCCGCAGATTCCCAACGCAGCGGATGATCCGTTCGGCGCGATGAACGCGATGGCGGTGCATCACCGCGTCGAGCGCGCTCCCGAGATGATCATCGTCAACGACGGCAAGCCCGTCGAGAACGTTGGCCATCAGTCGATGGGCGCGACGATCGCGAAGATCGCGATCCCTGCCGTGTTCATGCTCGGCATCGGCGTCGGCATCGGTCGCGTCTCGAAGGATGCGAACTTCTACAACGACGGCCTGCGGGACGCGAAGGCGATCCTCGGTGACGTCAACCAGCCGTCGACGCTCAAGGCGACGAAGCGCCTGCTGTCGGATCTCGACTCGACGCTCGACGACATGAAGACCCGGACGGGCTATCGCCCCGACGAGGCCACGACGAAGAAGCTCTCCGAGATGGTCGGCAAGCTCGACGTCAAGAGCGAGCTCGTGTTCCGCGCCAAGCAGAACGCGCTCGACGCCGGCCTGGCGGGACAGATCCTGTCGTTCTACTCCGGCGTTGCCGAGGTGCGCGGCATGCTCGACCAGCACGTCAAGGCGGCGAAGGCCGACGAGAAGATGCTGGCCACCGCGAAGCAAAAGACCGACGAGGCCAACGTCAAGGAAGGCGACAACGCCTACCTCGCCGGCCAGGCGAAGTACGCCGTGCTCGTCACCGCGCCGACCGAGACCGACAAGGACGAGTTCGGTGCCCGGATCGTCGAGATCGGCCCCGTGTTCTGCGGGGATCGGCAGTCGTCCACCGGTCGCTGCGAGGATGGCTCGCCGAGCGGCTTCGGCTTCCGCAACGATCCCGGCGGCGGCTGGACCAAGGGCGAGGTCGCGCAGCCTCAGGAGAGCATCCCCGCCAAGAAGCTGGTGCTGCTCCTCCAGAACGGCGTCCGTGACTCGCTGATCAAGGGCGGCGAGCCCGGCGCGTCCGAGATCTATTACGTCAAGCGGATTCGCACGATCGCCGAGCGGACCAAGAAGCTGATCGCGGACGCCAACAAGCTGGAGTCCCAGCTGCAGTCGGCCTCGAGCAAGGGCAGCCGCTTCAGCTTCTTCCTGTAGTTACGGCCTGGCCATGAATTCTGACGGCATGTCGACGTCTCTCGTGGCACGTCTCTGTCTGCTCGACACACGGCTCGTTCCGAGCGCGCCTACTGAACGCAACGCTCGTACCTGAAGGAAACCCATGCGCCGAATCAGCTCGCTCTTCCTCGTCGCGACCCTGGCGCTTGGCGCCTCGTTCACTTCGGTCGCCTTCGCCAAGACCGAGAAGAAGGCTCCGGCCAAGACCAAGGCGAAAGCGACAGCGAAGAAGCCCAAGGCGCCGCCGCCCAAGAAGCTGGTCGCGCCGCCGACCGCCGAGAAGAAGAAGGAGCTCGCCAAGCTCTTTAACGACTTCAAGTTCGGCCAGGACAAGGACGAGGTCATCAAGATCCTCGGCAAGCAGGTCGAGGACACCTACGAGGAGCGGATCAAGGCGACGACCGATATGTCGACGCAGGATCGGCTCCGCGCCGAGCGCAAGAAGGAGCTCGCGCGCATCCGTGCGAGCTTCACGTCATTCGAGGGCAAGCGCACCGGCTGGGACGTCTCGATCATCGAGGAAGAGTTCGCGCACAACACCGGCGAGGCGATGCTCGAGCGGTGGGAGAACCAGAACGGCAAGAACCAGCGTCGGTTCTTCTTCTTCCACGAGGGCAAGCTCTACAAGATGTTCGTCTCGCTCGACGTCTCGATCCTCCCCGAGGACAAGCAGAACTTCGAGACGTTCAAGAGCGTCATGCAGTCGAGCTACGGTCCCGGCAATGTCGAGCCCGATCGCATCATCTGGAAGACCCCCGAGTTCGAGGTCCGCGCGGTCGACAAGCTGAAGGCGTACGGCACGCTCGCGCTCGTCATCGAGAATCCCAAGGTCACGAAGGAGCTCGTCGCGATCCGCGAGGCGAAGGCGCCTCCGAAGAAGGAGACCAGCGCGGTCATCAAGGCGGTCCTCGACACCGACCAGACCGACAAGCCCGACGTGAAGGCGAACAGCGGCACGATCGACGCGGTGATCAAGGCCCAGGGCGGCACGAAGTAGCCGATTCGACCGAGCGTGTCGACGAGGGAGCCAGGTGGACAGCCTGGCTTTCGGCGTTTCGGACCGCCAAGGGTGTTTCGGGTTGCGCCGTTCGCGGGCCGCACGCGGACCGTTCGCGGGTTGAACCGCCAAGGCGCCAAGCGCGCCAAGGTTTTTTTGCTTCGCGCTTGTTCGCGACTCGCACGCGGTTGGTCGAACGCCGAGACGCCGAGTCGCCAAGGGCGGAGGAAGAGAAGTTTTTTTCCGCTTCGCGGAAGAACCTCTTCGTCGCCCCTGGTGGTGTCGGCTAATCCTGGCTGTTCCAGTCGCGCGCGCGACAGAGCGGGCACGACATCGGAAACCGCCGCCACGGCTTGCGTGTGAAGTCGCGAGCGCATCGCCGGCAACGAAAGACGAGCGGCGTCATGTTCTTGAACGCGAACAGCCCGAAGAACACGGCGACGAACATCGGCATCACGATGATGACGAGAACCAGCACGTCGAGCGGGATGCCGCGGGAGTCCATGCCTCAGCACAAGCCTGCCACGACAGCGCGAACGTGGTGATTCTTTGCTCGCGGGCTTGGTTTACCTAAACCAAACCCTTGGTGCTTGGAGCTCACTCACTCCGGCGTGGGGAGCCGCGCGAGTGCACTTCTCCCAAACAAACCTTGGCGTCGTGGCGTCTTGGCGTTCGATCACCGCGCGCGGACCGGCACCGACCGCGTGCGGCCCGCGAACAAGCGCGAAGCGGAAAAACCTTGGCGCACTTGGCGCCTTGGCGGTTCGCCCGCGAGGAACTGCTCCGCGAGGAACAGCTTGGCGGTTCGGGTTCGCGTCGCTACGGGCCGATGGCGGTCGCGTCGCGGTTCGCCGACAGCGACTGCGAGGCGCCGGTCAGCGCATCGGGGGTCACGGCGATGTCGAGCTCGCGCCCGGTGATCGAGCCGTGGCAGCCGCCGCAGACGGCGTCGAACAACGACTGCTTGATGCCCATCGAGATCCGCTCCGCGGGGCCGAGCTGGTGCTCCTCGCTCATCGTGACGAGCGAGTTGCCGCTCGCGTCCTGGAGCTCGAGGACGATGCCCTGCCCTGCTGGCAGCCGAAGCTTCGCGGAGCCGTCGCTGGCGAGCTCGGTGCGGCCGAGCATCGCGCGCGTCTGGAAGATGCCATTCGAGTTCGCGCTGCAGCCGCTCGCCGGACAGAGCGCTTCGCTGTAGACGGCGAGGTAGCGCGCGTCGCGAAACGCGTCGACGGGGCGGCCGCGGCGCAGATTTGCAGTGAGCAGCGTGAAGACCATCGGGGCGTCCGGGAGGTGCAGCACCGCGTGCCCCGGGTCGTCGCCATCGGCGGCGCCACCGAACACGAGCTGGCGGCGGTTCGAATAGAGGGTGCGCGGCGGATACCTGTACGCGAGCACGGCGTCGACGCGGATGCCGGTACCGTTCGCGAACAGATCGCGGCGCTGCTGGGTGCGTGGATCGACGGCGACGATCTCGAAGTTGCCCTGCGCGGCGTTGCTCGCGAACGCGACCATGATGGTGCCGTCGGGAAGCGAGACCGGGTGGCGATAGCCGGCGATCGCACCCAGACGACCGCTGGCGGTCCCCCCATCGATGACGCGCAGCGCGGGGACGTAGCCGGGATCGAAGCGGCCCTCCTCGAACGGACCGATGCTGCGGTTGAAGATCGCGAGCGCACCCGCGCCACCCAGTGCGACCGGCGCACCGTCGGGCCTGACGTCCGAGAGGATCACCAAGAAGTCGCCGTTCGCGCCCTCGCGAATGTCGGTCGCGGATGCGTAGCCGACGGAGGGCCTGGTCTGGTTCAGATCGGCGAGGTCTGCGAAAGAGGACTCCTTGCGTTGCGCGAGCAGCGGGTGATAGTCGGTGAGGTCCCAGTTGATGCGGCGACCGGCGAGCTGGTAGAAGCCGTCGCTTACCTTCTCGGTGGTCATCGTCAGCCGGCCTTCGCGCATGAACGCGGGGCCCACCTCGGTGTTCGACAGGAACGTCATCTGCTCGGCGTTGCCCATCGCCGCGAGCCCGCTGACCCGGATGCGCCACAGATCGGCCTGGGGCAGGAACCGCTTGCGTGACTTCGTCGCGCCGGCCTTGCCGCGCGTCGACGCGAACACGATCCAGTTGCCGTCCGGGGACCACGCCGGATCGAAGTTGTGGACCTTCAGGCCATTGGAGTCGGCGGCCGGCGGCGTGACGCGCACGCAGCCGGTGCCGTCGAGGTTGACCGCGAACACGCCGAGCGGCTCGGTCGCCGAGGCGCGCGCCGCGAACACGACGCGCCGGCCATCGTGCGCGACGTCGGGCGTCTGGATGTCGGCGGTGGCGCCCAGGCCGGCGCAGCCGGTGTGGATCGCGGTCGCGGTCGCGGCATCGGCGGGCACGAGCGCGCCACCGGCGGCGAACGTGGTGTCCGCCACCATGAGCTGCGCCCCGCCCTGGAACGTATCGAACTCGAGACGCCCCGCCGATGCGGTTCCCGCGGTGCGCTGGATGTAGACGATCGAGATCGAATCGCCGGCGTCCATCGGGGTCACCTGCCCCGCAGCCACGAGGCGTGCGCGCTCGAGATCGAGCCAGCGCTGCACCGTGCAATACGCGGTCGCGGTCACCGGATTGAAGGTTGGCGGACAGCTCGCGGGCCCGGCCGGACCGCCGCCGGGTGTGTCGAGCACGGGCCCCCCACGGTGCGCGATGCCGGCGACGCCCGCGAGGCGCGGATCATCCGCGAGGATCGACTTGGCGACCGCACGGCCGCGGCGCGCGTCGGGAAACTCCAGCGCCATGAACTCGTGCTTGAGGAGGTTGTAGTTCTTCTCGAGCGCGATCGCCGAGAACGAGCCAACCGCGCCGCTGCGCAGCTTGAGATCATTCGCCGCCTGCGGGCTGTGGCACGCCTCGAACGAACAGCCGCGGGTCAGCAGTACGGGCTGGACGTTGTCGGCGAAGAACTGCTTCACTGGATCGCCCGCCGCGAAGTCGAGCTTGCCGACCGTGGTCGCCCACGTGCGGATCAGGTCGTAGTCGATGTCGGTCGTCGACTCGAACTGATCGCCACCAGTATGGCCGCGGCCGCCGGCACCAACCGCGAGCGGCACGCGCAGGAGCTGTGAATCATCGACCGGGTCGTTCACGAACGCCCTGGCCTGCGAGAAGTTGAACGCGCGCTGCCGCTCGTCGTCGCCGCACGTGATGTAGAAGTCCGACTGGGGCGCACCGTGGCAGCTGCCGGCGTCGCAGCCGTGGCGGTCGAGCACCGGCTGCACGGTCAGCGAGAAGCTCGCGAACGCCGGGTGGCCGGTGGCCGTAGAAGTGTCGAAGTCTGCGGGAACCACCGGCGAGCACGCGCCCTCGCCTTGCTGTGCAGGTGACGCCGGGCGCAGCCCGTTCTCGGTCGCGCCGTTATCGAGCCAGGTCTGCAGCGTGAAGTACGCGTCGGAGCCGACCTCGAGGATACCGCCGCCCGAGTGCTGGACGTCGATCGTGCGGAACGTGCCGCCGTACTGCATCTTCAGCTGCTTCGCGCCGACCGCCTTGATCAGCAGCAGCGGTTGCGGATAGGCACCGAACGGCGCGAGCACATCGCGTCGCTTCTGGATGTTCTCGAACGACGTGAGATCGAGGTTGCCGGCCGCGAACGCGAACGGGTCGTCGTCGTTGATCGAGTGACAGCCCGAGGTGTTGCCGGTGCACTTCTGCGACAGGATCGGCTCGATGTTGCGCTCGTAGTAGGTCCGGCCCGGTGGCGCGTCTCCGCATCCGGCCGCGATGACGGCGCAGGTCGCCAGCGCGAGCAGGCGTTCCCGACGGAGCTCACGGAGATCCATGTACTGCATGGTACGCGATCTCTGCGAACGCTCAGCGCAGCTGCGCGAGCGAAGCCTTCGCGGTCAGCCGCACGAGGCCGCTGGTGTCGGTGGTCGCCTTCGCGAGCACGTCGCGCGATGCGCCCTGGCCAAGCCGGCCGAGCGCCCACGCGGCGTTGCGCCGCACGAACGGGCTCGCGTCGGTCGCGACGAGCGTCTCGAGCATCGCCCGCGCGGTGACGTCGCGCATCGCGCCGACGACGGTCGCAGCCTCGGCCCGCACGGTGGCGTCTGGATCGGCGAGCGCCGCGACCACCGGCGACGCACTGAGCTGGCCGCGGATGTCACGCCACGCGTTGATCGCGGCGGCACGCACGGTCGCGTCGGGATCGCCCATCGCGGTCAGCAGCACGAAGTTGCCGTCACGGTGGCCCATCACCTTGACCGCGCGGACGAGCGCGAGCCTGGCGTCGGTGCCGAGGTCGGTGCGCGTGATCGCCGTGCGCAGCGCCGGCAGCGAGCGGTACGTGATCGTCGCGCCGAGGAAGTCAGCTGCGTTGCGCACCGCGACCGAGCCACCGCTCTCGAGCTCGACGATGAAGCCGTCGGCGAGTAGCCGCGCGGTCGCCGGTCGCTTCGCGAACCACCAGGCCGCGACCTCGCGCACGGCGTAGCGCTCGTCCTCGGTGAGGTCGGTGACGACCTGGATGCACTCGTCGCAGATCAGCCCCTCGGCCCGCTCGACCTCGGCGACGATCGCGTCGACCGATCGCGAGGCCACGGCCGAGCGGATCTTGCTGGCGTTGCCGCCCTTGCCCGCGAGCGCAGGCGAGGCAGCGCAGAGCCCGGCGAGCACGATGGCGAGCGCGGCGAGCTTGGTCTTGATGGTCTTCATGATGTTCTCCTGGTGCCTCTAGTAACGGGCGAGGCCCGGGTTGTTCTCGCGGGCGTAGTAATTGACGCCGAGGTCGGCCGCGAGGATGAGCTTCAGGAACTCGGTCGCGGTCAGCTCGCCGCCGGGATACACGACCGCGGTGGAGTGCGGTGCAGTCGGGAACGCGCGCTCGCTGGTCGGCGTCGGGTACAGCCGCGTCGGGTTGACCTTCTGGATCAGCAGCGAGCCGCGCGCGTCCTGCGGCTTCATGTAGACCTTGAAGGCGGTAGACACGACGAGGTTGCCCTCCTCGATGGCCTCCATGTCGGGACCCGCGATCGAGAAGTACGACGCCGGCCACTCGCTCGCGAGATCCTCGCCACCGACGACGAATGGAACCCGGTTGCCGGTGAGGTTGAATGTCCACGACACCGACGTGCCGGTCACCGGATCCATGATCGTGTAGGTCGGGTTCGCTGCGCCCGGCGTGCCGTCGTGACAGCCGGCGCACTTCGCGGTGAGGACCGGCTGGATCGCGCGGTCCCATGCCATGCCGACGAGCCGCTCGGCGCCCGCCGCGTTCGCTCCGACGAGGTTCGGGTTTTCGAGGTCGGCAATCGTCGACTCGCGGTCGGCGCGGGCCGTGGTCCCGTGCGCGGGGGTCGGGCCGATCGCGAAGGCCTGGGTCAGACCGGGATCGACGACCGTCGTCTTCACGCGGTCCTCGTGGCAACCACCGCACACGCGTGACTCGTTGGGACGTCCCGAGAACCAGACCGGCTCGGGAAGCAGCGACATCCCGAAGTTGTCGATCGCCTGGAGCGCGAGCGGGACGTTCGCCGGCACTGTCGCGAGCCACGAGCCGTCTCCGGCGAGCCGGGCGACGCCGAGCTGCGCCTGGCCCTCGAACATCGTGGTGCCGAACATCCGCGGGAAGCCCTCTTCCGACGAGAACCCCTCGATGATGCGGATGCCGAAAATCGAGCCCGGGACGAAGTCCTTGAGCGACGAGTCGTAGGCGTTCATCGAGCCGATCAGCAGCGCGCCGTTCAGCGTGTTGTCGTTCGCCGAGCCAACGAGTGGCGGCGCGGTGCGCGTCTGCAACGGACGCGCGAAGATGTCCCACATTTCCGGATCGTCGAGGATCGGCCGGCGCGCCTGCCGTGCGGTGTCGTAGAGGTAGACGCCGAAGTTCGCGGACAGCCCGGCTGCACCGAGCACGCTCGACTCGACGGGGCCGTCGGCCCACGACACGAGCAGGTCGGGCTTGTCCTTCGCGTTGAGCGGGTATGCATCGTAGTAGCGGCCGACGGTGTCGGCGCTGACCTCGTTCCCCCGCGGCACGTCGGGCGTCAGCGACGCGTAGCTCGCGTTGGCCTCGGAGGCGTTGCGGTCCGCAGAGACCACGCCGTCGGCGGTGGCGGGCGTGCCGAGGCGGATGTCGATCAGCGCGCCTGCCTGCACGGTGCGATTGCGTGCGGTCGCGATCGCGACGAACCGACCCGGTGCGATCTCCTGCGCCTTGAGCGTCGAGTTCGACGCGCCGGTGCCTTCCTTGCCGAACCCTTCGCGGAGCTCCTGCATGTCCTGGTTGACGAACATCAGGTGCCCGGCGTTCTCGGGGCCGAGGTGATCCCACTGGGTGAACATCACGCGGCCGTCCGACGCGAGCGTCGGGAACGTGCGGTGCGAGAGGTTGCGCGGGCCGAGCTCCTCGTTCGTGCCGTCGAGGTTCATGCGGCCGAGTTGTAGAGTCGTGCCGCGCTCGTACTCGTCGACGTGCTGCGGGGCGTTGGCCTCGACCACCGCGTTCGTCGTGAACATGATGCGGTCGCCGGGGAGGAAGATCGGCGAGACGTAGTCGCGGCCGGCGTCGGTCGGGATCTGATCGACGGTGCCGGTGTCGAGCGTCAGCAGGAACAGCCCGTACTTCTGGGTGTCGGCGAGCTTCGCGGAGAGCACGATCGTCCGCGCGTCGAACGAGATGTCGTAGCCGGAGATGTCCGCCGCCGCGAATTCAGCGCCCTGCGCCGGCGTCGGGAACAGCGTCTCGCGCGTGCCGTCGGCGGTCGGCGGCGACAGCTTCACGAGCCGTGCGCCCGGCTTGTAGGAGGTGTACTGGAAGATGTCGCCCATATCGTTGCGCCGCGGGCGCTGGAGGACGACGAGCGAGTCGACGTTGCCGAGCGGGCCCGAGTCATCGCCGCCGCCGCACCCGATGGGGGTGATGCCGCCGAGTGCTGCGACGACGGCCAAACCGATGCTATGGGTGCGGTGCTTCACGGATCCTCCTCGGTGACGCTTCCCTACTACAAGGGTCACGCCAACCAGAGTGCCTGACATGATCGGCGTTTAGCTGGGTGCGCGCTCGGGGCGCTGCCCCCCAGCCCCGATGACCTGGGGGGCACGAGCCACACCGATCTAGACCCGACGGCACAGCGGCTTGGCCGCCCTGGCCGAGGCATGGTCCGGCCCGTTCATGTCTTGCACGGGCTCTTCGTGCACATATACTCGTGCCATGAGTCGGCTCAATCTGACACTCGACGCTGACACGCATTCTTGGCTCGAGAGACACGCAGCGCGAGAGAAGATTGCCGTGGCCTCATTCGCCCGACGCTTGCTGCGCGAGGCCGTGGAGCAGCGCGAGCACCTGGCGCGGCGCCGGAAGCTCGCCGCAGACTATGCGGCAGGGCGAGCTGACGCGCGGGAGATCCTGGACGATCTCGAGCGGCCCCAGCTCGAAGGGCTGCTCGATGACGCGTAGCACGCACGGCGAGCTCGTCCGACGCGGTGAGATCGTTTGGGTCAACTGCGATCCGTCGGTTGGCGTCGAGCCACGCAAGACTCGTACCTGCGTCGTTGTCTCGAACGACATCGCCAACCGCTATGGGCAGGCGATCACGATCGTTCCAACGCAGGCCTACACCAAGGAGCGTGCTGGACGGGCGTACATGGTCGATCTTCGTCGACCACGCTCGTCGCTTCGGGAGGCGCGGGTCGCCAACTGCTCGATGATCATGACCTACGATCGGTCGCGCATCGTGCGCGTCGATGGCGCAGCAAGCGGCGCGACAATCGCCGACATCGATCGCGCGTTGTTCGTCCATCTCGGGCTCGTCCCCTGAGCCGTGAGCATGGGGGTTGTACGGCCGCAACGGCGTCAGACGAGCGACTTGAGCTCGGCGAGCAGCTGGAGCGCCTCGAGCGGCGTCGTGCGATCGACGTCGAGCGTGGCCAGCCGCGCGAGCACCGGTGATGGCGTCGCGGTCGGCAGGAGTGACAGCTGCGGCGAAGCACCGAGGCCGAGCGCGAGCGAGCCGCCCTCGAGCTGGCTCATGATCTGGCGCGCACGCGCGATCACCGACTGCGGCAGCCCGGCGAGGCGCGCGACGTCGATGCCGTAGCTCTTGTTCGCGCCGCCCGGGATCACGCGGCGCAGGAACACGATCTCGCCCTTGTGCTCGCGGACCGCGACCGAGACGTTGCGCACGCGCGGCCGGCTGTCGGCCAGCGCGACGAGCTCGTGGTAGTGGGTCGCGAACAGCGTGCGGGCGCCGATCGCGTCGTGCAGCAGCTCGGAGACCGCCCACGCGATCGACACGCCATCGAACGTCGACGTCCCGCGGCCGACCTCGTCGAGGACGACCAGCGAGCGGCGCGTCGCCTTCGCGAGGATCGCCGCGGTCTCGCGCATCTCGACCATGAACGTCGAGTCACCGCGGGACAGGTTGTCGGCGGCGCCGACCCGCGTGAACACGCGATCGCAGAGCCCGATCGTCGCGGCCTTCGCGGGGACGAAGCTACCGATCTGCGCGAGCAGCGCGATCTGCGCGACCTGCCGCATGTACGTCGACTTCCCCGCCATGTTCGGGCCGGTGATCAGCACGAGCTGCTCGGCGTCGGGATCGAGCCGGCAGTCGTTCGCGACGAACGTGCCGGCGGGCAGCATCGCCTCGATCACCGGGTGGCGACCGTCGACGATCTCGAGCACGAGGCCATCGTCGACGATCGGTCGGCAGTACCCGCGATGGGCCGCGACCTGGCCGAGCGACCCGCAGACGTCGAGTACCGCGAGCGCGGCGCCGGCGGCGGAGATCTCGCGCGCGTACGCCGCGACGTGTGTGACCTCGGCGCGGAACAGCTCGGCCTCGCGAGTCGCGAGCGTCTCCTCGGCGCTCAGCACCCTCTTCTCGAGCTCGGCGAGCTCGGGGGTGACGTAGCGCTCGCCGGTCGCGACCGTCTGCTTGCGAACGTAGTGCGCGGGCACCTTCGTCAGGTGCGTCTTGGTGACCTCGATGTAGTAACCGAACACGCGGTTGTAGCGAACCTTGAGGTTCGAGATGCCGCTCTGCTTCTGCTCGCGCTCCTCGATCGCGAGGATCTGATCCTTGCCACCATCCGCGAGCCGACGGCAGTCGTCGACGACCCCGTCGTGACCGGCACGGATGACGCCGCCGTCCTTGAGGAGCGACGGCGGCTCGTCGACGAGCGTCGCGGCGAGACGCGCCGCAAGCGCCGGCAGCTCCTTGACCGCGCAGGCGCGCAGATCGAGCAACCGTGGCACCTCGGTCCCGCCCGGCATCGTGGTGCGGCCCGAACGCACGAGCTCGATCAGCTCGGGCAGCCCGAGCAGCGCGTCCCGGAGGCGGCCGAGGTCGCGGGGTGTCGCGACGCCGAGCGTGGCCTTGCCGGCGAGCCGCTCGAGGTCGGCGACCCGCGACAGCGCGCGCCGGATCGTCTCGCCAAGCGTCGGCCGCTCGACGAGCCAGGCGACCGCATCCTGACGGCGACGGATGTGCGCGACGTCGACGAGCGGGTACAGCAGCCAGCGCCGCAGCAGGCGTCCACCCGGCGCGGTCGCGGTCTCATCGATCACGTCGAGCAGCGAGCCCCGGGTGTGCCGGCCGATCAGCGTCTCGACGAGCTCGAGGTTCGCGACCGCGGCCTCGTCGAGCACCACGCTGTCGCCCTGCTCGTAGAGGTGGAGCCTGGCGATCGGCAGCGTGCCGGTCGGCTGGGTTGCTCGTGCATACGCGACGACCGCTGCGGCCGCACGGATCGCGAGCTTCGAATCACCGGGGTCTCCCTGCGTGACCAGCGCGCCGAGCTCGCGCCGCGCGTCCGCCTCGTCGGGGATCGGCGCCGCGTTCCACGGTGCACGCCGCGATGTCGCGTAGACCTGGCGGACGCTCGCGAGCCGCGCGCCGTCGGCGAGCTGATCAGCGGCGCACACGATCTCGCGCGGCGCGATCCGCACGAGCTCGTCGGCGACCGCGGTCAATGCGAGCTCGGTCGCGGCCAGCTCGCCGGTCGTCACGTCGAGGTACGCGAGGCCACATGCGTCCTTCGTCGGGACGAGCGCGACCACGTAGCGCGGCAGCTTGGGCTCGAGCACCTCGTCGTCGAGCACGATGCCCGGCGTCACGATCCGCACGACCTCGCGCTTCACCAGGCCCTTGGCAAGCTTCGGGTCCTCGACCTGCTCGCACATCACGACCGTGTGGCCGAGCTCGGTCAGCTTCGCGATGTACCCGCGGATCGCGTGATAGGGCACGCCACACATCGGCACGGCGTCGTCCTTGCCCTTGTCGCGCGACGTCAGCGTCAGATCGAGCGCGCGCGAGGCGACGACCGCGTCCTCGAAGAACATCTCGTAGAAATCGCCACACCGGAACAGGACGATCCCATCAGGATGCTTGTCCTTGACGTCCAGGAACTGCCGCATCAACGGCGTGTCGGCGGGACTCCGCGTGGCCACGCGCCATGGCTAGCACGGCGGTCCGACACCGCCGCCAGTCCCCGTCGGGGTCGCGCGATCCGGGCGACATCGATGATCCGACACGCCGAGCCGGCAACGATCGTGTAGGTTGACGCGTGGGCGCAGTCCTGGCCATGCAGTGCATGCTCGCCATCGCGGCGCTCTTGTTCGGCGGCTGCAACGTCGCGTTCAAGCTCGACGAGACCGGCCCCATCCTGCCACTGCCGCCGGATGCCGATGGCGACACGATCGAGGACGAGCTCGACAACTGTCCGTTCGCCGAGAACGTCGATCAGGCGGATATCGACGAGGACGGCTTTGGCGATGCGTGCGATCTGTGTCCGACCGCGACCGCGACGAACCATGACGAGGACCAGGACCTCCGCGGCGACGAGTGCGATCTGTGTCCGACCGTTCCCGACTTCCAGTACGACACGGATCAGGACGGGGTCGGCGATGTCTGCGGCATCAACGTCGGGAGGCCGGTGAGGCTCGTCGCGTTCGATCCGTTCGCCACGCTCGCGGCGGGCTGGACGACGCGGGGCATGCGGTGGGCCGCGCGGAGCGATGCGATCGCGCCGCTCACCGCGCTGCTGCCGCAGGATCCGGGCCTGCAGAATCACGAGATCGACGTTCCCGCAGGCCCGTGGTCGCTCGCGGTCGCCGTCGCCGCGACGGCACCGTGGGGTGGCTCTGATCGGTTCGGCGTCGGCCTGGTCGACGGCAGCGGCGTCGTGGTCGCGCGCTGCGAGCTCGTCTGCGACGGCGATTGCCACGTCGAGATCGAGTTCCGAGGGGTCATCAAGGCGCGCTACGCGAGCAGCGAGTCCGCGCCACGCGTGTCGTTCCAGTTCCAGGTCGTGCCGAACCTGAACACGCCCGGGAACCAGATCGTCAGCTGCGGCTTCGCACCACCGAGCACGCTCGGCTACTACACGCTCAACATCCCCGTGGAAGCCGAGACCGGATCGCCGGTGCTGTTCGGGACTCCGACGATCCGGCTCGCATCGTTCATCGCGTACGCCGTCGAGCCGTGACTCAGAGGTTGCCGACCTTCGGCTCGTCGCGCTCGTCGAACGTGAACCCGGGCAGCGTGTGGACGCCGGCCCCGACGTTCGCGCGTGCGTCGAACGGCTGCGTCGTACCCTCGCGCCACTGCCGCAGCTCGACGAGCGGCGCGAGGTTGGCGCGTGGCTGGATCAAGACGTGCGTGAACGAGCGCCGGAGGCCCGGCTTGGTCGCGGGCAGCCAGGTGCCGACGTTGACGTAGAGGCCACCGGAGCGCAGCGGTTGCCAGCGCGGATCGTGGGTGTGTCCGAACACGACGACCGGCACGTCGACATGCTTGCGGATGCGTTGCGGGATCGCGCGCATCGGCAGCTGCGATGTCACGAGGTGCGTGCCGAGCCACTTCGAGATGCCTGCCGCCGCGCCACACGCGAGCGCCGCGCCGAGCAGGGCCCAGCCGAGTGGCAGCACGAGCAGCATGATCACCATCGCGAGCACGATCCCGATGACGAGCCCGAACCGATCGAGCATCAGCAGGCGGCCGAGCCGCCGCGTGCTCCCGGTCAGTGGCGCGCGAGAGAGCCGATCGATCGCGTGCGCGGTCTCGAGCTCGAGGCCACCGTCCGCCGCGGCCTCGGCGAGCCGGGCGCGGTGCTCGCGGCGGCGGCGATCGCGTCGCTTGAACGACTTGTGGAGCCGGCGCGCGCGAAACAGCGACCCGACGAAGCGCGCATACCCGAGCCAGAGCCGGCTGAACGGGCGCAGCCCCTGCCCCATCGCGTACTGCATGTAGCCCCAGAAGCTCCACGACTCGATGCCGTGCGGATCGAGCTCGGGCACGGCGGTGCCGAGGTAGCGGACCGCCGCGTAGTCCGCGTTGAACACGAGGTGGCCGTCCTTCGGATCCATCGGCGCGAGGTTGAACTCGAAGGAGCAGCCCTCGTCGTAGACGTGACCGTGCTCGATCCACGCGACGCCGGGGACGTACACGAACCACGGCACGACCGCGATCCGCGCGAGCGTCTTGGCGTCGGCGCCAGCGATCGCGAGGTGGCGCATCAGCTCGGCGCTGACCTCGGGGGCAAGGAGCTCGACGTCGTGGTTGCCGACGATGATGTCGATGCGGTGACCGGCCGCCGCGAACTTCACGAGGTCGGCAAGCAACGCCATGTGAGCCTCGCAGATGAGGCGCATGCGCTCGACACCCGGCTTGATGCCGCGGCCGAGCCCGAACCGCCGCTCGTCGGCCGTCTTCATCGGGCGTTCGCGGGTCCCCGGGATCATCACGGACATGAAGTCGAACAGATCGCCCGCGATCACGAGCCGCCACGGGCGGCCATCGCGCCGGCGCACCGCGTGATGCTTCATGAAGTCGCGGAACGCGGTCGAGCCGAGCTCGATCGCGCGACGTCGCTCGTGCGACGCGCCTGGGAGCAGCTCCTCTCCGAAGTGGAGGTCACTGACGACCAGGATGTTCGCGAGGTCTCCCATCGTTACAACTACTACCTTCACCATGCACGCTTGCTCGGTACGTGACAACGTCGCGTATGAAGCGGGCCCGGCCCTTACGCGCGTCTGATGGCGTCTTCATGAGGCGCGTGCGACGCGAGGCGCGCGGTCGGGCGCGGCGGGGCGTGGGGACACGGCGGAGTCGCGCGGGGTGGATGGATGGTGATGTCGGCAAGCCGGCCGTTAGGCCCCGCTCGCGAGCGTTCGCTCGCTCGCTCCATTCCGGGCGCGATCCGCGGCAAACGGTCGCCGTGCAAGGTCGCGCGATCTCCTGACAATCCCTCCAGGCGCGTGGTATCGCCCGGTCGTGACCCAGGTCATCTTCATCCTCCTCCTCGCGGCGTCGCTCGCGTTCTTCGCGCGGACGATCTGGTTCTTCGGTCGCGCGACCGCGGTCGGTGTGGCGGACCCGAGGCCCCGGCTCGATGACCTGCCCGGCCGGCTGATGGATGTCGGCATCTACTTCTTCGGCCAGAAGAAGGTCGCCGAGGAGGGCCCGCAGCACCGCACGAGCAAGCACCACCTGTTCATCTTCTGGGGCTTCATGATCATCACGATCGCGACGGTGGACATCTTCATCTCGGGCGTGATCCCGAGCGTCTCCCTCGCCCTGCTCCCGGATCTGATCTACCAGCCGCTCTATCTGCTGATCGATCTGATGAACTTCGTCGTGCTGCTGATGATCGTGTGGGCGGTCACGCGCCGCACGATCGTCAAGCCGCGCCTGATCCCGTGGAACCTCGACGCCGGGCTCATCCTCGGTGCCATCGGCTCGCTGATGGTCACGCACTTCATCTATCACGGCTATCACATCGCGGGCGCGCTCTCGGCAGCGGGCAGCGAGGCGCCGTGGTTCATGCCGGTGTCGAGCTTCGTCGGCAAGGCACTCGCGGGCATCTCTCCCGACGCTGCGAGCCGCGGTGCCGCGTTCGGCTACTGGCTCCACGTCCTCATCTTGCTGACGTTCCTCAACTACCTGCCGTACTCCAAGCACATCCACCTGCTCGGCGCGCTGCCGAACATCTTCGCGCGCAACCGCTCCGAGCGCCGGCTCGACCTCCCGAAGCTGAACCTCGAGGACGAGACGCAGTGGGGCGTCGGCAAGTTCGAGCAGTTCTCGTGGAAGAGCCTGCTCGACACCTACGCGTGCACCGAGTGCGCGCGCTGCACGAACTACTGCCCGGCCTACAACACAGGCAAGAACCTGTCGCCGATGCAGCTGATCCACGACATCCGCTACGAGATGCTCGACCGGATCGGCCTGACCGATCGCAAGGCCGAGCTCGAGGAGCAGATCGCCGGGCTCGAGGAGTACGCCTCGTCGCGCGGGTTCGATGACGCGCATCCGCATCCCGATCTCGTGTTCGCGCGCGACGAGCTCGCGAAGACGATCGCCACCACCGCG
Organism: Deltaproteobacteria bacterium; assembly: GCA_013812655.1. Lineage (GTDB taxonomy): Bacteria > Myxococcota_A > Polyangia > Haliangiales > Haliangiaceae > JABFXX01. Next base: position 11,039 of record JACCTC010000426.1, on the reverse strand, counting down.
GCGCTGCCGAAGCTGACCGGCGGTCGGGTGCAGGAAGACACGCTGTGGGCGTGCACGACCTGTGGCGCGTGCCAGGAGGTCTGCCCGGTCTTCATCGAGCACCCGCTCAAGATCATCCAGATGCGGCAGAACCTCGTGCTCGAGCAGGAGAAGACGCCGGGCGAGCTCCAGCGGACGTTCCGTAACATGGAGCGCCAGTCGAACCCGTGGGGGATCGCGAACGATCAGCGCATGGACTGGGCGAAGGACCTCAACGTCCCGACCATCGAGGAGAACCCCGATCCCGAGTACATCCTGTGGGTCGGCTGCGCGGGCGCGTTCGACGCCCGGATCATCAAGCAGACGCGCGCGATGGTGAAGATCCTCGACACCGCGGGGGTCGACTACGCGGTGCTCGGGCACCAGGAGGGCTGCACCGGCGACCCGGCCCGGCGCGCGGGCAACGAGATGCTGTTCCAGGCGCTCGCCGAGCAGAACGTCGAGATGCTGAAGAGCGTCAACGCGAAGAAGGTCGTGACGTCGTGCCCGCACTGCCTGCACACGCTGCGGCATGACTACCCGCAGTTCGGCGGCGACTTCGAGGTCGTCCACCACACCCAGCTGATCGACCACCTCTTCAAGGAGGGCAAGCTCGTCAGCAGCGGTCAGAGCAGCGTCGGTACCATCACCTATCACGACAGCTGTTACCTCGGCCGCTGGAACCGCGAGTTCGATGCGCCGCGTAACGTGATCGAGGCCGTCGGTGCACCCGGCGGGCTCAAGGAGATGACGCGCACCAAGAAGCACGGCTTCTGCTGCGGCGCGGGTGGTGGCCGGATGTTCATGGAGGAGCACGACGGCGAGCGCGTGAACCTCAACCGGACCGACGAGGTGATCGCCACGGGCGTCAGCGCGGTCGCGGTCGCCTGCCCGTTCTGCAACATCATGCTGACCGACGGCATGAAGCAGCGGAACGTCGAGGACAAGATCGCGGTGCTCGACGTCGCCGAGCTCGTGGCGCAGTCGATCCCGGACGTGCCGGTCGACCGCCTCGTGCGCAAGAAGAAAGCGCCGACGGCCTGACGACGATCTCGGCACGTGTATGATCGATACCGATGAACGGATGGATCGCGAGCGTCATGCTCGCAGCGGCAGGGCTCGCAGCGGCAGGGCTCGCAGCGGCAGGGCTTGCGGCCTGTGGGGCCGGCGATGACACGGTCGATGGTGCACGTGCGAACTGCGAGTTCGGCGGCACGATCAACGACTGCCCCGACTCGGCGCGGACCACCGAGGCCGCGTGCTGGCGGCTCGTCGACTGCGGCGCGATCGCCGTCCACAACGAGGCCGACGACAACGAGCTCGACTGGGGGAACTGCGTCGACCGGCTCGACTCGACGACCTCGGATCGCCGGCGCCTGATCGTTGCCTGTATCGCGGCGTCGACGTGCGACGAGCTGCGCGTGCCGGGCTCGCCGGATGATCCGCGCGAGGAGTACATGAGCTGTCTGCGGTTCGGGGCGGAGTGATGCGCGCGGTCGTCGTGATCCTCGCGGTCGCTGCCATGGCGGTGGCCAGCGCACCCGCGTTCGCGCAGTCGGCTCAGGCCGGCGACGTCGCCGGCTGGATCAAGTTGATCGATAGCCAGCCCGCCGACCTCGATCGCGCGGCGTGGAAGGAGCGCCGGCGCGATGCCGCCCGCAAGCTCGTCGGGAGCAAGGACAAGAAGGCCGTCCCGACGCTGATCAAGCTCGCCGAGACCGAGACGTTCGACATCATCGGCGAGATCGCGATCGAGGGCCTCGGCAACTTCAACGATCCGGCGGTGGTGCCGGTGCTCCAGAAGATCGCGAACGATCCGGCGCGCGACAAGGCGCAGCGCGACCTCGCGAAGAAGTCACTCGGCAAGCTCGGTGCGAGCACGACCGCGGGCGCGACGACGGGTCCAAAGCCCACGGGTGGCGGCACGTCGCCAGCTGGCGGGACCACGACTGGCGCGACCGGCGGGACGACCGGCACGACCGGCGGCACGACGATCACCGGCGGCGCCACGGCGACGACCGAGACCGACGTCACGACGGGGCTCGAGACTGGCACGCCCGCGGTGACCGAGCCCGCGGCCGGTGCCGCATCCGGTAGCGTGCTCCTCGGCGAGAAGCCGGTTGCCGCGGTCGGCTTGCCAGTGATGACCGACGACACGATCGCAGCGTACGAGCGGCTGACGTTCGTCGGCGGCGTCGCGAGCTTCGGCTACGACACCGTCCGCAAGCGCATGGCGTTCGACGCCGATGCCGGTGGGCTCTACGCGAAGCGGATCGAGCGCGAGAAGCTGGCGTGGGGCATGGACCTCGGCGCGCACGTCGTCGCCGGGATGATCAACCCCAAGGGCCGGCAGCAGAACCGCGGCGCGCAGATCGACATCGCGGGCACCGGCGAGGTCCGGTTCTACTCCGGCAAGCTCTACGGAATCGGCAAGGCCGCCGCGGGCACCCAGATCAACTACGTCAGCTACAGCCACGAGACCAACCCCGACGCTGACTTCAAGGACACCCGCACGACGTTCGATCTACAGGTCGCGATCGGCGGTGGCTATGGCCGCGTGGTCGATGTCGGCGCGGCGATCCGGGTGCGCCGGCTCTCGCGCACGCTCGACGCGGCACGCGCGCTCGGCAAGCCGATCGATCCGGCGACCGCGCGGCGGCTCCAGCTGACATGGTGGTCGCTGCGTGGTGAGCGCTCGACGTATACGGCGCTGGTCGCGACCGTCGCCATCCTCCGCGAAGCGGGCATCCTGCTCGGCGAGCCCGACGCTGGCCTCGCGTACGAGATCCTGAACGTGCTGCGCGACAGCCAGCTGTTCTTGCGGCCGAGCGGCCTCGACATCCAGCTCGCGATCAGCGAGGGCTACCTGCTCCGGCCGGACTATCCCGACGGCACGCCGAACGCCGCGGGCGAGCATGGCCGCGTCGAGCAGCTGCTCGCGCTCGCCGGCTACGGGACGCAGCTCGCCGACGACACGCTCGAGCTCGCGGGTCACGCCTACGCGCGCTACCGGCTGTTCGCGCCCTCCGAGGGCGAGGATGCGCAGCCAACACCATGGGCGCTCGGCGCAACCGCGCGGATGCGGCGCTTCACGTACGGTGACCACGGAGATCCGATCGGCATGGTCGATCTCGGCGGCGACGTCATGCTCTCGAGCGACGACGACGGCAGCGACAATGACGAGCAAGGCGGCGACATCGGCCTGCGGCTCGGCGGCGAGCTTGGCTTCACGTGGTGGCTCAACCAGGCGTCCGGGGTCCGGCTCGCGGCCTCGATCATCGCCGATGGGGGTGAGGTGTTCATCGGCGCGAACCTGTCTGCGACCTACGGCCTCCTCGATGCGACCTTCGCAGGCCCCTGATCCACGGGTTATTCCGGTCACCTGACGGATTGGTCTGGTGGTCGGACCGGTGTCTTGCTAGGGTGATCTCGTGTCGCAGCTCTCGCCAAATCTGCACAGGACGCTGGTCGCGGTCGCGGAGGCGGCGCTGCCTGCGGGCAAGTTCATCCCGGGAGCTGGCGAGCAGACCGCCTACAAGGTCGAGCAGTTCGCGAGCAACTTGCCAGGCGCGGCGCAGACCGGGCTCGCCGGCTTGCTACGCGGGCTCGATGCCCAGGCGTGGCTCGGCGAGCGCAAGGCGTTCACGCGCGTCGCGCCCGAGCGCCGGCTCGCGATCCTCCAGCAGTGGCGCCACGGCGACGTGTTTCGCCGGCTGATGCTGCGCGCGCTCGTCAGCCCGCTCAAGATCGCGCACTTCGACGACCCCGCGCTCTACAAGCAGCTCGGCTGCGTCTACGACGCCGAGAAGGTGAAGGCCGAGACCAAGCCGGCGTACATGCGCGATCGCGTGCACGCGAAGCTCGATGGTGATCTCGCGGTCGAGAGTGACGTCGTGGTGATCGGCACCGGCGCCGGCGGCGCGGTCGTCGGGCGCGAGCTCGCCGAGGCCGGGCTCGCGGTCGTGTTCGTGGAGGAAGGCCGCTACCACGATCGCTCGCAGTTCACCGGCCGCGCGTTCGAGATGCACCAGCGGCTGTACCGGCGAGGCGGCTCGACGTTCTCGGTCGGCAACGTCGCGATCCCGATCCCGCTCGGGATGTCGGTCGGTGGCACGACGACCATCAACTCCGGCACCTGCTATCGCACGCCGGATCGCATCCTCGACGAGTGGGCCACGGAGCTCGGGCTCGCTGATCTCACGCCCGACAAGATGGGCGGCTACTTCGATCGCGTCGAGCACGTGCTGCAGGTCGAGGCCGCGCGCGCCGAGCTGCTCGGCGGCAATGGCCGCGTGATCGCACGCGGCTGCGACGCGCTCGGCTTCACGCAGCACAAGCCGCTCCGGCGTAACGCGCCGGCGTGCGATGGCCAGGGCGTGTGCTGCTTCGGCTGCCCAACCGATGCGAAGCGCTCGACGAACGTCAGCTACATCCCGATCGCGCTCCGCGCCGGCGCCGAGCTGTTCACAGGGGCGAAGGTCACGCGCATCATCGTCGAGGGCGGCCGCGCGCGCGGCGTCGTCGCGGTCACCGCGGATGGCAAGACGTTGACCGTGCGCGCTCGCGCGGTCGTCGTCGCGTGCGGCGCGATCCTGACCCCGTTGCTGCTCGGGGCGCAGCAGCTCGGCTCGCAGTCGGGCCAGCTCGGCAAGAACCTCTCGATCCATCCGGCGACCGGCGCGATCGCCGAGTTCGACGAGGAGATCATGCCGTGGAAGGGCATCCCGCAGGGCTACGCGATCGAGGACCTCCACGACGAGGGCATCCTGTTCGAGGGCGCGATGGTGCCGCTCGAGATGACGATGTCGATGACCCAGCTGATCGGCCCCGAGCTGATCCGGCTCGCCGAGTCGTTCAACCACATCTCGAGCTTCGGCTTCATGATCGAGGACACCTCGCGCGGCAAGGTCACCGAGCTGCGCGGCCAGCCGCTGATCCAGTACTGGCTCACCGAGCAGGACGTCTCGCACATCAAGCGCGGCTTCGACGTGCTCGCGCAGATCTACTTCGCCGCCGGCGCGCGCCGCGTCCACTCCCCGATCAACGGCTTCGACATCATCGAGTCCCCCGACGATCTCGCCGCGCTCCGCCGCGCGACCATCAAGCCATGGGACCTCGATCTCTCCGCGTACCACCCGCTCGGCACCGCCCGCATGGGCAGCGATCCGCACAGCTCGGTGGTCGGGTCCGATCACCAGGTCCACGACACGCCTGGCCTCTACGTCGTCGACGGCGCCGCGGTCCCGACCTCGCTCGGTGTCAACCCGCAGATCACGATCATGGCGCTCGCCACCCGCGCAGCCGAGAAGATCGCAGCGACCCTCGGATAGGGGTGGTGCGGGAAACCGACATCGTCGGGTGACCAGGACTCGGTTTTTTGATGCGCGTCCCGGGAGGCCGCCGCGATTTCACCGGCTTGGGGGCGGCATGCCGCGTGCTGCAAGCCAGCTCATGCGCGCCATCTCATCGCTTGTCACGCTCGCCGTGTTCGCCATCCCCGTCCTCGCGCCGACGCCCGCCGCCGCGCGGCCGATCACCCTGGGCATCGCCGCGGGTGTCTCGCACAGCGAGGTCGACGCGGACACCGATGGCCACCGCACGCTCGGCCTGTTCGGCCGCGTCGGCTTCTCGAAGCGAGTCTCGGGTCAGCTCGAGATCGTCAAGTTCGACACCGATGCCGAGACCAACTACGACAACACCACGATCCGCACCGGCACCGCGCTGCTCGTCGTCGACCTGCTCGACCGCGGCGAGCTGATGCCCGTGCTGTTCGCCGGCCTCGGCATCGATCGCGCGGAGAACGACTACACGGCGACGAAGGGCACGCACATCGAGGGCGGGCTCGGCCTCGAGTATCGCTCGCGCGGCGGCCTGACCATCGGCCTCGATCTGCGCCTCGGTGGTCGCTCGATCGAGGAGACCTACGAGACCCAGCCCGTCGACACACAACCGATCCTCCCGCGCCTCGCACCGGCCCGCCTGCAGGAAGGCGAGTACCGCGCCGGTCGCATCACGATCGGCGTCAAGTTCTAACCCCAGGGATCGTTTGTGTTGACCCGCGTAGGCGTCGGCGTACGCCTACGCCAAATCAACACAGCCGAGCTCTGGGGTTAGGTTCCTGCCCGCGCGTCGATGGACCGCGATCAGAGATCGAGGCGCTCGCGCCAGCTCGCCGGTGCGCCGCTGCCGAAGCGAACGTCGACGAGCACGTCGCGCACGCAGCTGGCGGTGGTCGACGGCAGGTCGGTATCGAGCACGTTGAGGAAGCCGATCGCGCCGGCGCCGTCGACGGCGATCTCGACAACCACGTAGGTACCGGTCAGCCCTGACTTCGCGATCGAGCGCATGCAGAGCGCGACGCGCGCCTTGTCGTGGCCGGTCAGGAGCTGGCGACGGCGTTCCTGGACGCCACGCGTCGGCCGCGGCTCGGCGGGGATCTCGAGGCGCGAGCCCTGCGAGGTCGAACCCGTGCGTGGTGTGGCGACGTCGACCCAGCCGACGCGGCGGAACCGGCCGGCGGCATCGGCAGCCTCGACCATGTGACGGCCCGGCATGACGCGGACGCGCATCGGCGCGGAGCCGAGCTCGACGCCATTGATGCGGACCTCGCGGCGGCTGGCGGTCGCGATCTCGAGCGGCGCGGAGCCTTCGAGGAGCGCGCCGAACCAGCCGTTCGCCTGCGAGCGCGCCATCCGATCGAAGACCGGCAGCGTGAGCGGCGTGGCGGCAGCGAGATCGTTGACCTCGTCGACCGAGAGTGGACGCACGCGATCGATCGTCACCGTGTGCGCGGCCGCGAGCTCGACGCGGCGCGCGGCGCCGACATCGACCTGCCCCTTCGCGTCGCGCACCGCGACCAGGCCGTGGCGGCAGGCGACCGTCGTGTTGCCGGCTTCCTGACGGACGCGGAACTGGGTGCCGCGAACCTCGATCGTGCGGTCGCCGGCAAGGACGAGGAAGCGCTGGTGCGGCGCGCGTGGGGCGACCTCGATGTCGACGGTTCCCTCGACGACGAGCTCGATCGCGTCGGCATCGAACCGGCGCAGCTCGATCATCGAGCGCGGCCCGAGTGCGAACGCGCTGGCATCGGCGAACTGGATGTCGACGCGGCCATCGCCGGTCGCGATCACCGAGCCCGCGACGAGCCGGCGTGCGAACAGATCGTCCGGCCGGATCCCATCGATCATCACGTCGCCGGTCGTGCGATTGACGAGCCCCGCGAGCGCGGTCGGTTCTGCCGGTGCGGGCGGCATCACGGGCGTCTGTGGCTGCTCTGCCGGTGCGGTCGTGCGCGGCGCACCGGCGAGCTGTGCCGGGCGCACACCGTCGGTGACGAGCGCGATCACGAGCGCGCCGGCGGCAGCGGTCGCGAGCGCGAGCGTGCCGATCCAGCGGCGTGCTGGAGCGCGCTCCTCGAGGGCAAGCCGCTCGCGGCGCTCGGTCGACACCGACCAGTGGATCCGCGCACGCACAGCATCCCACGGCAACTCGGGCGCCGGATGTGACTTGATCGCGGCGAAGCTCGCGCTCGCTTGCTTGATCCGATCGCGGGCGCGCGCGCACCTCGAGCATCCGTCCGCATGACGATCCATCGCCGCCCGTGCTGCGGCGTCGACGCGCCCGGCCTCGGCATCCGCCCAGCGATGCGGCGCGACGTGCTTCACGCGTCGTCCTCCGTATCCGCGTCGCCCGTCGAGATCGGCGGGGTGATCGCGAGGATCTTGTAGAACTCGCGGCGCGCGTAGAACAGCCGCGTTCGCACGGTGACCGGGTTCGAGTCGACGAGGTACGCGATCTCCTTGAGGTCGAGGCCCTCGATCTCGTGGAGGTAGAGGACGATGCGCTTCTTCGGCGACAGCAGCTCGAGCGCGCGATAGACGGTCGCCTGATCGCGCCGGCGCTCGAGGCTCTGGTGCGGCGTCTCCGGTCGATCGGTCAGGCTGGGATCGGCATCCGCCGCGTCGAGATCGGCGACGCCGATCGCGGTCGGCCGGCGCTTGCGGGTGCGGATGCGGCCGAGCGCGACGTTGACGCAGATCCGGTAGATCCACGTCGAAAGCCGGGCGTCACCGCGAAACTGCTCGAGGCCGCGGAACGCGATCACGAAGACCTCTTGCACGAGATCGTCGAGATCGCCGCGATCGCCCATCACGCGATAGAGGTTGGCGGCGACCTGGCGGCGAAACCGGTGATAGAGCTCGTCCTGCGCGCTCCGCTCGTGCGCACGACACCGCTCGATCAGGTCGGCTTCGTCGGCCACCCCGAGCGTCGTCGACGATCCGGTCTCGCGCTTCACACGGTCGAGCATAGCTTGAGGCTCGACAGGGTTAGTCGCCGGGACCCACTCTCGCGTTCACATTGCTGAGCGCGATAACCCGAAGGTTTACCGGCGTGTAGGCAAGACTGTGAAGTCGATGTCACGCCCGATCACGCAATGCAGCGCGTCCTCGTCGCCCTGGGCGACCAGCTCGCAGCCTGCCTCGTCGGCGGCGCTGACCTGCTTGCCACGGGTCGGCAACGTCAGCACGATGCGGGTGCCCTCGATGCGCCAGGTGCCCTTGAACGGCGTGTCGAACACGCTGCCCTGGCAGACCGTCTTCACCCGCAGCTTGAACGTGCGATCGCGGAGCGTCGTGAACCGGATCTCGGGCTTGTCGCAGCTCGTGCCGGTCTGCTCCCACTGCCCGCCAAACCCCATCAGCCGCTCGTACGCGGACGTACCCTTCTTGTCGAGTCCGGCCGCGGCGCGAAACTTCGGGTCGGCGCGCACGCTCGCGAACGCAGGATCGAAGCGTGCCTCGATCCGCCACTCGATCGCGTCGGGGCGTGTCGATGTCGCGAGGGTCGCCAGCGTGGCGAGCGCGTCAGGCGGCTGCTTCGCGAGCGCCTGTGCGGCGGCAAGCCGGTAGGTTGCCTCGGCGTGCGCGGGGTCGACCGCGAGCACGGCCTTCCACGCCGCGATCGCCTTCGCGCCCTTCGGCGCCTTGCGCGCGGCCACGATCGCCTTCGTCAGCTTCGGATCTTCGACCGGCGTCGCCGTCGGTGGCGTCGGCGTGGTCGTCGGATTCGTCGGGTTCGTGACCGGAGGCTGCGTCGGTGTGGTCGCAGCGCCCTGGCCGAGATCGAACGCGACGACGTCGGTGACCTCCTTGCCGAGCCGCCGCGTCGTGTACGTCACCGCGATCCGATCCTCGTACTGGCTCGCGTAGACATCGACGACCTTGCCGATCGCGTCGGGCGCGGTCCACGTCACGACCGGCGTTCCGCCGATCTTGCGGGTCACGGTCAGCGTGCGGCCCGAGACGGTCGCGGCGAACGTCGCCTTCGCGCCACTTTGCGGGATCGGCGCCTTCATCGACAGCTTGGCGACGACATCCGCCGGCGCCTTGTCGCAGGCCGGCATCCCGGTCGCGGTGCCGCTCGTGACCGCCAGCGGCGCGCACACCCGGTCCGAGTTGACGAGGTACGGGCGGTCGACGCCGGAGAACCCGCCGAACGTGTCGGCGTGGGCCGACGAGGCGAGCAGCAACGACGCGGGCAACGCCGCGAGAGCGAGGACGAGGGCGCGCCGCATCGGCATAGAGACGTGATAGCGCGATCGCCATTCACTTGTAACCTCCGCGGTCGCTCGGCCAGACGGCCTCGCTCCCCTTCGGTTAATTGCCCGTAGCTGCGGGGGAAGCTCCGAGGTACCCGATCTGCGGTAGGGTTGTTTCCAACGTGGCGAACCTCTTCACGCGAGCCAGCGCGGTCCTCGATCGGAGCGTCGTGCGCTTCATGGAGCGCCGGATGGCCCCTCGCACGCCCAGGCTCGATAAAGGGGACGCTCGCGCCCGCCTGATCGAGCTTGCGGCCGCCTACAGCGAGGGCACCCTCGGGCTGCCGAGCCCGTTCTTCCCGGCGCCGCAACTACCGACCCCGAAGCTGACGGCGGTCGGCGATGGCCCCCTCGGGACCCAGGTCGTCGACCTCGCGTACGCGTCCGACTACGAACCGTTCTTGCCTGCGGCGCGCGACCTCCACGCCAATATCCGCGAGAACCACACGGCGCATGCGCGATGGTGGACCTCGGGCCGTGGACGGCCGACGGGGCGTGGTCGGCCGACGGGGCGTGGTCGGCCGACGATCGTGTTGCTCCACGGCTGGGGCGGCGGCAACCACTGGGTCACCGCGCGCACGTTCATGGTGCCGTACTGGCTGCGCCATGGGTTCGACGTCGCGGCGTTCGTGCTGCCGTATCACGGCGAGCGGGCCCCGACACTGAATGGCGCACGCGGGCTCGGCCGGTCGGGCGCGCTCTTCCCGTCGCCGAATCCGATGCGCACGAACGAGGGGTTCGGCCAGGCGGTGTTCGATCTGCGCGCGCTGTCGATGTTCCTCCGCGATCGCGGCGCGTCGACGGTCGGCGCGATGGGCATCAGCCTTGGCGGCTACACGACGTCGCTGTGGGCGAGCGTGGCCGGCCCGACGGACGTCGGCGGCGTCGACTTCGCGGTCGCGATGATCCCCGCGGTGTCGATGGCAAAGCTGATGTGGCGACACGGCGAGCAGAGCCCGATGCGGCAGCGCGCCGCGAAGGCCGGCATCACCGAGGATCTGCTGGTCGACGCGTTCGCGGTCCACGCTCCGACGACGCGCCCTGTCCGCGTGCAGCGCGATCGGCTCGCCGTGATCGCCGGGCGTGGCGATCGGATCACGCCGCCCGAGCAGGCCGAAGCCCTCGCCGCGCACTGGGGCGTCGACGTCGCGTGGTTCGATGGCGGGCACCTCGCGCAGGTCGGGCGCGGCGATGCGCTGCGCGACGTTCGCCGTCAGCTCGGCGCGCTCGGTCTCGCGGGTCGCGAGTTCCGGACATGAAGACGCTCGCCGAAGCGATCGCCGCCGGACCACTGCTGTTCGATGGCGCGATGGGCTCGCTGCTCTACGAGCGCGGTGTCCTCCACACGCGCAGCTACGACGAGCTCAACCTCTCGCAGCCCGAGCTGATCCGGACCGTGCACGCCGACTACGTCCACGCCGGG
>JACCTC010000425.1 GCA_013812655.1 Deltaproteobacteria bacterium | reverse complement strand
CCCGTGGTCCGCGAGGCGGCCACGGCAAGCACACCGCCTGCATCGGTCGCACCATCGGTCACGTCATCGGCGCCGCCCGCCGCTGCTGTCGGCGCCAACGATCACGCGCGCGAGCGCGAGGATCGCCGCGACGATCAGCGAGAAGATCATCGCGAGCCCCGACCTGACATCCGACCCGCCCCGCAGGCCGCCGCGCCGATCGTCGAGAAGCGTCAGCGCATCGAGGTCGTCGAGGAAGCCCCGGCTCCCGCACGCACCGAGGCGCCCGCACCGGTCGCCGAGGCTGCGCGCGCGCAGCCTTCGCACGCGCAGCCCTCGCACCAGCAGTCCCCGTCGCAGCAGCAGACCGGTGGATCCGGTGGAGCTGCCGCTTCATTCGAACCGCACGCCGCCGCCGCCGAACGCCCGCGCTCGCGCGTGATCGTCGCCGGTCCGTCGATGGCTGGCCCGACCGTACAGCACGCACGCGGTGGTACCGGCATGCGGAGCGAGCATCGCCCCGTCGAGCCGCCGCCGTCGAGCACGCTCCCTCCGCGCGTCACCACGCGGAGTCCGTCGCCGAGCACGCCGCCCCCGATCGCGACGACCGTCGAGGAGGTTGCCGGTACCGCGCGCAGCCGCTTCGAGATGGAGCTCGAGCGCGCGCGTGCCCGCACCGCGGAGCGTCCGATGGACGCGGCACCCGAGGCGCCGGTCGAAGCACCGGTCGAGCCCGCACCGCCACCAGCCCGCGATCCGTCGCGGCCGGCCGTCGGCACCGTGATCTCGCTGCCGCCGCGCATCAAGATCACCGAGCGTGGCCCGATGGGCGGACGCCCGGCGCCGGGTCCGCAGCCCGTCAATCCGATCCGTGGTCGGTTCGCGCAGCAGCAGCAGCGCGGTGGTCCGCGTGGCCCCGGCGGCCGTCCGGGCCCTGGTAACGACTTCGGTCGCAAGAAGCTGCCCCTCGGCAAGAAGGGCAAGCAGACCACGATCACGACGCCCGCCGAGCACAAGCGCGTGATCCGGATCGAGGACTCGATCACGGTCGCCGACCTCGCGCGCGGCATGGGTATCAAGTCGCCCGAGGTGTTGAAGAAGCTCTGGGGCATGGGCATGACCGGCGTCAACATCAACGCCGCGATCGACTTCGACACCGCGCAGCTGCTGTCGGCGGAGTTCGGTTACGAGGTCCAGAACGTCGCCTTCAAGGAAGAAGACGTGTTCGCGCAGAAGGTCGACGAGGCCGAGACGCTGTCGCCGCGTGCACCGGTCGTCACCGTCATGGGGCACGTCGATCACGGCAAGACCACGCTGCTCGACTCGATCCGCAAGGCGCGCGTCGCGGCCGGCGAGGCCGGTGGCATCACCCAGCACGTCGCTGCTTACAAGGTGGCCGCTCCGGGACACGGCGAGATCGTGTTCCTCGATACCCCCGGTCACGAGGCGTTCACCGAGATGCGCGCACGTGGCGCCCAGGCGACGGACATCGTCGTGCTGGTCGTCGCCGCGAACGACGGTGTGATGCCGCAGACGGTCGAGGCGCTGTCGCACGCGAAGGACGCGAAGGTCACGATCATCGTCGCGGTCAACAAGATCGATACGCCGGATGCGGCGCCCGATCGTGTTCGCCAGCAACTTGCTGACAAGGGCCTGATTCCCGAGGAGTGGGGTGGCGACACGATCTACGTGAACGTCTCCGCGCTCCGCGGCGAGAACATCGACAAGCTGCTCGAGGCGATCGCCGTCTCCGCAGAGGTGCTCGAGCTCAAGGCGAATGCCGAGAAGCCGGCATCGGGCCTCGTGATCGAAGCGCGCCTCGACCGCAACCGCGGCCCGATGGCGACGATCCTGATCCAGGAAGGCACGCTGCGTACCGGTGACACCCTCGTTGCCGGGCGCGTGTTCGGCAAGGTGCGCGCGATGCTCGATGATCGTGGCAACCCGCTCGAGGAAGCCGGTCCGTCGACGCCGATCGAGGTCCTCGGACTCGATGGTGTCCCCGAGGCAGGCGATCTCGTGAACGCTGCCGAGGACGACAAGGTCGCCAAGCAGGTCGTCGAGCACCGTCGGCAGACGCATCGCAAGCGCGAGCTGGCCTCGACGACGCGCGTCTCGCTCGAGGGCATGATGGAGCGCAACTCCGTCGGTGCCATCAAGGAGCTGAAGATCGTCCTCAAGGCGGACGTCCAGGGCTCGGCCGAGGCGCTGAAGGCGTCGCTGATCAAGCAGTCGACTGACAAGGTCCGGGTCGTCGTGATCGCGGCCGGCGTGGGTGGCATCACCGAGAGTGACGTCAACCTCGCGAAGGCCGGCGGCGCGATCATCGTCGGCTTCCACGTCCGTCCGGCTGGCAAGAGCAGCAAGCTCGCCGAGCAGGAAGACGTCGAGATCCGCCTCTACGACATCATCTACGACGCGATCGACGAGGTGAAGGCGGCGATGGCCGGCTTGCTCGCGCCGATCAAGCGCGAGGTGCCGATCGGCCAGCTCCAGGTGCGCGACACGTTCTCCATCCCGAAGATGGGCATGGTCGCGGGCTGCATGGTCACGAGTGGCAAGGTCAACCGCAAGGCGCACCTCCGGATCATCCGGGATGCCGTGCAGGTCTACGAGGGCAAGGTCGGCAGCTTGCGCCGCTTCAAGGACGACGTCTCGGAAGTCACGAATGGCTACGAGTGCGGCGTCATGGTCGCGGGCTACAACGATCTGAAGACTGGCGACGTCATCGAGGCCTACGAGGTCATCGAGGAGGCCGCGCAGCTCTAGCTCTGTCTAGCTCTGTCTAGCTCTGTCTAGCTCTGGCTAGCTCTGACCAGGTCACCAGACCGCCAAGTCCCTGACTCCTCGGGAGCAGGGACCTTTTCATTTTCGGGCTAGCCTTCGGTGATGTACGTCGGCATGGCCAAGCTCAGCCTCGTGATCGCCAACGCGCACTCGCTCAAGGAGAAGCGCATGGTGATCCGCCGGATCAAGGACCGCGTGCGCGAGCGCGTGGGCGTCATCGTCAACGAGGTCGGCTCGCTCGATACCTGGCAGCGCGCCGAGCTCGGTTGCGCGGTGGCGTGCAACGACCGCGTGAAGGCCCTCGAGCTCCTCGATCACGTCGTGCGCGTGACGATGTCCGCCTCGGGCGGCCAGGTTGTGGCCGTCGCCAAGGATGCATGGACGTTCGACGGCGAGCCGGCGCCGATCGCGATCGTCGACGACCGCACGGGCTCGGGCGACAAGGCCGTGGGCCAAGGCGACGAGGCGTGGGTCCCGGACGAGTGGCGCGACGATCTGGACAGCTAGTCAGGCGCTACTTGGCACTGCGAGAGCCGCCGGGGTAGGGTCGCCTCGTGGAGACCCAGTCGTGAACCAGGGCACAGGGCGCAAGGCACGCGTCGAGCACGCCCTTCGCGACGTCCTCACGTCCCTGATCGCCAGCGAGGTCCGAGATCCTCGGGTCAGGGCGGCGACCCTGCTCACGGTGGCGAAGGTCGAGGTCAACGTCGATCTCGCCGTCGCGAACGTCTACATCTCGGTCGTCGGCGACGACGCCACCGCCGATGGCGTGATCGCCGGGCTCAACAAGGCCGCGGGGTTCCTTCGCGGTCCCGTCGCACGCGAGCTCTCGCTCCAGCGCGCTCCCGAGCTGCGCTTTCACCACGACGTGTCGATCGATGTCGGTGCCAAGCTCGCGGCGATCGTTCGCGAGGACGAGGAGCGCGCACGTGCGGCAGGCCGCGAGCCCGGTCAGGCGGAGCCGACGCCGGCGTCTGCTCCGGATCCGGCCGCGACACCTGGCACCGGCGATCCCGACGACAAGGAGCCGACGTGAGCGACGGCGAGCGGCCAGGTCCCGAGCCGCAGCGTCGCGTCACCGCACCGATCACGGTGCCAACCGTCGAGGACGCGCTCGACCGCGCCTGCGACGTCCTGCGCAAGGCCCAGCGGATCCTGCTCACCAGTCACCGCCGTCCCGATGGCGATGGCACCGGCTCGATGTGCGGCCTCAAGTCGCTGCTCTCCGCGATCGGCAAAGAAGCGGTCATCTACTCGATGGATCCGATCGCGCGCCGCTACAAGTGGCTGCCGCTCGCGGACACCGTCGTCCACACGATCGCGTTCGACGATCGCTACGATTGCACGATCATTGTCGACTGCGCGGACATCGCGCTCCTCGGTGACGCGCTGCCGCCGCCCGAGGTCTGCGGCCCGGTGATCACGCTCGATCACCACGCGAGCGGCCATCCGTTCGGCGACATCGCGGTCTCGGATCCGACAGCTGCCGCCGTCGGCGTGCTGGTCTGGCGGATCGCGCAGCGCGAGGGCTGGGAGCTTACCCGGCAGGCCGCGATCCCGCTGTACGTCTCGCTGATCAGCGACACCGGTGGTTACCGCCACGCGAACACGAACGCCGAGGCGCTGCTCTGCGGCTCCGAGCTGATCCGCGCGGGCGTGGTGCCATCGTCGATCGCGGCGTCGCTCGAGGAGCGTCCGAGCCCCGGCAAGCTGCGTCTCCTCGGCTCCGTGCTGTCGACGCTCGAGCTGCAGTGCGCCGGTCGCGTCGGCGTGCTCAGCGTGACGACCGACATGGTCGAGGGCGCGCGCGCTTCGTGGGAAGACATCGAGGGCATGGTCAACTGGGCGCGCAACGTCGATGGCGTCCACGTCGGGGTGCTGCTGACCACCGCGAAGGGTGGCGGCGTGCGGGTGTCGATGCGGTCGCGCAGCGAGAAGATCGACGTCGGCAAGGTCTGCATGTCGCTCGGCGGCGGCGGTCATCCCGGTGCAGGTGGCTGTCACATGGCCGGCGATCTGACGACGACAAAAGAGAAAATCGTACGGGCGCTCGAGGCGGCGTTCAATCGGCAGAGCCGACCCGTGCTCGACCCCACACCCGCCGCGTCCGGCAGCGGGAACCCCGGCTCTGGCAACGCCGGCCGGTGATAGCATCCGCGGATGGGTGGTCTCGTTCGGCTCGTAGCTACGCTCGCGCTCGTCGCCTGCGGTGGTGACAAGAACCCGGCGATCGACGCGGCGGTGACCCCCGATGTCGACGCGGTCGTCGATGCGCTGACGCCTGACGGCAATCCGCTGACCCCCGAGACGCTCGCCGGTACGGGCCTGTGTACGAACGCGGCATGCACGACGTTCGCTGCCGACGTCCTCGAGTACGAGCCTCGCTTCCAGCTGTGGTCCGACACCGCGAGCAAGCGCCGGTGGATCTCGCTACCGGCGGGCACGACGATCGACACGACCGACATGGACTACTGGAAGTTCCCGGTCGGCACGAAGCTGTGGAAGGAGTTCACCCGCGACGGCGTGCGCGTCGAGACCCGCTATATCGTCAAGCTGCTCGCCGATGACGACGCGGTCGGCGCGTGGTTCTACACGACGTACCAGTGGAACGCGGCGCAGAACGCGACGACCGAGGTCGACATCGCCGGCGTGATGAACGCCAATGGCACGAACCACGACATCCCGCAGCGCACCGACTGTCGCGAGTGTCACGAGGCGCTGGTGCCATCGCGCGTGCTCGGCGTCGGCGCGATCTCGCTCGACTACACGCCCGCAAACAGCGCGCTGCTCGATCTCGAGGATCTGATCACGACGGGCAAGCTGTCGGCGCCACCGACCGCTGGCACCGCGGGCGCGCGCTTCCCGCTGCCCGGCACCGACGTCGACAGGACCGCGCTCGGCTACCTGCACGCGAACTGCGGCCATTGCCACAACCCGACGAGCACGAACTTCGGCACGACGCCGGTCGACTACCGGCTGCGCGTCGGCACGCTCGCGACCGTGGCGGGCACGCCTGCGTACGCCTCGTCGGTCAACGTCAACGGCTCGCCGGTGACCGAGAACGGTACGACGTACACCAAGATCGTGATCCCCGGTCAGCCCCAGAATTCGATCATGATGATCCGGTTCCTCTCGTCGCTCGCGGTTCGCAAGATGCCGCAGCGGGGCAGCGAGATGGCCGACCCCGATGGCCAGGCCGCGCTGACCGCCTGGATCAACGCGCTGTAGCTGTGGCCATCCACGGCGTCCTCGTCCTCGACAAGCCGACCGGGATGTCGTCGGCTGCCGCGGTCGAGCACGTCAAGCGCGCGCTCGGTGCGAAGCGCGCGGGCCACGGCGGCACGCTCGATCCGATCGCGACCGGCGTGCTCGCGGTGTGCCTCGGCTCGGCGACCAAGATCGCGCAGTACCTGCTCGCCGACGACAAGGCGTACGAGGCCACCGGCGTGCTCGGCGCCGAGACCGACACGCTCGATCGCGACGGCCGGATCGTTCGCGAGTGTCCCGTCGCGGTGACCGAGGAGGCGCTGCGTGCGGCGATCGCCGGGCGGCGCGGCGAGCAGGACCAGATCCCACCGCTGTACTCCGCGATCAAGCAGGGTGGGTTGCGCAACTACCAGCGCGCGCGCGCCGGCGATGGAGATGAGGTCGAGCTCGTCGCGCGCAAGGTCCGCATCGATCGACTCGAGCTCCGCGCGTTCACGCCACCGCGCTTCGAGGTCTCGATCGCGTGCAGCAAGGGGACGTATGTCCGGAGCATCATCGCGGACCTCGGCGCCGACGTCGGTTGCGGCGCGTACCTCGCGGAGCTGCGGCGGACCCAGAGCGGCGTGTTCTCGATCGACCAGGCGTTCCGGATCGACCAGCTCGCCGCGATCGACCCGGCCAGAGACCTCGTCCCGGTGACCGCCGCGATCCGGCTTGACCGCTTCGTGGTCCCTCCCGAGCTGCTCAAGCACGTCTTCAACGGCGTCCAGCTGTCGTTCGCGGCGTGGGATCCGACCTGGGAACCGCCGACGGTGCCCGCTCAACTCTCCGAGATCACGGCGGAACGAGCGAAGCGGTTCCAGCTCCTCGACGAGCGCGGCCAGCTCGTCGCGATCATCCACGAGGAAGCCGGACGGACCGTGTACGACCGGGTCTTCCCCGAGCTCGTCACCGCTTGACCGCCGGGCAGGTTTCCATCAATCTCCGCCTCGACCACGGCACTCGTTCGCGTCGGACGCGGCCGCTGGCGACTTGGAGTCTGAAATGTCTGTTTCCCCCATCCGTAAAGCCGAGACCGTCGCGAAGTTCCAGCAGCATGGCAGCGACACCGGGTCGCCCGAGGTTCAGGTGGCACTGCTCACCGAGCGCGTCACGCACCTCACCGACCACCTGAAGAACAACCCGAAGGATCACCACAGCCGCCGTGGTCTCCTCCTGATGGTTGGCCAGCGTCGCGCACTGCTCGACTACCTGAAGCGCAAGGATCTCGCTCGTTACCGCAAGCTGATCGAGACGCTCGGCCTCCGTCGCTAGGCGCGATGCGACCCACGCAGCGCCTTGTCCTCGTCGCGGTCCTCGCGTCGAGTGGCGTTGCTGCGTGCAAGAGCCGCGAGCGCGCGAGCACGAGCCCCGAGGTCTCCGGCATGCTCGCGCTCGACGGCAAGCCGCTCGTCGTGACCCGGTGCGTGCCGGGCCGCGGCGTGACCACGTTCGTCGAGCTCGTCACCGCGGCAGGCAAGCTGCGGTTCGAGGATCGCCAGCTGTTCTGGAACCGCGATGTCGAGGCGGTGACCCGTGGCGACCAGCTCGAGTGCGAGAAGCTCGATCGCAGCTGGGGTGGCGGGCAGCGTCCGGACGGCAGCTCGTACTTCCGCGGCACGCTCGACTTCCGGTGCACCGGCACCGCCGGCGCGCTCGTCGGTAACGTCACCGCGGACTGTGGCCAGATCACCGCCGAGGAGCGGCGCTCGCTCGACGAGAACCGCGACAAGACGCGGGCGGCGCAAGCCGTCGACGCCGGGTTTTGAGCCCGGAACGCGAGCCGCGCCGCGAGGTTAGGGCTGGGTCCGATCGCAATTCGGTCGGCGGGTTGACGGTTGGCTTTCGGGAGCGCCTGTGCAATAACGCCCGCGAAACACAAGCCAAACGTAGCGTCGTCGAACTGTTAGAGATCGCGCTGGTTTGATCGTTCCGTCGAGGTTCCCAGGTGGTTGGGAGCTTGGACAGAGGGACCAGGCCGCGGAGCTCGAAAATCCGGCGACGTGACTCGAGCCCCGAGGGGCGCAGAAGAGAGACACGCATGCCGTACGTTCGTGAAACCGCCAATGTAGGCGGCAAGGAAATTATCGTCGAGACCGGGAAGTGGGCCAAGCAGGCCGGCGGCTCGGTCGTCATCCGCTGTGGCGACAGCATGTTGCTCGTGACCGCGACCGGGTCGTCGTCGCCGCGCGACATCGACTTCATGCCGCTGACCTGCGAGTACCAGGAGAAGTTCTACTCGGCCGGCAAGGTTCCGGGCAGCTTCTTCCGCCGCGAGGGCCGCACCACGAACGAGGAGATCCTCGTGTGCCGGCTGATGGATCGCCCGATGCGTCCGCTCTTCCCGAAGGGCTGGTTCATCGACACCCAGGTCATCGCCAGCGTGATCTCGTTCGACAAGGAGAACGCGACGGACGTGCTCGCGATGACGGGCGCGTCGTGCGCTCTGCACATCTCCGACCTCGTGTGGGAAGGCCCGCTCGCGGGCGTCCGCATCGGTCGCGTCGACGGCCAGTTCGTCGCGAATCCGACGTTCGCCGAGCGCGAGAACAGCGACATGGACATCATCGTGGCCGCGTCGAAGGACGCGATCATGATGGTCGAAGGCGAGATGGAGGAGCTCCAGGAGGACACCATCATCGACGCGTTGCTGTTCGCGCATCAGGCCGTGCAACCGCTGATCGAGCTGCAGGAGCGCCTCCGCGCCGCCAACGGCAAGGAGAAGCGCCCGTTCACGCCGCCCGTCGCCGACGAGACGCTTGCTGCGAAGGTCAAGGAGTCCGCGTGGGATCGCCTCAAGGAGGTGATGCTCATCAAGGACAAGAAGAAGCGGCGCGAGAGCATCGGCAGCCTCCACACGGAGACCCGCACCGCGCTCACCGCCGAGGGGCAGCCCTGGGCCGGCAAGCCGAAGGACGTCGACGCTGCGTTCGCGAAGCTTCAGAAGAAGTGGGCGCGCGGTCACACGATCTCGACGCGCACCCGCATTGACGGCCGCCGTCCCGACGAGATCCGCCAGATCACGGTCGAGACCGGCGTGCTGCCGCGCGCGCACGGCTCAGCGCTCTTCACCCGTGGCGAGACCCAGGCGCTGGTCGCCGTCACGCTCGGCACGAAGTACGACGAGAAGAAGCTCGACACGCTGCTCGGCGACAAGAAGAAGACCTTCTACATGGATTACAACTTCCCGCCGTTCTCGACGGGAGAGGTCAAGATGCTCCGCGGTCAGTCGCGCCGCGAGGTCGGTCACGGCTTCCTCGCCGAGCGCTCCGTCGAGGCGATCGTTCCGGTGTACGAGGACTTCCCGTACACGGTTCGCGTCGTGTCGGAGATCCTCGAGAGCAACGGCTCGTCATCGATGGCCTCGGTGTGCGGTGGCTCGCTCGCGTTGATGGATGCTGGCGTGCCGACCAAGGCACCCGTCGCCGGTATCGCGATGGGCCTCATGAAGGAAGGCGATGATTACGTCGTCCTGTCCGACATCCTGGGCGACGAGGATCACCTCGGCGACATGGACTTCAAGGTCACGGGCACCCGGCGTGGCGTCTGCGCGTTGCAGATGGACATCAAGGTCGACGGCCTGACGCGCGAGATTCTCGAGAAGGCGCTCGCGCAGGCGAAGGCCGGCCGGCTCCACATCCTCGACCGGATGGACGCCGCGATGTCGGCGGCCCGCGACGAGGTCTCGATCTACGCCCCGCGCATCGTCACGATGCAGATCAAGCCGGACAAGGTCCGCGACATCATCGGACCCGGTGGCAAGACGATCCGCGCGATCCAGGAGCAGACCGGCGCGCAGATCGACATCAACGACACCGGCATCGTGTCGATCGCGTCGGCCAACGCCAAGGCGATCGAGCAGGCGCAGGCGCTGATCTCCGGACTCACGATGGAGCCCGAGGTCGGCCAGTTCTATAACGGGATCGTCAAGAAGATCGTCGAGATCGGCGCGTTCGTCGAGATCATCCCGGGCACCGACGGTCTCCTCCACATCTCGGAAGTCTCCAAGGAGCGCATCCGCTCGGTCGAGGACGTGCTCAAGGAGGGTGACGAGGTCATCGTCAAGTGCATCAAGGTCGACCGCGACGGCAAGATCCGCCTGTCGCGCCGCGAGGCTCTCGACGCCAACCCGTCGCCCGAGGACGTGCACAACTACATCGTCTGAGTCATCTGACTTGGGCGCCTGAGTGTTCTTGTCACGGCCCGTGCTCTACGGGCCGTTTCATTTTTCGGCTAGAGTGATCGCGTGACGCCGCGTGTGCAGATCAAGAAGCTCCGCGCCGACGCGATCGTTCCGCGCTACATGACCGAGCAGGCTGCCGGGCTCGATCTCTGCGCTGCGATCGATGCGCCGGTCGCGCTCGCTCCCGGCCAGCGCGCCGCGATCGATACCGGCCTCGCGTTCGCGTTGCCGCCCGGCTTCGAGGGCCAGATCCGGCCGCGCTCGGGGCTCGCGCGCGAACACGGGATCACGCTCGTCAACACGCCTGGAACGCTCGACGCTGATTATCGCGGCAGTGTGATGGTCCTCGTGATCAACCACGGTAGCGAAGTCGTGACGATCAAGCCAAAGGACCGGATCGCGCAGATGGTGATCGCGCCCGTCGTGCAGGCGGAGCTGATCGAGGTCGACGAGCTCGCCTCGACGGCGCGCGGTGCCGGCGGCTTCGGATCGACGGGCCGGTGATGAGCGGCCGATCGCGTCCCCCGACCGACGAGACGAGGACCAAGATCTTCGACTCGAACGCGCCCAGGTCCGCCCCTGCCTCGGCACCCGAGTCGACCTCGCGGCCGCCGACCTCGCGGCCACCGACGCCCGTGCCGACGCGCACGAAGGGACCGACGCGTCAGGGCTACGAGAGCGGGAGCGTCGTCGTTCCCAAGCTGGACGAGTTTTCGATCACGCCCGAGCCGCTGCGCGCGATCTCGATGAAGAGCGCGATCGATCGGGCGAAGCCGCAGGCCCCGAAGCAGTTCGTCCTGCCCAAGCAGCACAAGCCGGAGATCCGCTCGCTCGAGGACGTCTCGAAGCGTGCGCAAACCGTGCAGACCTCGGGGACGACCGGCCGGATCGCGCCGCCGCGCGAGGCGAAGGGCGTTCGAGCCCGCAAGCTGCGTGATGTCGTGTTCTGGGGCTCCGTGGTCGTGATCATCGGCTCCGTCGTGATGCTCGCGGTCTGGTTCATCGCGCGCTGACCGGCCTGTCATCGCGGGCGGCTTGTCGTCGCGGGCGGCTTGTCGTCGCGCGCGGCCTGCGGTACGAGTGCTGCGGGACGCCCTTCATGATCGCTCGCTACAGTCGACCCGAGCTCGCCGCGCTGTGGGACGACAAGTACCGCTTCGAGCTGTGGCTCGAGATCGAGCTTGCCGCGTGCCGCGCGATGGAACGTGCAGGCACCGTCCCGATCGGCACCGCCGAACGAGTCGCTGCGGGCGCCACCGGCAAGCTCGATCCGGAGCGCATCCTCGCGATCGAGGCGACGACCCGACACGACGTCATCGCGTTCCTGACGCACGTCGAGGAGCTCGTTGGCGAGCCCGCCCGCTGGCTCCACCTCGGGATGACGTCGTCCGATGTCCTCGATACCGCGCTCGCGCTGCAGACCGTCCGTGCCCTCGACCGCATCGAGCTCGCGGTCATCAAGCTCGCGGAGGCCCTCGCGAAGCGCGCGCGCGAGCATGCAAAGACGCCGATGATCGGACGGTCGCACGGCATCCACGCCGAGCCGATCACCGCCGGGCTGACATTCGCGCGCTGGCACGCCGAGGTGCTGCGCGCCGCCGGCCGGCTCACCCGCGCGCGCCACTCGATCGGCGTCGGCAAGATCGCCGGTGCGGTCGGCGTCTACGGCAACCTCGATCCGCAGATCGAAGCCGAGGCACTCGGCGAGCTCGGCCTCGCACCCGAGACCGTCGCGACCCAGATCGTCGCGCGCGATCGTCACGCCGAGGTGCTGTGCGCGCTCGCGCTGCTTGGCACGGCGATCGAGCAGATCGCGCTCGGTGTCCGTCACTGGCAGCGCACCGAGGTTGGCGAGGCCGAGGAAGGTTTCGGCGTCGGCCAGAAGGGCAGCTCCGCGATGCCCCACAAGAAGAACCCGATCCTCAGCGAGAACCTCACGGGCCTCGCGCGCCTGCTGCGCTCGTACGCCGGTGCCGGCCTCGAGGACGTCGCGCTGTGGCACGAGCGCGATATCTCGCACTCGAGCGTCGAGCGCGTCGCGATGCCCGACGCGACGATCCTCGCGGACTTCATGACCGCGCGCGCAACCGGGCTCGTCGACGGGCTCGTCGTCCATCCCGGCCGGATGCGCGCGAACCTCGACCGCCACGGCGGGCTCTACTTCTCCGAGGCCGTGCTGCTCGCGCTCGTCCGCACCGGGCTCGCGCGCCAGGAGGCGTACGTGATGGTCCAGCGCGCCGCACTCGCGGCGATCGCCGAGGCGGCAGCGGACGGGCTCGTCGGTGCAAGGCCGGGGCGATTTCGCGAGCTCCTCGGCGCCGATCCGGACATCGCGAAGCGGCTCGACGCCGGCGCGCTCGACGCCTGCTTCGATCTCGACCACCACCTGCGCCACGCGCCCGCGATCCTCGAGCGCGCGCTCGGAGCCCCATGACCTCACGCGCGACCGATCTCGACAGCGCACTGCGCACCCAGCTCCGGGCCACGCTCGACGGCACGCCGTGGCAGACGATCGGCGGGCGCCGCCTCGAGCGCTACGACGGCAAGGTTCGCGACTGCTACATCGATCGCGAGCGTGGCGAGCGGATCATCGTCGTCACCGACCGGCTCTCCGCGTTCGACGCCGTGGTCGGCACGATTCCGTCGAAGGGGCAGGTCCTGAACCAGCTCGCGCAGTTCTGGTTCGAGAAGACCGCGGCGATCGCGCCGAACCACATGCTGCGCGTGCCCGATCCGAACGTGATGATCGCGCGCGAGTGCGAGCCGCTGCCGGTCGAGCTGGTGATGCGCGCGTACCTGACGGGCGTCACCGGCACCTCGATCTGGAAGGCGTACGAGGCCGGCGCGCGGACATTTTGCGGTCACGCGCTGCCCGAGGGCATGAAGAAGAACGAGCGACTGCCGGCGCCGATCCTGACGCCGTCGACCAAGGCCGGGAAGGGCGATCACGACGTCTCGGTGTCACGCAAGCAGCTGCTCGCCATGGGCCGGATCGAGCCCGAGCTGTTCGAGCGCGCGGCGGCGATCGCGGCCGCGCTGTTCACCGAGGGCCAGCGCCACGCCGCCGCGCGCGGGCTGATTCTCGCCGACACCAAGTACGAGATGGGAGTCGCGAAGGACGGCACGATCACCGTGATCGACGAGATCCACACGCCTGACTCGTCGCGCTACTGGTACGCCGACGACTACGAGGAGCGGCTCGCGCGCGGCGAGGAACCGCGCAGCCTCGACAAGGAGTTCGTGCGGCGCTGGCTCTCCGGCGAGGCGAAGTGGTCCGGCGATGGCCCGCCACCGGTGATGCCCGACGAGATCCGCCTCGAAGCCGCGCGCCGTTACATCGCGAGCTACGAGCTCGTCACCGGCACGCCGTTCGTGCCCGATGCGCGCGAGCCGGTCGCGCGGATCGCTGCCGTGCTGGGAGCTGCCTGATGGGGTTGCTCTCGCCACCGGTCCGGATCGGCACGCTCGAGCCCGTGCTCCTCGTCGATAGCGTGCTGCGCTGGGGACCGGTCTCCGTGCTGACCGCGCGTCCTGCACGGATCCCGCGGATCCTCGTCGAGGACCTGACCGGCGTCACGCCGCAGACGTTCCGGCGCGCCGCGGAGCCGCGGTGCTGAGAGTCCCTGGACGCGCCGCGCTCGGTGCTTCCAGACGTGCTCGGGCCTTCGCGAAGGCGAAGCTGGTCTCCGAAGGAGTACTCGGCCTCGACAGCCGGTGGATCCACCTGGTCGCCAGCGAACGGCCGCTGACCGCCGACGAGGCCACGCAGCTCGAGCGCATGCTCGCGTACGGGCCACAGGTCGAGTCGATGCCGCCGGCGGGGCCCCGAGATGGAGCGGCCCCCGAACGCAACGTGATCTGGGTGACGCCACGGCTCGGCACGATCTCGCCGTGGTCGTCGAAGGCAACCGACATCGCGCACGTCTGCGGCCTCGCGAGCATCACGCGGATCGAGCGCGTCCTCGAGTACACGCTGATCGGTCATCGCCTCGATCTCGCGACGATCGGCGGCGCGCTCTCGGATCGGATGACCGAGAGCGTGATCCTGCGTGACGACGAGCTCGCCGCGGTCATCGAGCAGGGCGGCACGCCGCGGCCGCTCGGGCACGTCGCGCTCGGCACCGACGGGGTCGCCACGCTGCGCGCCGCGAGCAAGCGGCTCGGGCTCGCGCTCGCCGACGACGAGATCGAGTACCTGGTCACGCAGTACGGCACGCTTGGCCGCGATCCGACCGACGTCGAGCTGATGATGTTCGCGCAGGCGAACAGCGAGCACTGCCGCCACAAGATCTTCAACGCCGAGTGGTTCATCGACGGCAAGCCGCAGGAGCGCTCGCTGTTCGCGTGGATCAAGCGGTCGACCGAGGCGAGCCCGGCGGGCGTGCTGTCGGCCTACAAGGACAACGCGGCCGTCGTCGAGGGCAACGTCGCCGAGCGGTTCTTCCCCGATCTCGATGGCGTGTATCGCGGGCATCGCGAGCCGGCGCACATCCTCGGCAAGGTCGAGACCCACAACCATCCGACCGCGATCTCGCCGTTTCCGGGTGCGGCGACCGGCTCGGGCGGCGAGATCCGCGACGAGGGTGCGACCGGGCGTGGCGGCAAGCCGAAGGCCGGGCTCGTCGGCTTCACGGTCTCCGATCTGCGGCTACCCGGCGCCCTCGAACCATGGGAGCCCGCGGACGACGCATGGATCGGCAAGCCGGGGCGAATCGCGAGCGCGCTCGACATCATGATCGATGGCCCGCTCGGTGGCGCCGCGTTCAACAACGAGTTCGGCCGTCCGGCGATCCTCGGGTACTTCCGGACATACGAATTCTCGCCCCGCGCGGTCGCGACGCCGGACGGCGCCGCTCCCCTTGCGGCTCGAGGTGAACATCACGACGGGGGGAGCGTCGCGCGCGGCTATCACAAGCCGGTGATGCTCGCCGGCGGCATCGGCGCGGTTCGTCCTGGCCACGTCGAGAAGGCGCCGGTCGCGCCGGGCGCCGCGCTGATCGTGCTCGGTGGTCCGGCGTTCCTGATCGGGCTCGGCGGTGGCGCGGCGTCTTCACTGGCGCAAGGTGCGTCCGCCGAGGAGCTCGACTTCGCGTCGGTCCAGCGCGAGAACGCCGAGATCGAGCGGCGCTGCCAGGAGGTGATCGATCGCTGCTGGGCGCAGGGCGATCGCAACCCGATCCTGTCGATCCACGACGTCGGCGCCGGTGGGCTCTCGAACGCGCTGCCCGAGCTCGTGCACGACGCCGGCCTCGGCGCCCGCCTCGAGTTGCGCGCGATCCCGACGGGCGAGCCCGATCTGTCGCCGCTCGAGCTGTGGTCGAACGAGGCCCAGGAACGCTACGTGCTCGCGATCGCGCCGGACCGCGTCGCCGAGTTCGCCGCGCTGTGCAGCCGCGAGCGCGCACCGTGGGCGCAGCTCGGAACCGCGACCGCGGAGGGCCGGCTCGTGCTCGCCGATTCGCGGGGCGGTCCTGCCCCCGTCGATCTGCCGCTCGAGGTCGTGCTCGGCAAGGTCCCGCGCATGGTGCGCCGCGCCGAGCCGATCGCGCCCCCGCGCACGCCGCTCGCGCTCGCGAGCACCACGGTGGCGGAGGCGCTCGATCGCGTGCTCGGGTTGCCGACGGTCGCCGACAAGTCCTTCCTCGTCACGATCGGCGATCGCACGGTCGGCGGGCTGGTGTCGCGCGATTCGCTCGTCGGGCCGTTTCAGGTGCCGGTCGCCGATTGCGCGCTGACGCTGGCCGGCTTCGACACCACGGCGGGCGAGGTGATGGCGATCGGCGAGCGTCCCCCGGTCGCCCTGCTCGACGCAGCCGCTGCCTCGCGCCTCGCGATCGCCGAGGCGATCACGAACCTCGCCGCTGCGCCGATCGGTCCGCTCGGGCGGATCAAGCTGTCGTGCAACTGGATGGCCGCGGCCGGGCATCCCGGCGAGGACGCGCGGCTCTACGCCGCCGTGCGCGCGGCCGGCGAGCTCGCGGTCGCCCTCGGGATCTCGATCCCGGTCGGCAAGGACTCGATGTCGATGCGGACTGTCTGGTCGCTGGCACCGGCGCCGGTGATCGCCGCGCAGTCCGTGGCGCCGAGCCACGTCGACGAACGCGCCGCGGCGCTCGCGCAGTTCGAGGCCGAACTCGCGGGCGCGCCCGCCGACGCGACGAACACC
>JACCTC010000407.1 GCA_013812655.1 Deltaproteobacteria bacterium | reverse complement strand
CCATCACCTGCACGAGCAGCGGGTTCAGCGCCTTGCTGTTGACGTTGTAGGGCGAGATGTACGGGATGCCCATCAGCAGGATGTCGGCGGGCCCGTCGACCTCGACGCAGTTCTGCTCGTTCTGCTTCGCGATCGTGCGGTCGTGCGTCGGATCGCACGCGCCGGCGTAGCAGGCGATCATCTCGTACGCGGCCGGCGTGCGCATGAAGATCTCGCGGCGCGCGGCGAACGGCAGCTTGTCGAGCGTCCACTTCATCGCCTGGAACTTCAGGCGATCGGACTCGGTGAAGTCGTCCTCGTTCTTCATGAGGAACGACAGCGGACCGTCGAAGCACTTGTTGTTGAGGACGGTCTCGATATGAAAGACCTTGAGCGTCTTCTCGACGAGCTCGCCCTGCCGCTTGAACGAGTGGCTGAGGAAGCTCTTCGGCGGATCCATGAACGAGCTGGACTCGACAATCGCCTTCGGGTGGTGGTGCGCCTTGAGGCTCTCGTACCCGCAGAGCCCGACCGCCATCGACTTGTTGCCGCCGTTCATCGGCACGAAGTTGAGGTTCACGTAGATCGTCAGATCGCTGTCGGCGACCCGGCGGTTCATCTCGACGAGCTCGTTGTGCGCAGTCTTGCCGAGCACGACCATGCCGTCGGGATCGCAGCCGTCGTGGTTGTAGAGCCGATCCGGCCAGTAGTCCGCCCACACCTTGGGGCCGACCATCCGCTTGATCTCCCAGTCGTGCATGCGGCGATGCAGGCCGAGCGCGATGATGATGTGGACGTCGTCGACGCCGTGGTCGGCGAGCATCTCGCACACGATCTCGAGGACGATCTGGCGAACGTCCGGCGTGCGCATGATCGGCAGCGGCATCGAGATGTCGTCGACCGCGATCGTGACCTTCATGCCCGGGCGAAGCATCGCGTGCAGCGGATCCGAGGCCTCGGGGTTGTTGAGCGCGTAGCGGACTGCTGCGCGCGGATTCGCGACGCCCGTCATCGGCCGCTTCGGGTAGATCACGCGGGTCCCGACCGGCAGGTCCTCGATCACGAAGTTCTCGCCGGAGAACATGATGCGCGGCGCCGAATCGGTATCGATCGTGACGATGTGCTCGCGCGTGTGCGAACGGGTCTTGGGTCGGATCGCGCGCATGTCAGTCCTTTCCGGTCGTGCGGATCTTCCGCGCGCCCGGCGTTGTGGCACCGGTCATCGTCCTGGACCCGGTCACCGCACCCGGCGGCGTCGCCGGCGCGCCAGATAGCCGTACCGGTCGCGCGAGCCCCTGCGGGCGCCGGCTCACCGAGCGCGCCGGATCCTCGTCGAGGTCGAGCACCGGCCAGTCATAGGAGCGCGCCATCGAGCGCAACCGGAAGTCCGGGTTGCAGGCCGTCGGGTGACCGACCACCGCGAGCATCGCGTAGTCGCTGAAGCTGTCCGAGTACGCCCACGACTCGGCGAGGTCGATGCCGTGCTCGCGTGCGTACTGCCGCATGATGTCGGCCTTGGTCGCGCCGGCGACGAACGGCTTCCTGAGCTTGCCGGTCGCGTAGTTGTCGACGAACTCGAGGCGGTTCGCGATCAGATCGTCGACGCCGAGGTAGCGCGCGAGCGGCCGCATCGTGAAGTCGAGCGCACCCGACAGCAGAACCTGCCGGCACCCTGCCCGCCGACTCTCCTCGATCAGGTCCTTCGCGCGCGGGTAGATGTTCGGCTTGATGACGTCCTCGAACAGCTCCTCCGCGAGCACGGTCAGCCGATCCTCGCTCGCGCCCTCGTACGACCGGTAGAAGATCTCGTTGAACCACTTCCGCGACAGCTTGTCGGCCGCCCAGAACACCGGCACCGAAAGCGCGGTCTTGATCGTGCGCCGCGTGCTCTCCGTGATCGACGCGTGGCGCGACGCGTAGAACGCGAACGCGTGCACGATGTTGATCTTGATCAGGGTCCCGTCGACGTCATAGAACGCCGCGGAATTCTTGTACTTCGGCTGGGGATGCATCGCCGGGAGTTACTTGGAGTTGGCGCACATTGCCCGGGCAGAAACCGGCTGTCAATGGTACGCATCTGCCCATGCGAATCCCGGTCTGGCTGACCCTCGCCATCGCCGTTTTGGTGCTCGGATTCGGCTCGTACCGGCTCTGGCTGGCCTTCGGGAAGCGGGCGGACGACAAGCCCCGCAAGGGTCTGTACGCGCTCGGCAAGCGGACCCACCTGCTGATCGGCATCATCTACCTCCTCCTCGGCGGCGCGCTGGTCGCGACCACCTTCGGCTGGAACCCGTTCGGCGCGCTGTTCGGACCCGACACGATCGAGCCGACCAAGGACACCGCGCCGAGCCGGACGATCCCGATCGATCAGCTGACGGCGCCGACCAAGCCGAAATAGCCCGCTAAAGGATCTGCAGGCGCCGGCTGTGCTCGGCGTGCTCGCCGATGTACTCGAGCACGTGCGGGTGCGTCATGATGATCTCGCGGAACTCGGACGCGGGCAGGCACAGCGCGAGGCTCTTGCCGCGGGCGCTGACGTCGCTCTTGAACGCGGTGCCCGCAAGTAGCGCGGTCTCGCCGATCAGCTCGCCGGCGCCCAGCGTCGCGAGGATCGCACCGCTGCGCTGCACGACGAACTGGCCGGCCAGCACGATGTAGAGACCGTCGGGTCGCCCACCCGCGCCGATCAGCTTGGTGCCGTCCTCGATCTCGAGGAACGTGAACTTCGCGGCGAGCTCGGCGCGCTGCTGCTCGTTGAACGGCCGGAACAGCGGGCTCGTGCGCATCCAGCGATCGACGAGGCGGTCGCGGACGAAGCGCAGCACCGCGCGGAGCACGTCGCCGTGACGGCCGAGCACGCGGGACAGCGTGTGACGATCGATGCGCAAGAGCTCCGACGGCTGCGCGGCGATCACGGTCGCCGAGCGTGGCTGATCGGTCATCAGCGCGACCTCGCCGATGAACGAGCCCGGGCCGAGGCGCGCCATCTCGACGCGCGGCGGACCTTCGGCGAGCACCGAGACCTCGCCTTCGACGATCACGTAGAGCGCGTCGCCTTGATCGCCTTCGCGGAACAGCTCCTCCTTCGCCTCGAGCGTGACGAGCGCGAGGTTCTCGACGAGTGCCTCGAGCGCGTCGCTCGGCAACCCGGCAAACAGCGGCGTCGCCGCGAGCGCACGCTGGGCGCCGATGCCCATCACGCGTGGCGCGGGCAGCGGGATCTCCTCGATGTCGTCGAGCTCGAGCTCGGTCGGTTCGTCGACCTCGGCCTCGTACTCGCTGTGGTCCGGTGCCTGGACCTCGATCACCGGCGCCGAGGTGTGATCGGTGTCGAGCCCGAGGTCGAGCGCGCCGTCGGCATCGCCGTTGACATCCCCGTCGGTCTCGATGGCGGGCATGGCATCGAGGTTCGCGAAGAACGGGTCGTCATCGAGCGGGATCACGTGAATGCCGGGATTGGTCGCGTCGCGGCGGTGCGAGTCGGCGAACTCGGTGCGGAGCGAGACGCTGTCGATGGCCGCGCCGGGAGGCAGCGAGACCGGCTTGCTCTTGGTGCGCGCGACCGCGATGACGGCCGGCGTGCTGGTCTTGGTGCGTGACAAGGCGGGCATCTGGCTCGGCCCGACCGCGGCACCGATCTGGCTCGGCGTCCGCGGCCGGATCGCCTGCTGCACCGAGGAGTTTCTCGTACGGGGGCGCGGGGTCT
Source organism: Deltaproteobacteria bacterium (assembly GCA_013812655.1). Classification (GTDB taxonomy): domain Bacteria; phylum Myxococcota_A; class Polyangia; order Haliangiales; family Haliangiaceae; genus JABFXX01. The sequence goes on along the minus strand of JACCTC010000407.1, from coordinate 1,871 downwards.
CGGGTGCTGTGATCCCTGGCGCCATCGTCGAGCTCGGCTTGCGGAGCGCGTTGACGTTCGGATTCTCGTGGAGCGCCGGATTGTTCTCGGCCATGCCGGCGGCGCGCGTGGGACCGGCGCCGACCTGCTCGTTCATCTGCGCGAGCCGGCGGAGTGCCGACGCGTGCTGCGGATCGATCTGGAGCACGAGCTTGCAGACCGCGATCGCCTGGACGAGAAACCCGTTCTGCGCGTAGCGCTCGGCGGATCGCTCGAACGCCTCGATCGCATTCTTGTTGTTGTTGAGCCGGCGGTAGGTCTCGCCGGCGCGCTTCGCCCACTGGGCATCGCGCGGTTCGACGCGCTCGAGCTCGAGGTAGGCGGCAAGCGCGCGCTTGTACTTGCCGGCAGCGGTCGCCTCCGCCGCCTCCTCCCTAAGGGCCCTTACATCCTTGGCCATCGACCTGGACTATATAGCAACCAGTGTCGTCGAGGCCGACTCAGGACGACGATGCGTCGTGCATCTCGGCGACGTACGCGCTTGCGAGTTGCGCTGTGATCGGTCCTGCCATCACCGGCACACCGTCGAGGCGCGTCACGGCGATGACGCCACGCAACGAGCTCGTGACAAACAGCTCGTCTGCGGAGCGCAAGTCGCGCACCGTGAGATCACGAACGCGTGATGCGATGCCGTCGCGGGTACACAGTGCGAGGACACGATCCCGCACGATGCCCGGCAACCCGCCGTGATCGACGGAGGGTGTGCTCACGGTCTCGCCATTGACGATGAACAGGTTGCTGCTAGCGCATTCGACGACGTTGCCGTCGTCATCGAGCCGGATCGCCTCGTCGGCGCCGGCCGCACGCGCGAGCTCGCGCGCGATCAGGTGATCGACATACGACAACACCTTGTGGCCACGGCCTTCGCGGCGCGGCAGCGGCCAGTCGACCACCGCGAGCGTCATCTCGGTCGGCTGCGGCGGCAGCGGCTCGACGATCACGATCGCCGTGCCAGGGCCGACCTCGGCGAGCCGCGCGGTGAACGGTCCGATCCCGCGCGTCAGCACGATCCGGATCCGGCGCTCGCCCGTATCGTCGGTTGCCCCGGCTGCCGCGATGGTGCGGTACACGGCCTCGTTCAGCTTCGCGCGGTCCATGGTTCGCAGCACGAGGAAGCGCGCCGTCTCGTAGAGCCGATCGAGGTGCGCCTCGAGCTCGCGGGCGACGCCGCCCCAGGTCCGCAGCACCTCGAAGCAACCGTCGCCATGCAGGAGTCCACGATCGAAGACGGAGATCCGCGCTGCGTCGGGTGCGACGAGCACGCCATCGATCGATACGGCCACCACGATGCCACCATAGCCCACCCGCCGAGGTCGCGGTGACCTGCGGTCAGCGCCGGGGGGCCGGGACCTGCCCGAGGACGTCCGTCGCGCGGCGGAGATCACTCTCCGCTGCGAGACGCCACAGCTCGCCGTCGGGCGTCGTCGGCGCCGCGAGGCAGGCGCGATACTCGGTGGCCGCCTTCTCGAGGTAGTAGAGCGCACGCCCACGCAGCGTGCGGCGAAGGCCCGCGGCGACCGTGGGATCGAGCTCGGGCGGCAGCTCGAACAGCAGGCCGATCGCGAGGTCGTGATAGAGGCTGCCGGCGCGGTAGTGCGCCGCGACGAGTGCAAGCCCGCCGTGCTCGGCGACCGCGCGATACTTCGCGACGACGTTCTCGGTCGCGTCCACCTTGACGCGGATCGATCGCGACAGCGCCTCGATTACCGGACGTGGCCGCAGCTTGTGGACCGCAGCGAGGGCACGTTCGGCGTCGGCGAACGCAGCCGCCACCTGTGCCGAGACCCCGGGCAACGGTGTACCGATGCGCGGGCCGCGGATGTCGCCGGCGC
>JACCTC010000395.1 GCA_013812655.1 Deltaproteobacteria bacterium | reverse complement strand
GTCTGGTGCTGGGGAAACACCCTGGCGCAGCCCGGCAAGCTCGTCAACGGCTCGTCTGGTCAACCGTTCGCGAGCGAGGTCATCGCGACCGGCGCGATCTCGATCGCGATGAACTACGGCCTGTTCTGCGTGATCACCAATCCAGGAGGCGTGCTCGCATGTAGCGGCGAGCTGACCTCGCGCAACAACCTGCTGGACCTCAGCGTGTGGACGGTGACCAACGCGACAGCGATCTCGCTCTCCGGCGTCGGCGGCTTCGCGCTGCACGCAGACGGAACCGTGACCTCGCTCGGCCTCGCCCGGAACAGCAACCGCGGCAACGGCGACGCGGACAACGCACCGCCGTCACTCGTCACCGGTGTGACCACGGCGACCTCGATCAGCGCGACCACGGGACGGCCCAATGGCCAGAGCGCGTCAGGCGCCTGTGTCGTGCTCGCCGACGCCACCGCGAAGTGCTGGGGTAGCGGTCGCCACGGCAAGCTCGGGGATGGCACCGAGGGCAACACCACGGGTCTCGTCGACGTGCAGACTGCCGCTGCCACGCCACTCACGGGTGTGACGCTGATCGAGACCGGCCGTAATCACCGCTGCGCGATCGCTACGGATGGCGTGCACTGCTGGGGCCGTGGCAGTAGCGGTCAGCTCGGCCGGGTGACGACCGGTACCAACGGCGGTTTTGCGGCGCCGACGAACCCCGCGATCACGAACGCGGTGAAGCTCAATGCCGAGGGACGCGGGACGTGCGTCGTCACGAGCACCGGCCGCGTGATCTGCTTCGGCGAGACCGCGGTCTCGAACAGCGCGGTGCACGTTCCGATCGCCGCGTTCGAGCCCTAACGACCCGGCGGTTTCCGAGGAACTCTCACCAATCCGGATCGCAAATGGTCGATACGGAACGGCTTCTCGTGAGGCGACCTGGGGTCGCGTGTTAGCATTTTGCTCGATCGTCGCGTGGGGACGCGAATCGATCCCGCAAAGTCCGCGCTGCTGCCACTCGAGGAGCTCATGGTCGATCTGTCTCAGTTCCAGGAAGCCGCCGCCGCCGTCAAGCACTCGCCACATGCCGTCAGTGCATGGGAAGAAGTCGAGTCCCTCGCCTCGGAGCTCGAGAAGCCCGACGAGGTCGTCGCCCTCTACAACGATGCGCTGAGCGGCGCTGTCGAACCGAAGGTCGCCGAGATGATCGGCATGCGGGCCGGCGGCTTCTGCGACGAGTGGTTCGGCGATGATCCGAGCGTCCTCGAGAAGATCCTCGTGCGCGTCACCAAGCTCGCGCCGGCGTCCGAGAGTGCGCTGCAGCGGCTGTCGGTGATCTACACGGTCGGCGAGCGCTGGACCGACGCGCTCGGGCTCTACGACCGCGCGGTCACCGCGACCAAGGACAAGATGGGCCAGGTGCGGCTGCTCCGCGAGGCCGCGCAGCTCGCGAAGGACGTCGCGAACCAGCCCGACAAGGCGATCCACTACTACCAGGCGCTGCTCCCCCTGACTCCCGAGGACGGCCAGATCAGCCAGAGCCTCGAGCGGCTCCTCGAGCGGCACGAGCGGTGGCCGGATCTGATCCAGCTCTGGGAAGGTCGGCTCGAGGGCCTGCCCAAGCGCGACCGCGAACGCAGCCGGGCGCGCATCGCCTCGGTGTGGCTCGATAACCTGAGCGATCCACAGCGCGCGCTCGCGGCCGCCAAGCCGCTGCTCGCCGAGGCCGAGGACGACAAGGAGAGCACCGCGCTCCTCGAGCGGATCCTCGAGGCGCCGAACGCGAGCAAGTCCGTGCGTGACGCCGCGCTCGATCTGCTGCGCTCGCACTACGACGCTGCGACCAGGCCGCGCGAGGTGATCCGCGTCCTCGAGCGCGTGATCGCCCTCGATCCCGCCACCAGTGGCGAGCTTCGCGAGGAGGCCGGCACCCGGCTCGCCGAGCTCGACGACCTCGCTGCCGCCCACGATCACTTCGCCGCGCTGCTCGCGATGTCGCCCGAGTCGGCGGCGACCGAGGAGAAGCTGCGCCAGCTCGCCGAGCGCGGCAACCTGCACGACCGCTACGCCGATGGCGTCGCCGCCGCGGCCCGCGCGTGCGAGGAGCCCACCCGGCGCGTCGTGCTGCTCGGCGAAGCCGCGCGCACCCGGCTGGAGCGCTCGAACGATACCGACGCCGCGATCGCGCTCCTCGTCGAGGCGGCCGCGGTGAGCGGCGCAGCGGAGCAGGAGCAGCTCGGCGTCGCACGCCGGCTCGCCGCGCTCTACGCGCAGACCGATCAGCCGCGCCAGCGCCTCGGCGTCCTCGAACGCCAGGCTCACCTCGAGGCCAACGAGGCGGCGCGCAGCGCGATCCTCTCGGAGGCCGCCAAGCTCGCCGAGACGCTCGGCGACACCGAGCGCGCACTCTCGCTGTGGGAGCGCCGCATCGACAGCGATCCGAGCGATCTGTCGGGCCTCGATGCCCGGATCGGCATCCTCGAGACGCAGGAGCGCTGGGACGATCTGGTCTCGTCACTCGAGAGCCGCGCGAACAAGGCCGCGTCGCCGATGCAGAAGCGCGCGGACCTCGTGCGGGTCGCGCTTGTCCATCACGAGAAGCGTCGCGATCTGCCGGCCGCGATCCACGCGTGGCAGCGCGTCGTCGCCGACCACCAGGACGACGAGGAGGGCATCAGCGCCCTCGCCGACCTGCTCGCCGAGACCCAGCGGTGGAACGAGATGGCGGATCTGCTGGAGAGCTCGTCGGGCCGCGCGACCGTGCGCACCGTCGCGCGGCTCGTCCGGCTCGGCGATGCGCTGCGCGAGCACCTGGCGGAACCCGGCCGCGCGCTCACCGCGTATCGCAACGCGATCGCGATCGACCCGACCTCGAAGGAAGCCCGCGCGGGTCTCACCGCGCTGCTCGACGACGCGGCGACGCGCGCGCCCGCCGCGGATGCGCTCGCCGGTGCGCTCCGCATCAACGGCGATCTCGGCGGCGTCCTCGATCTGCTGCCGGCGCGGCTCGCCGATGCCAAGGAAGATCGCACGCGCCTCGCGCTGCTTCGCGAGGCCGCGCAGCTCCGCCTCGAGCACAAGCACGACGCGGCCGGCGCGCTCGCCGATCTCGCCAAGGCGTTTCCGCTGTCACCTCGCGATCAGCTGATCGAGAACCAGCTCGTCTCGCTCTCGAAGACGACCGGCGATTACCTGACGACCGCGTTCGCGTTCCGCGAGGCGATCGACGCGCTCGGTGGCGAGCCTCGCGAGGCCGCGCGGCTGCGGCTCGCGTACGCCGACATGGTCTCCGAGCACCTCGACGATGCCGGTGGCGCCGCCGAGGCCTACTCGCAGGTCGTCGGCATCGAACCCGGCAATCGACGCGCGGTGCACGCGCTCGCGATGCTCGCCGGCGGTCTCGGCCGCTGGGACGATGCCGCGAGCGCGATCGTGCGCCACTGCGCGATCCGCGAGGCATTCGACGACGAGCTGCTCGGGATCCTCGAGGTCGCCGCGGCCAAGACCGGCGCTCACGACGCGCTCGCGTCGGCGCTCGCCGGCGCGCTCGACAAGCACAAGCTCCCGTCGAGCGTGGCCGCGCTGATCTACCAGCGCCTCGCCCTGCTCCACCGCGATCACCGCAGCGACCGCAAGGCCGCGATCACCGCGCTGCGCCGCGCCCTCGAGCTCGGCGGCGAGCGTGCCGCGTGGCTGACCGATCTCGTCGCCCTCGAGCGCGAGGAGGGTGCATCGACGAACCTGCTCGAAGCGCTGCGCCGGCTCGCCGACGCCGATGGCCGCGATCTCGATTCGCTCGTCGGCGCGGCCGACGTCGCGAGCAAGCTGGGCGAGCGCGAGCAAGCGCTCGCGATCCTGTCAGCGGTGCTCGGCCGTGCGACCGCCGCGTGGCGTGGCACCGCGTCGATCCGCTCGGCACGCTCGGTCGATGCCGTCGCGAAGTGGGCGATCGACGCGCTCGTCGATCTGTACCGGACGGGCGGCCGCGCGCGCGCTGCCGTCGACACCCTCGTCGAGGCCGCGCGCCTGCCGTTCGATCAGAACACGCGCCGCGACATGCGCCTGCGCGCCGCGCAGCTCGCGACCGTCGAGCTCGGCGATAACGCCGCCGCGATCGACATGTACCGCTCCGTCCTCGCGCAAGCGCCGGGAGATCTCGAGGTCATCGAGCGCCTCGCGCACCTGCTCGGCCTCGAGGATCGCGTCCCCGAGCTGCTGACGCTTCGCCAGATCCAGCTCGGCCTCGAGACCGACGCCGATCGCAAGCTGATGCTGCGCCTCGAGCTCGCCCGCCTGGTCGGCGTCGTCGAGGAGCGCGGTGGCCGGCTCGATGCCCTCAAGGCCAACCTCGAGGAGCGTCCCGGTCACGACGCCTCGATCGATGCGGTCGCCGAGCTGCTCGCGAGCAAGGGGCAGCATCGCGCGCTCGTCGATCTGCTCGAGAGCCAGGCCCAGCGCCTCGAGACCGCGAATGACACCGCGCGCGCCGCGAAGCTGTGGGCGCGTTATGCGGTCGTCGCCGAAACCGAGACCCACGAGGTCGAGCGCGCGATCAGCGGTCACCGCCGCGTCGTCGCGCTAGCGCCGACGAGCGATTCGTTGCGTGCGCTCGCCCGCCTCAACCTCGAGCGCAGCCAGCCGGGTCAGGCCGTGCCGTGGCTCGAGAGCTTGCTCGGCACCGTGCCGCCACCCGAGCGCCTGCTCGTCGTCAACCAGCTCGCGAAGGCACACCTGTCGGCGAACCAGCCCGATCGCGCGATCGCCGCGATCGAGGTCAACCTCGACGACAAGGAGCCGGCGATCGACCTGCGAACGATGCTCGCCGAGCTCTACCGCGAGGCGAAGCTGTTCGAGCCGCTGGCGCGCCACCTCACGCGCAGCCTGCCGCTGCTCAAGGGCGACGAGAAGCTCGCCCGCGAGTTCGCGCGCGAGGCGTCGACGATCTACCTGACGAAGCTCGGCTCGCCCGCGAAGGCGATCCCCGCGCTCGAGACCGCGCTCGCGCTCGATCCGACGGACAAGGATCTGCGCACCGCCCTCGCGATCGGCCAGCGCGTCGCCGGCAAGCTACCGGAGGCACGCGCCGCACTCGTCGAGCTGATCAACGATTTTGGCCGGCGCCGGTCCCCCGAACGCGCCGCGCTCCACGTCGAGCTCGCGCGCGTCGCGCAGGCCGAGGACAAGATCGACGAGGCGATGGCCGAGCTCGAGTCGGCGTCGAAGATGGACACCGCGAACGCGGCGATCCAGAAGGAGCTCGCCGAGATGGCGCGCACCGCGGGCCAGCACGAGAAGGCCGAGCGCACGTATCGCGCGCTCCTCCTCGTGGTCCGCCGCCAGCCGCCCGGCGATGACGAAGCTGCGGTCGGCGCGAGCGAGGTGCTCTACGAGCTCCACAAGATGGCCGCGTCGCGCGGCGAGGCCGATCAGGCGCAGGAGCTCCTGCAATCCGCGGTGGAGACCGCGATCTCGTCGGACGCCGAGGTCCACCGGATGCGGCGCTCGCTGCTCGCGCACAATGACAGCGAGAAGCTGCTCGAGGTTCTCGAGAAGCGCCTCGCGACGAACCCCGAAGCCCATAGCCAGGCCCGCCTGCTCAGCGACATGGCCGAGGCACTGGCGACCCAGGCCGGACGCTCGTCCGAGGCACTCGACGCGCTGATCCGCGCGATCGGCGTGATGCCGTCGCGGCTCGACCTGCACGAGCGCGCCCGCGAGCTCGCGAAGACCACGAACCAGACCAAGCGCTTCGTCGAGGCCGTCGACGCCGTCGTCGACAGGCTGCGCCGCAAGGACGATCCGCCGCTCATCGCGAACTTGCTGATGCGCGCGGGCGAAGCCCTCGAGCAGGACGCCAACGATCTGCGTGGGGCCGCGAACCTGTATCGCCGCGTCGAGATCCTCGGCGAGCGGCTGGCCGAGGCGTTCTACGCCCAGGCCCGCGTCGCCGCGTCGCTCGGCGACACCGCGGAGCAGGCTCGCACGCTCGACAAGATGTTCGAGCTCGCCGGCACCGATGCCGAGCCCACACCGGCGCAGGTCGACGCGCTCTACCGGCTCTCCGAGATCTTCCTCGGCAGCGAGACCCGTCGCAAGCAGGGCTTCGAGCTGCTCGAGCGCGCGTTCGCGGCCGAGCCGCGGTGGGCACAGGCCGGCAGGCTCCTCAAGGTCGCCGCGAGCAACGAGCCGCAGGACGAGCGGATCCTCGCCATGTACGAGCGGGTGGCCCGCAACGGTGGCGATGGCGAGCTGGTGCTCGACTTCCTCGAGCGGCGCGCCGCGCTGCCGAGCGCGACCCCGCAACAGATCCGCGAGGCCGTCGACGCCGCGATCGAGCAGGGCCAGGACCAGCGTGCCGAGGCGCTGCTCGTCCGCGCGGTCGCCGCGGCACGCGACACCGTCGATGGGCTCGCATCGGCACCGTGGGCCGTGCTCGCGCTCGCCGAGCGCCGGCTATCCGCCGGTGACCTCACCCAGGCAAAGGATCTGACCTACGAGATCGCGCCGATCGTCGAGAGCACCGAGGTCGATGGGCTCGCGATGCGGATCGCGACCCGCGCGCTGGCGCACCGCCGCGTCGATCTCGCGGCCGACGTCTACGAGTTCCTGCGCGAGCGCACGCCTGCGGACCGCGCGGTCTGGCAGCCACTGCTCACGATCTATCGCGAGCTCGGCGACGGTGACCGGCTCGGCAGCGTCGTCAGCTCGACACTCCCCGCGCTGATCACGCCGGCCGAGCGCAACGCGCTGCGACTCGAGCACGCGCGATTCCTGATCGAGAACCTCAAGCGCCACCACGATGCGCTCGATGTGCTCCGCGACGCGCTATCCGACGACGCCGACAACCTCGACGCCGCGGAGCTCTACGAATCGACGCTGCGGTCGCTCGGCGACGACGACGGCATTGCCGAGTTCCTGTGGTCTCGCTTCGAGGATGCGCAGCGCCGCGGCCATCGCGACTCGACGGTCGACGTCGCGCTGCGGCTCGGCGAGCTGCTCGAGAAGGGCGGCTCGCCCGATGCGGTCCGCGTCTATCGCGCCGCGCTGATCGTCGCCTCCGATGACCGCGAGATCCTGCGGCGCGTCGTCGCCCTGCTCGGCGAAGGCGACAACCCGCGCGAGGGTGCGGTCCTGATGGAGCGCCTGCTCGCGGTCGAGACCCCGGAACATGCGCCAGCCCTCGCGGGCCGCCTCGCGACGATGTGGGAAGCGGCGGGCGACATGAAGGGCGTGCAGCGCACGCTCGAGCTCGCCCACGGCTCGGCACCCGACGACAAGGCGATCCACGATCGCCTCGAGCAGTGGTATCGCGATCACGAGCTGTGGTCCGAGCTGGCCGAGCTGATGACCAAGGACGCCGAGCGGATGGATGACGGCGCGGCCGTCGACCGGCTCCGCGAAGCCGCGAGCGTGTACTCCGGTTTCCTCGGGCAGCCGCTCAAGGCCGCCGAGGTGCTCCGCAAGGCGCGCCAGCGTGCACCGCACGTCGCCGAGCTCGTCACCGATCATGCAACCGCTCTCGCGGCGGCCGGCGAGCTCGATGCCGCGCAGCGCGCGATCGGCGAGGCGCTCGCGACCGTGCAGGATCAGGGACGCACCGCGCTCCTGCTGCTGCGCGCGAGCTTCCGCCAGCAGCTCGGCGACGACCAGTCCGCGGTCAACGACCTCGGCGAGGCCTACGAGCTCGACAAGGACCGCGTCAACGAGACGCTGGTCAACGGGCTCGAGCGCCTGCGCGTCCGCGCCGAGCGTGACGGCGATCTACCGACCGAGCGGACCGCCACGTTGCGGCTCGCACAGCTGTTGACCGCGCACGGCGAGATCGAGCGTGGCCGGCAGTTCCTCGTCGGCTGGATCGAGCGCGATGCACGCGACACCGAGCCGCTCTACATGCTGTGCGATCTCGACGAATCGATCTCGCACTGGGATGGCGTCGCGGCGGCCGCGACGCGGCTCGCGTACGTGACCGAAGGCGAGGCCCAGGTTGCCGCGGCGTTGCGCTCGGCGTCGTCGTCGACGCTGGCGGGCCGGCCCGCCGATGCGGTGCCGGTGCTCGAGCTGGTGCACCAGCAGCAGCCCGGCATCGAGGTCGTCCGTGACAAGCTCCGCGAGATGTACGAGGCCGCGGGCGAGTTCCGCCTGCTCGCCGGCGTGCTCGTCGCGGACGCCGATCACGGTTCCGACCCAGCCGTGCGCTACGCGAACTACCGGCGCGCCGCCGAGTTGCTGCTCTATCACCTCGAGGATGCGGCCGGCGCCCAGGTCCCCGCGCAGCACGCGCTCGAGCTCCAGCCCGACGATCACGTGGCGCTGATGCTCAACGTCGACGTGCTGATCGCGATGGGCTCGTTCGAGGACGCGAGCCGCACGCTCGAGGCCGCGATCGGTGCGCAGAAGAAGCGGACGCCCGAGCTCGCCGTGCTCCAGCAGCGAATGGGCGCGGTCGCGCAGCGGATGGGCGACAAGGATGGCCACCTCAACTGGCTGAAGAAGGCGTTCGACGTCGACCGCAAGAATGCCGAGGTCGCCGCCGAGCTCGCGCAGCTCGCCACCGAGATCGGTGACTACGAGCTCGCGCTCAAGCCGCTGCGCGCGATCACGCTGATGGACAACCCGTCGCCGGTGACCCGGCCGATGGCGCTGCTCTGGGAAGCGAAGATCGAGCACGCGCGCGGCAACCGCGCGAAGGCCGAGCTGTGGGCGAAGAAGGCGCTGCGCGAAGACCCCGCGTTCTCGGATGCGCAGCAGTTCCTCGACGAGCTCGGCGGCGCCTGACGATCACAGCCGATCGCACGCGATCCTCCAGGCAGGGCGCGCGCGGTAGGCTGCCGGGATGACCGCCCCGGTTCGCTACGAGCAAAAGGACACGATCGGCATCATCACGCTCGATCGCCCCGACAACCGCAACAGCATGACGCCCGAGCTGCTCGACGCGTTCGCGCACGCCAGCGCGGCCGCGCGCGCCGACGCCGACATCCGGTGTCTCGTGGTGACCGGCACCGGGACCTCGTTCTCGTCGGGCGCCGACTTCAAGTCGACGCTGCAGCGCGAAGGTGATCGCCGCGCGCCGCACGAGCGATCGTTCGCGATGTACGAGCCCTTCCTGTCGCTGCTCGACGTGCCGGTGCCCGTGGTCGGCGCGCTCAACGGCCACGCCGTCGGCGGCGGCTTCGGGCTCGCGCTCGTCTGCGATCTGCGAATCGGTGCGATCGACGCGAAGTACGGTGCGAACTTCGTCAAGCTCGGGCTCGCGCCCGGGATGGCGATCAGCTACCTGTTGCCGCGGCTGATCGGCCTGGCGCGGGCGAACGAGCTCTTGTTCACGGGCCGCCTCGTGGACGGTCGCGAGGCCGAGACGCTCGGGATCCTCAATCGCGCGGTGCCGGCGACCGAGGTGCTGCGCGAGGCGATGGGGCTCGCAGCCTCGATCGCGGCCGCGGCGCCGCTCGCGGTGCGGGCGACGAAGCGCGCGATCCAGCGCGGCCTCGAGCTCCATGCTCGCGATGCCGCGCGACTCGAGGCGTTCGCGCAGGCCGAGTCACTCACGACCGACGACGCGCGCGAGGGGATCGCCGCCCTGCTCGCCAAGCGCCCGCCGGTGTTCACCGGCCACTGAACCGGCACCGAACCGAGCGAGATCAGCGGCCGGCCGGCGTCGCGGCGCAGGATTCCCACACCGGCTGCGCGGGATCGGTCGCGGTGTTCCGCACGTAGAGCGCGACGACATCCCACGGCGTGTCGACGTACACCTTGCTCCACTGCGGCTGCTCGATCTTCGACCGGCCGAGCCGCGTCGACGGCGCGAGCTGGACACCGACGACCTGGCCGTCGGGCGCGTCGAACAGACAGGTCGACGCCGGGATCGCGAGGCGATCCGCGTGCGACATCCCGAAGCCGCTGCCACCGCCGGAACCGTGACCGCTATGCTTGCCATCGTCAGGACGAAGCTCGCGGGCGAGGACGTGACCGCGGATTCGCGCGTACGGGCGCACGATCTCGATCTCGGCCCAGCCTGCGGGCGTCGTGGCCCGTGTCACGACCGCGCCGATCGTGGTTGCCTCGATCACCTTCGCGATCGGCGCCGCATCGGCGCGCGCGGCTCGCCGGATCACCGCACCGTCGACGAACTGCGTGCGCGGCCGGCCATCGCGGGCGGGCGTGTCGCTGAAGTTGTTGTCGACGTGCGTGGCCTTGCGGTCGGGGCTCGCATCGAGCGCGACGACCCAGACGTTGCCGACGACGTCCGGCGGAACCCAGCCGCTCGCCTCGACCGCGTCGTCGCGCAGCCGCGCGTGACGGGGACCGCGCGCCGCCGCGGCGATCTCGAGTGGGGCGCCAGCATCGAGCCAGACGCCGGTGGTCGCCGCGCCGGCCTGCGTCGCGTCGCGATCGGCGAGCATCACCGGCGCGAGCGTCGTCTGCCAGGTATCCGCGCGATCGATCCACAGCGCGAGCCGGGCATCGTCGTCCTCGACCACGATGCGGATCGCACTCGCGCTCTCGCCGATCACCGGCTGGATCAGATCGAGCTCCGCGGTGTGGGTCCGCGTGATCACCGGCTCGTCGGGCTTGCCGTGCCGGGGTACAGCCCGCCGGCGAAACCGGACGCGCACGCGATGGCGGATCCGATCGAGCACGCCCGGATCACCAAGCTCGGCGGGTACGACCTCGAAGGATGCACGCGCGATCACCGGTTCGGGCTCGCTCGCCGGCGGCGCCGAGATTGGCGGTGCAGGTGGCAAGGTCGTGCCGCAGCCGATGATCGCGACGACAACCGCAGCCGAGGTACGCATTTCGCCGACGGTATACCGACTCCGCGGCTATCCACTCGGCGCGTAAGGGGCTACGCAGCGAAGCTGCTTCATGCGCATTTCGTCACCTGATTCTGACAACTTACGACGCAGCGCGTCTCGCCCGACTCTTGCAGCCTGCCCCGGCAATGGAAATCGGCGTCATCACGAACCCGAACAGCCGCAAGAACCGCAACCGTCCCGACCGGGCGGAGCGGCTCCAGCGCATCGTCGGGAGCATCGGCGAGGTCCACGAGACCGAGTCGATCGATGCGATCAAGCCGGTCCTCCGCGATTTCCTCCGCAAGCGTGCCCGCTACTGGGTCGCCGACGGTGGCGACGGCGCACTGCACTGGATGTTGCGCATGGGCATGGAGGTCCTCCAGGAGGACGAGTTCATGAACCAGCCGCTCGCGTTGCCGATGGCGCTCCCCACCAAGGGCGGCACGATCGACTTCGTCGCGAACAACGTCGGCATCCAGGGCGACGCCGAGGGAATCCTCGCGACGCTGCGCAGCGCCGTCGAGCACGGCGGCATCATCCAGGATACCGAGGTCGACTCGATGGTGATCGACGGCGTCCAGCTCGTCGATGGCGTCGAGACCGCGTTCCGCACGTACGGCTTCGCGTCGGCCGCGGGCGGCGTTGGCCAGCGCTTCTACTCGAAGTACTACGCGGATCCCGATCCGAACCCGCGCACGATCGTGAAGGTCGTCGCCAACACCGTCGCGTCCGCACCGATCGCGCTGTCGCCGCTGTCGCGCCTGCCGTTCGGCCCGTGGAAGACCTACGCGAAGCAGATGTTCGAGCCGACCACGTGCAGCGTCCTGCTCGACGGCATGCGCCTGCCCGGCACCAAGTTCACCGGCGTCCACGTCGCGTCGATGTCGATCAACCTTGGCAACGTGCTGCGGTTCTTCGGCAAGGCCGACCAGCCCGGCCTGATGAACGCGATCGTCGGCACGCCGAGCCCGTGGAGCATCATCCGCAACATTCCGCGCATGGCGCGTGGCGAGGAGATGCGCGGCCGCAACATCCTCGACCGTCCGTGCCGCGAGATGATCATCGAGGCGACCGGCGACGAGCTGCTCGCGCCGATCATCGACGGCGAGTTCTATCGCAACGTCAAGAAGCTCGTGTATCGCGTCGGTCCGCGCGTGCGGATCCCGAAGGTCGTCGCGCCCAAGGCGGCGTGATCGTCTGGCGTCACGTCACGTCACGTCACGTCACGTCGTCACGTCACGTCGTCACGTCACTTCGCTCACTTCGCGCAGGTCATCGTCGCCGGACCGGCGCCGACCGCCTTGCATCGCGTCGGTGACTTGCAGTGCGAGGCCTGACAGGCCGCGTTCTCGGTCTTGAAGCACTTGCGGCCGGCGACGAAGAAGCAGTCCTTGCGGTCGCCGGTGTAGCGCCACTTGCCCCATTTGGAGTTGGGGCCATCGACCTCGCCGGCGGCCTTCGCGTCGGCGTACTGCTTCTCCTTCGCGGTCTGCGGCTCGCCGGCAGTCACCGTGGTCGCGCTCGTGCCGCCGCAGCTCAGCGCGAGCGCCATGGCAAATGAGAACGAGATCGTCCGAGACGTCGTCCGAGGCGACATTGCGAGAGATCATGCCATAGTCTTTGACGTGTCCGAAGACGACCGCGCCGTGATGGAGCGCCTCGCTGCGCTCGAGGCGGAGGTCAAGGCCGACGTCGATGCCCAGCGGTCACGCAAGGCTGCCGCGATCGACAAGGTTCGCGAACAGCGCGCGCAGCAGCAGGCCGAGCGCGACGAGCTCCGCGCACGCCAGGCCGAGCTCGTCACCCGCAAGAAGCGCCCGACCGCAGAGGTCGCCGACCGCGAGCCAGAGCGCGAACGCGAACGCGGCGATGGCCTCGGCGGCGCCCTCGAGCTCGCGCGGCGCGCCGATGGCATGCGGCAGGAGCTCGCGAAGTCACCCAAGGCCGGCGAGAAGTCGTGGGTCAAATCCGGCGTTGCCTCCATGCTCCTCGGCCCGCTCGGCTGGCTCTACGCCGGGTCGCTTCGCGAGGCGGTGCCGGCGTCGGCCGCCTGGCTCGCGTTTGCGGCAATCGCGAGCAAGCTCGTGCCGATGTTCCTGCTGATGCCCGTGCTCATGGTGGCGTTGCCGCTGTCGGGCATCGCGGGCGTCGTTTATGCTTTGCAGTACAACCGCAAGGGGACGCGGCAGCGGCTGTTCGATCGGGAAAACAAGCCGACCAAGCAGCTGCGTGGTGGGTGAGTATGCGG
>JACCTC010000382.1 GCA_013812655.1 Deltaproteobacteria bacterium | reverse complement strand
GATCAGCGCCGCCGGAGCCGACCCACTCGTCGCGCGGCTCTCGGCCGAGTCTCTCGCCGCCGATCCGGAGCAAGCGCCGGCGGCATTCGCGCACTGGGCGATGGTCGCGTCGTCGCCGGCGGAGCGTGCGTATGCATCCGCGCGCGCGGCCGAGCTCGATGCTGGGCGCGCCGCCGAGCTGTGGGACGTCGTGCTGTCGCTCGATCCGGGCGACGACTACGCGGCCGCGCAGCTACGCACCGCACACGTCGCGGCGGAGTCCACGCAGGCATCGATCGATGTCGACCTCGCGGTCGCGAGGGACGTCGAGCGCGATCGCGCGCGGCTCCGCGCCGCGTACGGCATGATCGCAGAGGGCCAGCTCGACGGCGCGATCGACGTGCTCGCGCAGGGCAGGGCCGCACGGCCGACCTCGCTCGCGATCGCCGAGGCGCTCGGCGAAGCGCTCGCCGCGGCGGGCAAGTGGACCGAGCGCGCGAAGCTGTTCGCCGAGCTGGCGCAGAATCCGGGCGAACAGCTCGACGGCGAAGTCGCGCAGCTCCGCAGCGCGCTCGCGTGGGAAGAGGCCGTGGGCGCGTCGTCGGCAACCGCCAGCGACGACCCGGCCTCGGAGGCGCTCGTCCAGGCCACCCGCGCCGCGCTCGAAGCGTGGGGCACCGTGCTGGAGCGCGATCCGCAGTCACCGACCGCGCACGCTGCAGCGATCGTGCTCGCGAGCCGGCTTGGCGATCGCGAGGCGTTTGCGGAGGTGCTTGCCCGTGCGCAAGCCGCGGAGCGGTCCCCGTGGGCCGCGGCGAGCCTCGGACTGCGCCGCGTTCGCCTGCTCGCCGATCATCCAGACGGCGCGCAGCGCGCCGAGACGATCTTGCGCGAGCTCCAGCCGCCCGATGATCCACGGCGTACGGTCGCGCTGCTGCTCGCCGCCGCGCGCAAGCAGGACCTCGGCGAAGCGTGCCTTGCACTCGAGGATCGCGCGAACCAGCTCGACCAGCGTGGTGCGTCCACCGAGGTCGCCGCCCTCCGCCTGCGCGCGGCACAGCTTGCGCTCGACGACGGCGACGCCCCGCGTGCAACGCGCTTGCTCCAGCAGGTCGAGACCGCGCTGCCCCACCTCGGCGTGGTCACCGATCTGCTCTCGGCGGCGCGCCGGCGTGCCGGCGATCGGCCTGGTCCCGGCGGTCGCAATACCGAGGCACCGGCGGGGACCTCGACGGCGGATGCCTTCGCGCGCCTCGTCCGCGACGCCGACCTCGCCGCCTCGCATGGCGACAATTCCGCCGCGCTCGCGCTCTACCTCCGCGCCCTCGAGCTCCATCCCGATGATCCGCTCGCCGCGTTGCCGATGGTGCGGACCGCGATCCAGCTGCGCGAGACCGATCCGATCACGAGCCTCGGGCTCGGCCGGCTGCGCGCCGCCGAGGATGCCGGCGACGGCGCCGCGAAAGCGACCGCCTACGAGCTCCTCGCGATGATCGACGGCGAGATCCGCGGCGAGGCAGGCTCCGCGCAGATCGCGCTCGAGAGCGCTTCGCAGGCCGATTCGATGCGGATCGATCTGATGCATCGCCTCGAGCGGCACTACACCGTGACCGATCAGGTCGGCGAGCTGATGCGGCTGCGCAAGGCCGAGCTCGAGACGGTGCCGCCCGAGCACGTCCGCGATCGTGCGGCGATCCAGCTCGATATTGCCGGGCTCGCGACCCGCGACGGCCGCCCCGAGGTCGAGCTCGCGGATCTCTACCGCGCCGTGATCACGACCGATCCGACGACGCGGCTCGCGCTCCTCCACCTCGAGGCGATCGTGCGGCTTGGCGGTGCCTCCGAGGAGCTCGCGCAGCTCGAGGACTACATCGCCGCGTACTTCGAGGGCGACGCCCGCTCGCAGGCGGCGTTCTGGACCCGTGCCGGCGAGACGCTCGCCGAGATCGGCAAGGTCGACGAGGCTGTCCAGCGGTTCGGGCGCGCCGAGAATGCGCTTCCCGGTCACGTGCCGGCGCTCGAGGGCTGGCGTCATGTCGCGCTCAAAGGTCAGCTGTGGATCGACGTTGCCGACGCGGCCTCGCGCCAGGCAGCGGTCGGCAGCGATGTCACGCAGCGCGCCGCGCTCTATCACTTCGCGGGCGTCGCGCTGATGGACAAGGCGCTCGCCGGCGAGCAGGCAGCGATCGCGTTCCGGCGCGCGCTCGAGGCCGAGCCCAAGCACCACGATGCGTTCGTCCGGCTGCGGATCCTCCTCGAAGAAGAGGCCCACCACGACGATCTCGCGACGTTGCTCGCGGCGCGGCTCGACGTCGAGGAGCCCGGTCCCGCGCGTGTCGAGCTGCATCGCGCGCTCGCCGAGCTCCACCGCAACTTCCTCTCGGATCGCGACACCGCGAAGCAGCACTACCGGATGGTGCTCGAGGCCGATCCGAACGATCTGCGCGCCCACGCCGCGCTCGCCGACATCGCGTGGGAGCAGGGCAGCTGGCAGGAGGCTGCCGACGCGCTGATGGCGCGCGCGCGGCTCGAGCACCAGCCCGAGATCCTGAGGACGCTGTGCTTCCGGCTCGGCCTGATCTACGCCGATCGCCTCGTCGACGTGCCGATGGCGCTCAAGGCCTTTCAGCGCGCGCTCACGTACCAACCCGACGACGAGAACACGCTTGTCCGGCTGGCGGACCTCGCCACCCAGGCCGGCGAGTGGAAGCTCGCGCTCGGTGCGTGCGAACGGCTCGTCAAGAACGAGCCCGATCCCGAGCGTCGCGCGGCGCACCTCCAGCGGGTCGCCAAGATCTTCAAGGACGGCTTCGGGGACATCAAGCGTGCCGAGCGTGCGCTGAACCTCGCGCTCGACGGTGCGCCGACGAGCGATGACGCGCTGCAGGCGCTCGTCCAGTTCTACCGCGAGGCGAACGACATCGCGTCCGTGCGCGTCCACCTCAACCGCGTCGCCGGTGTGATGCGCGCGCGTGCGGCGAAGGATCCGCGCGATGGCGTCGCGTATCGCGTGCTCTCGCGGGCGATGCAGGCACGTGCCAGCACCGGGTTCGCGGGCTCGCGCCCGATCGCACGCGCGGCCGCGGAGCTCGCGCAGCTCCTCGGGGCAGCCGAGGAGTCCGAGCAGCGCCTCCTCGCCGAGCTCGGCCAGCCGGATCTGTCGCTGCTCGGCAAGCCCGAGGCCGACGACGTGCTGTTTCCGCGCGACGTGCAGGTCGAGCTCCGCCAGATCTTCCATCTGCTCGGTGATCGGATCGCGAAGCACGTCGGCGTCGATCTCCGCCCGTACGGCATGACGCGCGGTGATCGTCTGCGAGCCCGCGATAACCCGATTGCCAGCGTCGCGCAGTCGGTGGCGACCGCGCTCGGCTTCACCAGCGAGATCGACGTCTACGTGTCGAGTCGCCAGCCGTGGGCGATGATTGCCGAGCCGACGAGCCCGGTGTCGCTCGTGATCGGTGCCTCGATCGCCGGCGCGGGTGGTGACGCGATCCGGTTTGCAGCCGGTGGTGCGTTGAAGCTCGCGCAAGCCTCGCTCGCGATCCCGGCGCGACTACCGCTCGACGATCTCGGCGTCCTGGTGACGGCACTGCTCCGGCTGTTCCAGCCCGACTTCCCGGGGCTGGCCGTCGATCCCGACGCCGTCGCCACCCAGGTCCAGAAGCTGCGCCGGCTGATCCCGACGGGGCTCATGAACGAGCTGCGGCCGTACGCGCTCGCGATCGATTCCCAGCGGTTCGGGCACCGCGAGCTCGCCCGCGATCTCCGGATCACCGGCCTGCGAGCCGGCCTGGTCGCGTCCGGATCGGTCGTCGCGGGGCTCCGGATCATCGCCGCGCAGGCGGGTGATGAGGTCAACGGTGGTGAATTGCCAAGCTTCCTGGCGGATCCGGTTGCGCAGGGGCTGATCTCGTTTGCCCTCAGTGACGAACACGGCAACGTCGCCAGGTAGCCGCTTTCATTCAGATCTTCTCGGCCGTCTCGGGACGAGGGGTGCGACAGGGAGCGGGCCCGCTCCTTGCTCATTGCCTCGACATCCGACAGCCATCGGATTTGCCCGGAGGATCGTCATGAGGTTACAGCCACTCACCGGCCGCCACGTTTTTCTGACCATGACAAGCCTGACTTGCCTGGCTACGACAGTAGCCTGTGGCGGTGGTGGAGCTCCCGAGCTCTCCGGGTTGTCGGACCAGGTCGCGCAGGTCGGCGCCGAGCTGAAGGTCGACCTCAACGGTACCGACCCCGACGGTGACCAGCTCACCTACGGGTTCAAGGCCGCCGATCTCGACGACCTCTCGGACCGCGCCCAGGTCTCGGTCTCGCCCAGCGGCAATGGCGTGTTCCGGTGGACCCCGGTCGCGTCGGACGTCGGCGAGCACGCCTTCGACTTCACGGTCTCCGATGGCGACAACAACACCACGGTGACCATCACGATCGACGTCAAGTCGGCGATCGGGTCGGCGACCGCACCGGTGTTCCGCCAGCCGCTCGGCAGCGGCACGACTATCGACCTCGCGAAGAAGAAGTGCGTCGACCTCAGCATCGTGATCGAGGATCAGGACACCGCGCAGGTGAACCTGACCATGGAGGAGCCGATCATCGAGGGCGCCTCGCTCAACCAGCAGGACGGCCTGACCGCGAACTTCCAGTGGTGCCCGACCAAGGAGCAGGAGGCGGAGACCCGCTACACGCTCGTGATCGGCGCCGATGACGGCGAGAACCCGAAGACCCTGAAGAACTACCTGATCGTGCTCCGCAGCGGTGCCACCGCGGCGTGCCCGGGCACGGCCCCGACGATCGCCCACACGGTGTCGAACGAGAACACGATCGTGGGCCTCACGGTCGACGCGACGTTCACCGACGACAAGGGCCTCAAGGAGGCACCGCTGTTCTACTACTCGCTGACCGCGCCGCCGACCCCGCCGGTGCTGTCGCAGATGATCCAGCTGTCGACGATCAAGATCAGCGGCACGAACAAGAACGGCGTCTACGCCGCCGACGTCCCGAACCCGGTGGCGAGCTCGCCGGCGGGCACCGCGAAGAAGATCTACTACCTGTTCGTCGCGGACGATGACGACGACATCACCGGCAACTGCGATCACTCGACGACGTCGCAGGTCTACAACATGACCGTGACCTCGTCGGGCAGCGCGAACCTCCCGATCTGCGCGGCCTGCACCTCGGATTCGCAGTGCGGGACCGGTGACCTCTGCGTCTACACCGGCTCGATGGGCGACAGCTACTGCATGCAGGGTTGCGCCGGCGGCTGCCCGAGCGGCTTTGCCTGCTCGGCGACCAAGCTCTACTCGGTCGACTACAAGCAGGAGTTCCAGTGCGTGCCGCAGAGCGGCTCGTGCCAGGCGCCGACCGGCACCTGCGCGGACGACGCGAACGAAGATGATGACAGCCGCTCCGCGGCGTCCGCGAACGCGCTGGTCGACGGCCCGCTCGCCCCCGGCATCCACGACTTCGTGAGTTGCCCCAAGACCGGCACGGTCACGTACGGCTCGCAGTCGGACGACGACTGGTTCCAGATCAAGACGACGGCCGACACCAAGCTCGACCTCTGGCTCTATGGCAACGGCGAGAGCGACCTCGACCTCCAGCTCTACCGCTCGGACGGCACGATCCTCTCGAAGTCGACCAGCCTTACGGCCGACGAGAACATCATCAAGTGCGTCAAGGCCGGCACCTACTACATCAAGGTCAACGGCTTCGACCGGGTCCGCAGCGAGTACCTGCTCGACCAGCTGACGACCGCGCAGACCTGCAACACGACGTGCGTCGACGACGCGCGCGAGGACGACGACACTTACAGCCAGGCGCGCTCGACCATCATGCCGTTCACCTCGACCGCCAACGTGACCTGCCCGAACGATGACGACTGGTACAAGGTCCGCCTGACCACCGGCAAGAAGCTCACGATCGACCTGACGTTCACGCAGAGCAATTCGACGCAGGATCTCGACGTCCACCTCTACAAGGGCTTCACGGACCTGTGGCCGTGCGATGTCAACGACCCGTCGCAGTGCACGTCGACGCGTGGCCAGAGCGCGACCTCGAACGAGCATGCCGAGTACACGGCGCCGGCCGGTTGCGAAGCGGGCTGCGACTACTACGTCGTCGTTCGCGGCTACAACGGTTCGACGAACAACTACGGCATCGCACTCAAGGTGCTGTGATGCGCGCCGCGGCTGTCGGTCTCGCCCTGGGTTTTTCACTGGCCCAGGCCCTGGCCGTGGCCGGCTGTGCGAGCTCCAGCTCTCCCGACCAAGGTCTGGAGGGTCTCGCGATCGAGGAAGTCGCGCCCGAGACCATCATCCCGGGCTCCAAGGTCGTCATCAAGGGCGCATCATTCGTCGACTCGCAGTGGGGCACCGCGACGGTCCACCTGACCGGCAATGCGGGCGGCCAGCAGGTCGACGTTCGCTGGGGCGCGACGTTCGTCGACTTCAACACGATGACGGTCGCGATCGATAGCGACGAGATCGACGAGCTCGGCGGCGACGTCGACTTCCACGGCACCGCTCGGATCGACGTGATCGCGACGAGCGACGGCGATACCTACTCGAGTGACGCGATCACGATCGACCTGCGATTCCGCGAGAAGCTGACGCCGACGCCGACCGCACTCGATGGCGAGGGCGTGATCTTCGTCAACGACCAGATCCAGATCGAGGGCGATGGCTTCCTGCTCGGTGGCGACGAGGGCGTCTCGGTCGCGAAGCTGACCGGTTGTTTCACGCTCGACAACACGACGACGTGCAAGCCGATCGCGGCGATCGAGATTCCACTCGTCCCGGTCGATCCGCTGAAGCGCACGCGCGCGCAGTTCCCGTTCTCGCCGAAGGTCGCCGGCATCAAGTCGGGGACGTTCACCGGCGCGGTCACCGTCATCAACAAGCAGATGCGGCAGTCGGAGGTGCCAGCGGAGGCGATCAGCGTGCTCTACGACCTCGTGACGTCGCAGATCTTCAGCGTCGATCCGCCCGCCGCGAGCCTCGGCCAGTACGTGTTCATCAACGGTGGCGGCTTCGTCGGTGGCGAGCCCGGCGCGCTCACCGAGATCGAGCTCGCGGGAACTTTCAACAAGACCGGCGGCAGCCCGGCTTCGATCTCGATGACGCTGATCCCCGAGTTCGTCGAGGGCCGCATGGTTCGCTACGTGGTCAACACGGATGACGAGCTCGGCCAGAGCCTCGATCTCCGCGTCGACACCGGGAGCTTCACCGGCACCGCGACTGCGATCGTGAGCTACGGCGTCGACCGCGTGCGCGGCGCATCCAAGCGGGTCGCGTTCGCGATCGCGCCGGTCAAGCAGGTCGTATATCTGAATTTTCAGGCCTCGTATGTCGAGGGCCTTCGTGACTTCGGGTTGCGCGCCGTCGACAAGCGGATCCGCGATCGCATCATCGAGGTCTGCAAGCGTGCGTTCGAGGGCGTCAACGTCGAATTCCGCACCGAGCCACCGACCGACTACGCGCTCTACGAGCACGTCGAGCTCGTGGGCGTCGATCCGAACGGCACCGGGCTCTTCGGCTACGACAACTCGCCTGGCAAGGACAACGGCAACCTCCGGCTGTACGACCGGCTCGGTGGCGTCAACGCGCTGACCCAGCAGGACGGCTATCCCGGCTACGGTGGCGTGTTCGTCCGCTCGCTCATGGGCTTCTCGAAGCACCCGGTGTCAGGCGTCAAGTCGGTGCCCGGCGCGGACTCGCTGTTCGACAAGATGTTCGATCCATTCCGCCCCGACCAGGGTGGTCAGCCGATTCGCGCGGCAGATCTCTCGGGCAACGTACCCGTGCTCACCGAAGGCACTGGGTGTCCGGCGAGCAGCCGCGAGGGCCAGGTCGGCTGCGCGATCCTCGTGCTCGGCAACCTCGTCGGCGGCACGCTGTCGCACGAGATCGGCCACTCCCTCGGCCTCGCGAACCCGTACATGGAGGGCTTCCACAACGCGGGCGATGCTCCGAACCGGCTGATGGATTCCGGCGGCGACCGTCCGTTCGTCGAGCGCGCCGAGCTCGAAGGGAAGGGCCCCGGCGTGTTCTGCGACGACGAATACGCCTACCTCAGAATGATCCTGCCGGTATCCACGCCGGCCCCGTCGATCGAGCGCCCGGGCTGCTTCTAGCTCGCGCCGATCCGCATATGCTCGCGCCGCATGGGTAGCGCGAGATCCAAGGGCGGCAAGGCGAGCGGCATCAAGGCGAAGGCGTCCGCCGTCGTCTCCACCCGGCCGGTCGCGAGCCGGCGCGGGATCGCCGAGGTCATCATCGGCGGGCTGATCGTGCTCGCCGGCTTTCTGATCGCGGCACTGGCCTTCGACAGCGCGTCGTCGAGCAACGGCAAGCTGATGGTCGCGTACGGTCCGGTGATCGTCGGCCTCGCGATCGCCGTGCGCGGCGGGATCCGGCTGTCGCCGCCGACGGCCACGCCGCTGCCGCCGCGGCCCGATGTCCGGCGCTGGATCTACGGCGGGCTCGCGTGCCTGTTCGCGCTGATCCAGGCGTTCTGTCTGTGGAAGGTGATCCCGAACCGGCTCCCCGGCGCGTGGATCCACCTGTGCTCGTTCCCGGTGTTCACCGGGCTGATGGCGGTCGGCACGCTCGCCGGCAAGCGCCATGGCTGGTGGCTCGCGGTCCTCGCAGGCACCGGCATCGTCATCTCGCTCGCGCTCGCGATCGTGCGGATCCTGATCTCGGCGGCGTTCCTCGCCGGGGTCTACGGCGCGCTCGGCAAGGCAGGCGCGACGTTCTCGTTCGTCTCGATCGCGCTGATGGTCGAGGCCGTCGCGCTGCTGCCGATCGTGCAGATCAAGTGGCTGATGTCGCGGTCGGGCCGGCGGGTATTCGGCGTATGAGCCGGCGTACGACGCGCCGCAAGCTCGCGCTGCTGCTGGTATGGAC
>JACCTC010000381.1 GCA_013812655.1 Deltaproteobacteria bacterium | reverse complement strand
CCATCACGCCAAGGAAGTGCTCGATCGCCTCGAGGCGGAGGTCACCCATGTTCGCGATCTGCATGTAGCGATCGGCGAGGGCACCCTTGCAGCCGTAGACGATGATCCCGCGCTCCTTGACGGCGTCGTAGAGCGGCTCGAACGCGACACCGTCGGGCAGCCGGCAGGTGACGATCGAGTGCGATTCGCGACCGGTCGTCGTGTACGACGGCATGCCGAGCGCGGCGAGGCCATCGCGGAGGCGGCGGTTGCGGGTCTGGTAGGTCTCGAAGCGCGCCTCGTGGCCGTCCGCGAGGAACTCGGAGCACGCGGCGTCGAGCGCGAAGTACACCGACACCGCGGGGGTGAACGGGGTCTGCGCGAGCTCGTCCATGTAGCGGCGGTAGCGGCGGAGATCGAGGTAATACGACCGCGGCTTGAGCTTCTCGATCCGGCTCCACACACGCGGGGCCACGCACATGAACGAGGCGCCGCTGACCGCGTGCAGGCACTTGTTCGCGCTGCCGTAGCAGATGTCGATGTTGTCGCGAACGACGTCGAGGTCCTCGGCACCGAGCGACGAGACCGCGTCGACGACGAGCAGCGCATCGTGCTTCTTGCAGAGCGCGCCAACCTCGCCGACCGGGTTCAAGAGGCCGACCGAGGTCTCGTGGTGGATCATCGCGACGACGGCGATGTCGGGGTAGACCGCGAGCGCGTGCTCGACGTCGTCGACCACGACCTCCTGGCCCCACTCGTAGCGCAGGTGGACGACGTCCATCTCGTGGACGGTCGCGACCTCGACGAGCCGCGCGCCGAACGCCCCGTTGTCGATGATCAGGATCTTCTTGTCGGGGGGAACCGTCGACACCAGCGCCGACTCCATCGCCGCGGTCCCGCTGCCGGTGATCGCGACGACCGTGTGGTTCGGCGTGCCGCGGTAGATCCGGCGCAGCTTGCCGGTCAGCGAGACCATCAGCTCGCTGAACGTCGAGTCGCGGTGGCAGACGTCGTGGTGGACGAGCGCGCTCTTGACCTTGGCGGTCGTGTTGACCGGCCCGGGGTTGAGCAGCATGTAGTGGGCGTGGTGCTTCGCGTCGAGTAGCGCGGTGACCTTGTCCTCGATCTCGACGGGCTGCGGAGCGCTCCACTGCCAGGCCGTGGCGAGCGCGACGACGCGGCCGCGCTGGACGAGCTCGAGGAGGCCGTGCTCGAGCTGGGGGTTCGGCAGCCCGGCGAGCGCGTCGAGGATCGACGGGCCGACCAGCGCGTGGCCGGTGAACACGCCGTCGGCATCGACGAGATCCTCGCCGATGTTGCTGATCGTGTAGAGATCGGTGTCGCTCTCGCGGGTCAGCTGGACGCGCGCCTCGGAGCCGCGCTCGACGTCGGCATCACGGGCGAACAGGATCGCGGCATCGCTGCCGCTCTCGCGACCGAGCTCGATCAGCGTCCGGAGCGTGCCAGCGTCGACCGGGCGATCGCCGCGGACCACGAGGCAGTGCTCGCCGCTGTCGACCCACGTGCGGGCTGCGAGAACCGCCGAACCGCTTAGGTTCTTCCAGTTCAGGTTCGCGAGGACACGGACGTTCAGGGACGGCAGCGTGTGAAGCTGCAAGCGATCCCGGAGGGCCTCTGCGTGCGCGCCATCGACGATTGCGACCTCGCGAACACCGACCACGGCAAGCGCTTCGAGGCTCTGACGAACGCTCATCACTGCTGCGGACGAGAGCCGGTTCCCCGATTCGAGGACCAGGCGCGTTGCGAGCACGACGGCGTGCGTGACCATACGGCCCGCCCGTGCAACATGTGCACCCTTCGAGGTTTCGAAGACTTGGGCCGCAGAGCGTCAGCTTTTAACCGCTTTGTGGCGGTCGTTTGACAGGCTTGTACCAGGCTCGTGCCCACCCGGTGAACGCGATGATGACCCGCCCTGCCAGGCGTTGACTGGTCCATGCCATCGAGTATCGTGCCGCCGCTTCCGCGTACGTATCTTGCTTCGTGCCTGGCGTCCGGCCGGGCTGGTCGCGTCATCGGTTCGGTGAGTACTTATGAAAGCTGTGATCCTCGCTGCCGGTGTCGGGTCGCGTCTCGCACCGCTCACCAACGACCGTCCCAAGGTCCTCGTCGAGGTCCTCGGCAAGTCGATCCTGTTCCGCCAGCTCGACTGGCTCGCCGCCGCCGGGATCGCGAGCCGCGATGTCGTCGTGGTGGGTGGCTATCGCATCGACGCGCTACGCGACGCGCTCGGCAAGGCCGGGCATGCCTGCGAGATCGTGCTCAACGAGAAGTACGAGCCGTGGGGAAATTTCTTCTCGCTGCAGGTCGCCGAGCCATTCGTCCGCGGCCATGACTTCCTCCAGCTCGACGGTGACGTCATCCTCGACGCCAAGATCTTGCCGCGGATGATCGCCGCGCCCGGCGACGCGTTGCTCGCGACCGACCCGACCGCCGAGCTCGATGACGATGCGATGAAGGTGCAGCTCGACGCGGCCGGCCACGTCAAGGCGCTGTCGAAGACGATCGACCCCACGATCTGCATGGGCGAGTATATCGGCGTCACCAAGCTGTCGGCCGCGGCCGGCGCGAAGGTCTTCCACGAGCTCGCGAAGTTCCCGGGCGAGGGCCTGACTCACGAGTACTACGACCACGCCTACCATCGCCTCAGCGAGCGCGGCGAGGTCCCGTTTGGCATCGTCGATATCCGCGACTGCACGGTCCTCGAGATCGACGACAAGGTCGACCTCGAGCGCGTCGAGCGGAAGCTGCGCGAACAGGCCGATCTGCACGCTGATCCGCCGGCCAAATCGCGGACATGACGGTCCCGACACCGCCGCGCCCGGTGGCGCCCGCGAGCGCGTTCGACGCGATCGTCCTGGCGGACTCGCCGCATGCGCACGAGGTGTTGCTGGGGCTGACGCTCGTCGAGCGCGCGCGTCGAGTGGCCGGACGCGTCGGCGCGCGGCGGATCTTGGTGGTCGATGGTCCGGCGAAGGCCGACGAGCTCGCGGCATGGGACGCCGAGCGCGGTGACGCTGGCTTGCTGGTGGTTCGCGGTGGCGATCAGCTCGTGCACATGCCGCTGCTGCGCCCGCTCGTCGAGGCCAGCGGCGCCCGCCGGATCGCGATCGATCCCCGGGGCCAGTACGCCGGTGCGATGTGGCTGACCGGCGCCGACGCCCGCGCCGTGATCACGGCGATCGTGCAGCATCCCGGAGAGGCCGATCGCGAGCTTGCCGCGGCGTGGCTCGCGAGCGACGCGACGACGAAGATCGTCCATGGCGACATCGCGCGGCACCCTGCGGCCACGCCGGCCGAGCGCAAGGCAGCGACAAAGATGCTGCTGCGGATTCTCGTCAAGCCGGCCGAGGACAGTCCGGTCAGCCAGTACATCTACCGCCCGATCTCGAAGCCGATGACGCGCGCGCTCCTGCACACGTCGATCACACCAAATCAGGTGACGGTCATCGTCGGCATCATCGGCCTCATCGGCTGCTACCTCACCGCCCTGCCCGGTCAGGCGATGCTGTTCTGGGGCGCGTTCCTCGTATTCTTCTCGGGCATCCTCGATGGCTGCGACGGCGAGATCGCGCGGCTCAAGCTCACGAGCTCGCCGCTCGGCGCGTGGCTCGACACGATCGTCGACGAGATCACGAGCGTCGCGTACTTCATCGCGATCGGCTTCCACACGTACCGGTTACACCCGCACGAGTGGGTCGCCGGCAGCATCGTGATCGGCACGATCTGCTATGCGGCCTCGATCTACGGCATCTACTACTTCTGCATCGTCGTGCTGAAGGCCGGCGGCAGCCAGTACTACGTCGGCACGCTCGACGTCGTCGAAGGCCCGGATGGCGTCGGGTTGCGGGCGCGGCCGCGTGCGCCCTCGAACCTCGCCCCGTGGATGCTCGCGGTGGGCCAGTGGGTGCTCTACGTGATCCGCCGCGACTTCATCAACCTCGCGGCGTTCGTGCTCACGCTCGTCAACGCGTATGCGCTGATCTACGGCGGCATCCTCGCCGGTGCGGTGGTGAGCGGCCTCGTCGTCACCCGCGAGCACATCCGGCTCCGCGCCCAGCTCCAGGAAGTCGCGCGGCGCGGCGGCATCCCGCGGCTGCTATCGAGCTGACGCGTCGTCGCGCGGCTCGCTGGGGATGATCTCGACGGGCGGCGCGGGATCGTCGAGCACGGCATCGCCGTCGCCCTTGATCGCGCGGATCGCGCTGCGGATGCTGAGGTTCTGGGTGTACGCGAGCAGCGCGCCGGTCACGGTGACGACCACGACGGCAGTGATCGCGAGCCGCACCCCGGGAATCGGCGGCAGGATCGCGTGCACGCCCCACGCGACGAGCGCGGCGGCGATCAGGCACAGCGCGACGCCGCCGACCGCGCCGAGGTAACCGCGCAACGTCCACTTGAGCGTCGACAGCGCGAGCCCGATGAGCACGGCAAACGCGATCGGGTAGCCGATCGCCCACGCGACCGCGACGGACATGTAGCCGAGCGAGTCCCCGAGCAGCACGGCCCCGAGCCAGAACGTGGCCGGCAGGACGATCGCCGCGATCAGCGAGTACACGAACGTGCGGTTCGGGTAGCCGATGCCGTCGAGCATCGGCGGCACCACGAAGCTGACCGAACGAAACACCGCGACGATGCAGAGGATGCGGATCGCGTCGACCGCGGAGGTGTACTTCGGGAAGAACACCTCCAGCACGTCGGGCGCGGCGACCAGCACGACCGCCGAGTACGCCATCACCGTGATGAGGTTCAACTTGGTGAACGACACGAGCTGGCCGATCAGCCTGTCCTTCGCGTAGCGCAGCCGGGCGAACGCGGGGAACGCGATATCGACGACGACGTTCGAGATCATGCGCACCGGCTCGAGCACGACCTCGTACGCGAGCTTGTAGACGCCGAGCGCGGTCGGTCCGAAGAAGTAGCCGACGATCGGGTAATCGACGTTCGTGTACATGTAGAACAGGATCTGGCTGCCCGACGTCCTCAGCCCGAACGTCACGTACTCCTTCGCGGCCGTGAACCGCAGGATCAGCTTGGGCCGCCACGGGTGGCAGATCTGCGCGCCGATCCCGGTGACCAGCACGCGCGCCAGCGGGCCGAGCACGAAGCACCAGATGCCGAAGCCTGCCGCGGCGAACCCGACCTTGCCGGCGAACTCGGCGAGGTTCGAGCAGATCCGGATGATCGACAGCTCCTTGAACCGGAGCTCGCGCTTCATCATCGCGACCGGGATGAAGTAGACGTTCTGCCAGAGCAGCTTCGACCCGTACGCGATCAGCATGTAGCCGATGATCGCGTGGCCGTAGATCCCCGCGCCGATCAACGGCGCGAACACGAGGAGCAGCATGAACAGCGCGCTCGCCGTCATCAGGTTGATCCAGAAGACCGTCGAGATCTTCGCGTCGTCGTGGTCCTCGCGCTGGATCACCGCCGCCGACAGCCCGAGGTCGGTCGCCTGGTCGAGGATCGGGAACATCCAGTTCGCGAGCGTCGCGATCCCGTACTGCTCCTTGTCGACCCAGTTGTTGAGGATGATCAGGATCGCGAGCAGGTCGAGGATGCCGACCAGCGAGCTCGCGATGCCGATCCATGCCAACCCGCGGTTGACCTCGGTCGACATGCCCTTCTCGCTTGGACGCGCCTCTCCTGACATCGAAGTCGCTGCAGCCTACAGCGACTCGCCGGTAGCAGCACGTGCAGCCGACGGCAGTCCGCGATAAATAGGACGGATGAATCGCGAGCGGCTCCAGCGGATCCGGAACTTCCAGTCGGATGACTGGTATCCGGCGCTCGTGATGCGTCCGCTCACGATCCTCGTGATGCTGCTGATCGCGGACTGGAAGTTCTTGACCCCGAACCGGCTAACGACCCTCGCGAACATCTTCAAGCTCGCGGCGGCGTGGCTGATCCTCGATCCGGGGCGCTGGATCGAGGCGGTGATCCTCCTCCACCTCGGCATCCTGTTCGATCACCTCGACGGCACCGTCGCGCGCTACCGCCGGACGTTCACGAAGCTCGGGTCGTTCTACGACAAGGTCTCCGACATGGTCACGTGGTGGCCGATCATGCTCGCGGCGGGCTGGCAAGCGTATCGCCAGACCGGCGACGCCTGGTACTTGATCCTGTCGACGTCGTCGGCGACGGCGATGAACGTGCGCGCCTACATGAAGTGGCTCGCGCAGGCCGAGACCGAGCGCGTGCGCTGGTTCGAGGCGCGCGAGGATCCGGCTGCCGCCGTGGCGAAGCGCACCCAGCCGATCGTGATCAAGCCGCCGCCGCTGCGAACACGTAGCGAGTGGGTGCGGTGGTTCTTCGTGCGGTGGTCGCGAATCGTCTGGTTCGAGGAGATGGATCTGTGGTTCTGGCTCAGCCTCGCCCTCCTGATCGATCGCCTCGAGTGGGGGCTGTGGCTCCTCTGCGTCACCCAGGTCATCGGCTGCTTCGCGATGATCATCGTGCGGCACATCGAGATGACGAAGGTCGACGCGCGGCTCCGGGAGCTCGAGGTCGCTGAGCTCGCCGGGCCCGCGCCCACGCCCCCGGCGAGCAGCTCGTGAGCGCGAGCCCGGCCGAGCAGCGCCCGGCTGGGCCGTGCGGAATGCCGCGGCGCCACAGCTACGCGGAGCGCTATCGGCTGATGCGCTCGAAGTGGAACGCCGAGTGGTGGAGCGTCGCGATGGGCGGGCCGATCGGCAACGTGCTGAACGCCGCGATCGCGGACATCCCGTGGATCAGGCCGAACCACATCACGCTGTTCGGCTTCCTTTGCAAGCTCGCCGCCTGCCCGCTCGTGCTCGTCGGTGATCGCGGCGCCGATCTCGCTGTCATCGTGTTTCTTCAGGTATCGGTGATCTGCGACTGCATGGACGGCAGCCTCGCGCGCTACCGCAAGGCGTCGTCGTTGATGGGGGCGTTCCTCGACAAGATCACGGATGCGGTCGGCTACGCGGTCGTGTTCGGCGCGTTCGGCTGGCGCGTGTACACCGACACCGGCGACGCGCTGGCGATCATCGTCGCGCTCGCGGTCCCGGTCATGATGCTGACCCGCGGCTACGTGTACTGGGTCGTCGTGACGATGCAGAAGCAGGCAGGTACGAGCACGACCGCCGGCACCGACCAGCGCAAGGACTTCTCGGATTCGACGTTGCGCGAGCGCGCGGTGCTCTACGTCAGGTCGATGCCGGGCATCGTCGAGTTCAACGAGTCGGATCTGTTCTTCTGGCTGGGGCTCGCGCTCGCGCTCGGCGAGCCATGGATGCAGCGCGGCCTGTACTTCATCGGGATCGCGAGCGGGCTGTGGTTCGTGGGGATCATGATGGTCCGGATCGCCACCGTGATGCGCCTCGAGCGCGACAGGAAGAGAACGTCGTGAACGATGCCAAGACCGCGATCGTGCTGGCGGCCGGTTCGAGCCGCCGGATGGGCGAGGCGACCCACGACCGCCCGAAGTCACTGCTGCTCTACAAGGACCGCACGATCCTCGAGCGCTTGCTCGCGCAGATCGCGACGACCTCGATCGAGCACGTCGTGATCGTCGTCGGCTACCAGCAGGCGAAGGTCCGCGAGCTCGTGGCCTCCCGCGTGATGAAAAGCCTCGCCGCGCCGCGGATCACGATCGTCGAGAACGATCGCTACGCCGAGGACACCAACATCCACTCGATGCGGCTCGCGCTGCGCGAAGTGGATTCCTCCGTCGTGATCTTCGAGGCCGACACGATCATGGAGGACGCGATGGTGCGGTACGTCGCCGGCACCGACTTCGAGCACCAGTCCGCGTGGTTCACGCGCGGCGCGTTCGTCCCGGCGATGTACGGCGGGATCGTCCACAGCGATGCGCGCGGCCAGATCGATGACGTCCGCGTCGTGCCGGAGTGGGAGCCGCGGTTCGCCGACCATCGCAAGATGACGGGCGTCATGCGGGTCAGCGCGGCGGAGCTGCCGGTGTTCCGCGCGCTCGTCGAGGAGTACGCCGGTCGCTCGATCGCGCAGTACTTCTTCGTGCCGTGGGCCGAGCACGTCGCGCGGCTGCCGTCGATCGAGGGTGACGCGAGCCACTACCGGTTCAAGACATTCAACACGCCCGACGAGTACCGCGACATCCAGGCGGAGGACTTCGACGCCGCCCCCCCGGTCGCCGAGCGCATCGAGCTGGTCTTGCCGCAGGGGCTCAAGCACATCGAAGGTTTTGACGAAGCGCGCGTGCTCGCGCTGCGCGCGAAGATCGAGCGCGAGGGCGTGTGGACCAAGCCGCTCTACATCGAGGCGACGCACGGCCTCGTGCTCGACGGCCAGCACCGCCTGCAAGTTGCGCTGCGCATGGGGCTCGCGCGCGTGCCGGTGCAGCGCTTCGCGTATGACGACGTCGCGGTGTGGACGCTGCGCAAGGAGGAGCCGGTCGACGTCGCGACCGTGATCCGCCGCGCGAACGCCGGCGACCTCTATCCGTACAAGACGGTGAAGCACAAGTTCCCGAACGTGATCGACGACTGCGCGATTTTGCTGGAGGACCTGCGATGAGGCTCGTCGTGCTCGCGGCCGGTCAGGGCTTCCGGCTCGACGGCTTTCACAAGCTGCGGATGCGCGACCCGCGTACCGGCGAAGCGCTGCTCGCGCGGTTCGGCCGGCTGTTCGCGGGCTGGGACATCACGGTCGTGCTCGGCTACCAGGCGATCTCGGTGATGAACGACTTCCCCGGCTTCGACTATGTCTACAACGAGCACTGGAGCATCACCGGAAACAGCTACAGCCTGAGCCTCGCGCTCGACGAGCGGCCGACGGTGGCGATCTCGAGCGATCTGTTCTTCGAGGCCGATCTGGTCTCGTTGATCAGCGAGGCGCCAGGCGATGCCGTGTTCGTGCAGCACGCGGAGAACAAGCAGGCGCACTCGGTGCGGTGCAGTGCCGACGGCGGTCGGGTGACCGAGCTCTACCTCGGCGAGCCGCGCCGCGCTGCGGACGTCGAGACGCTCGGCATCTACAAGGTCTCGACACCCGCGCTGCTGCGCACCTGGAAGCGCGACTGCGCGAAGAACCGCAGCGTGTTCTGCGGGATCAACCTGCCGGTCACCGAGGGAGCCTTCGCGGTCGTCGACAAGGGCGACCGGTTCCTCCACGAGGTCAACACGCACCTCGACTACCTGAGCCTCATCAAGCGGGTTGGCTCAGGTGGGTGAACGGTTCGGCTCGTACGAGATCTACGAGGAGCTCGGCGCTGGCGGACTCGCCACCGTGCACCTCGCCAGGTCTCGTGCGGTCAAGGACCCGGTCGCCCTCAAGCGGATGTACCCGCACATCGCGAACATCCCGGAGCTGGTCGGCTCGTTCGTGGACGAAGCACGCCTCGCGCGGCACCTGCGGCATCCCGGGATCGCGCGCGTCTACGAGTTCGGGAAGTTGCGGGGGATCTACTTCATCGCATTCGAGTACGTTCCGGGCCCGACCTTGCTGCAGATCCAGCAGCAATGCAGGGACTACGTCGGCCGCATCCCGATCATGGTGGTGCTCGAGGTCGCGTATCAGCTCTGCGATGCGCTCGATCACGCTCACAACCTGCGCAACGAGCTCGGCTACCCGCTGGGGATCGTTCATCGCGATGTGTCGCCCTCGAACGTGATCGTGTCGAGCACAGGCCAGGTGAAGCTCATCGACTTCGGGCTCGCCAAGACCAAGCAGTCCTCGGTACAGAGCCAGGCCGGCACGATCAAGGGAAAGCTCAACTACGTTGCGCCCGAATATCTCTCCGGCAAGCTCGATGCGCGTGTCGATCTGTGGGCACTCGGTGTGGTCATGTACGAGTTGCTCACGGGCCGACGTCTGTTCGATGCGTCCGAACCGAGCCAGATCCTCGATCGAGTGCGTTCGCTGCCGGTCGAGCCCCCGTCTCGCTCGAATCCCGAGGTGCCGCGGGAGGTCGACCTGATCGTCCTGAAAGCGCTCGAGCGCGATCCAAATCTAAGGTGGCAGAGCGCTGGCGACATGCGCGATGCGATCGGCGTGGTGGCCGCCGGTCGGCTCACGCAGCGGCAGTTCGTGTCATGGATCGAATGGGTGTTTACCCAGAAGCAGCCATTGCGGCGTGAGGACAGCGGTGTGTCCGCACTCTACGAGATCATCCAGAGTCGAGAGGTCGAGGTCATTGGAGAGCTGCCCGCGATCTCGGCAGCCGTGGAGCAGCGCCGGCGCGAGAGCGTCGCGATGATCTCCCCGGTTGGTACGGCGATGATCCAGCGGCGCGCATCTCGCCGCGGCGTGGCCTGGATCGCGCTCCTGTTGGTCGGTGGCGCAGCCGGGTTTCTCGCGCACGCGCTCGGCGCCTTTTGATCAGCAGCGCGACCTGCCAGCTAGGACGGAAGGCGGACGAACCGATAGATCCTGAGCCGGGTCTCGGGGAACTTGTTCAGCACGCAGCCGGCCTCGAACATGTCGTCGTCGCGCACGCACGCGTAGCCGCTGCGGGCGAATGCTGCGAGGTACTCGTCGCGGGTGCGGTAAATCGCGGCGTAGTTCGCCTGCAGCGCCTCGGACCACCGCTTCGTGATCTCGTAGTGGTCCGGGACGCCGGTCCCATCGCGGAGGAGCACGACGCTGCCGGCATGGGTATAGCTGGCAATCCGGTCGAGGAGCAGATCGAGCTCGTCGTTGTTGAGGTAGAGCAGCAGGCCCGAGATGAACACGAGGTCATAGCTGCGCGTGCTCGTGAAGTCCTGGGCCGCCGCGTGCGTGAACGTGACGTTGTTGACCGCCAGCTCGGCGGCCTTGGCGGTGCCGCGCTCGACGAGCGGCGCGCAGAAATCGACGACGTCGACGTGCGCCACGGCCGGCGCGATCTTGAACGCCCACACGCCATAGCCGCCGCCGAGATCGAGGA
Source organism: Deltaproteobacteria bacterium (assembly GCA_013812655.1). Classification (GTDB taxonomy): domain Bacteria; phylum Myxococcota_A; class Polyangia; order Haliangiales; family Haliangiaceae; genus JABFXX01. The sequence goes on along the minus strand of JACCTC010000381.1, from coordinate 6,401 downwards.
CGATCGACTCCTCGCGCAGCGTGCCGAGATAGTCCGCGACGCGGGCCTCCTCGAGCGCGATCTTGAGGTCGCGCAGCTCGGGGTTCTCCTCGAGGTTCGTCAGGCCGGGGTCGTCGGCGTGGCGCGCCGCGCGCTCGTCCCAGAACCGCTTGACGTCTGCGGGATCGATCGTCATCCGCCGCTCTCCCTGGGCCCCGGCCTCATGAGAAACCCGAACGGTGCACCCCGGATCGACGTCCCGACGAAGCCGAGGTCACGCATCTTCTTGATCCGCGTGTTGAAGAGAAACTCCATGTTGAACGCGGTGAACTCGTTCGCCTGCTTCGTGGGAATCGGCAGGATCCGCACGCCGAGCGGCTTGTTCAGCACGGTCGACGCGGTCGCAACGTCGAGGATCATCGCGGCGATCTCCTCCTCGAAGCTGTCGCCGGGCACCGGCACCATGTCGACGCCGCAGCCGCACACCGTCGAGTAGAGGACGAGCGAGTCGATCGAGTACAGGTTGTAGCTGTTACGGCGGCCCATGTACTCGTCCTCGAGGAGCGAGAGCATCACGCCGTTGAAGCCGACCGTGCGGAGCCCGCCGCGGCGGATCAGCTCCTTGAGGATGTCGGTGAGGTACGCGGTGATGAAGAGCGTGCCGTGGCCGCCGTATTGCTCGAGCCCGAGGAGCTCCATGATCTGCGCGACGCTGCCGTTGGTCTCCGGGTACGGCGCGATCGAGACATCGATGCCGTGGAACACCACGCCCTGCTCCGCCGCGACCCGCAGCGCGATGTCGTGGACCTCGCGGATTCCGGGCAGCAGCTGCACGAGCAGCGCCTCGCGGATCTCGGCGAGCGATGCGCCGGCCATGCCGCCGACGACCGACAGGAAGGCGGCGGGCATCTCGAGGCCGATCGAGAACCCGAGCTCGTCGGAGCTGTACGCGAACGGGAAGAACGGCGTGCCCGGCGCGATGTTGCAGCCGACGCCGACACGGAAGTTGTGATAGCCCGACTGCTCGATCGCGGACACGTGCTTGATCAGGCGGCTCGCGCGGGTGATCGCGTCGTAGGCGATCTGCCCGTCGCGGGCGCAGATCAAGTGCACGAAGGAGCGCGGGTGGCGCTTGATCACCTCGAACGCGAGATCAGCGAGCGTGTCGAGCGTCGCCGCGTGGCTTCCGCGCGTCATGTCGAACGGCACGCAGAACCAGCGGATGCCGAGCTCCTCGCACGCCTGCGCGACCGCGTTCAGCGAGCCCATCGCGACCGCCGCGTTGACCGGCTGGGCGCCGTCCGGACCGCCGCCCTCGCCGATCGGGCTGAGCGCGACCCGGCACGTCCGCACCGCGATCTCGCGCGCGACGAATTCGTCGCGCAAGGTGTCGGCGAGGCGTTGCAGCCGCGGCTGGACCTCGCCGAGCGATCGGACGCTGCCGAGCGGCAACCCGATCGTGATCGTGCGGACGTTCATGGCCAACCAGTCTATCGCAGAGCCGCCGCCATCACTTCGCGGCTCTTTGCCGATCACAGCAGCCACCGCGCCGGGCCCGCGCTGGGTTCACGAGGATCACGCCGCGCGCGATCGCACGGTCGCTACGCCGGTGACCACCCGGCGGTAGTCGGCCACGATCGAAGAGCGGTTCCGCACCGCCTGGACCCAGAATACGACGAAGAACACGGCTGCACCGCCTGCGAAGCTCGCGAGGATCAGCTCGAGGTGCCCGAGCAGTGCAAACCCGAGGCACAGCGTGACGACGAAGTCGCGCTTGAACAGCTTCGGCGCGGTCAAGCGGAGCCACGCGACGGCCCCGCTGCTCTTGCGCGACAGGAACTCCGAGCTCTGGAATGCCCACGGGATCGCCGCGAGGTCGCCCGAGCGGTACACCACTTTGATCAGTGCGTACTGCGTGCTCTGCGTGATCGCGAACGCGATCGTTGCCATCGCACAGACCGGGATTGCCCACGTCAAGCCCGCCGCAGCGAGATTCGCCGTCACGCCTGCGGCGTACGCGACGTTCGCCACATCGTCGACGACGGTGTCGAGCCACTGGCCGATACGCGAGAACTGGAACCGCAGCCGCGCGAGCTCGCCGTCGATGCCGTCGATGATCGACCCCAGCTCCACGAGCAGCATCCCGCCGACCCCAGCGGCGTACCCGCCGCGCGAGATCACGATCGCTCCTGCGAGCGCACACGCGAGCGCGATCAGCGTCACGTGGTTCGGGTGGATCCGGCTTCGCGCGAGCAGCCACGTCACGGGCAGCGACAGGTGGCGATTGACGAGCTTCGAGGCGATGCCGTCGGCCGACTTGCGCAGCGACCAAACGAGGCGGCGCTCGGCCTTCCCGCGTGCGCGACGATCCGGGACTGCCATCGTGAACGCGAGGTACGGCGGTTCGGCACACGCCACCTCCCGCACGACGAGCAGCCGCGCGAGCTCGGCCGCGAGCCCGTCCTGGACCGGCGCCCGCGCCGCCAGGATCCGCGCGGTTCGCCGGTCGGTCGCGACGATCGCGTCATGCTCCTCGCCACTGACCTTGGCGATCCGGACCGCCGACCGTTGCCAGGTCTGCGCGACGCGAACGGGGATATCCCGGTGATAGACGCGATCTGCGCGCGCGACGAGGATCGCGTCGTCGGCATTGCCGGCGGGCAGATCGCGGGTGGCCGCGAGCGTCGCTCGCTGCGCGAGCCGAGGATCTGCGGCGATCGCGGACAACGGCGGCACTGGCGCCGAGCCGCTCCACACCACGATGATCCGGGTGGCCCCTGCAAGGGCCAGATCGCACGCGATGCGAAGGACGTACGGGATGCCGCCGAGCTCGTCGAGGAGCTCGGGCTGGGCGGGCACGCCGTCGAGGTTTCCGGCCAAGATCCAGGCTTCCTTCGGAGCGGGGCGCATACCAGGACAAGACGGCGACATCCGGCAGTCCGTCATGCGGCGCCTTCGCGGGGCTCACAACAAGACACACGCAGCCGATCGCCGAGGTGGTGACGACTGATCCCGACCCGCAATTCCGTCGGGACGACCGCGCGTGAGACATGCAGGTGCGCTGGCGGCCTTTGCCGATCACAGCGGCCACCGCGCCGGGTCCGCGCCCCACCGCGCGACGATCGCCGCAAGCCAGCGCTCGAGCCCCCAGCCGACACACGCGGTCTCGACCGGCGCGCCGGCACCATCATGGATCGCCATCGGAGCGGTGAACTGGTTGCCGTGCAGGTTGAACGATGCCGCCGCCGTGCTCGCGGTGTCATCGATCGCGAGCTTCAGCTCGAGCTTGGTCGACGACATCGCCTGGAACGTCCGCTTCGATGCAGCCTCGCTGACGAAGAACGGGTCGGTCGCGATCTCGAGACGCGCATCGAGGTCGAGGTCGCGCGCGAGCTCCTGGGTCAGCGCGACACACCGCGCACGCTGCTCGGTGACGTATCCTGGCGCGCCGACGAGCACGACCTCGCGCATCGAGAACTCCCATTGCCGCAGCAGCGGCTCGAACCGGAAGCCTTCGTGGCGGTAACAGGTCCCGAGCGCCGTGATCGTCCGGCCGTCGGCGACCGCGGTCCCCCGCAGCGCGCGGTAGACGTTGTGGCAGACGAACGGCTCGAGGATGAAGCCGGTTGGCTCGAGGTCGGCAAGCTCGGGACGCTCGAGGCGCTGCTCGCGAGCGGCGACCGCAAACCGCTGGAGCTGGGCGAAGTGACAAGGCAGACGGTACCCGAACGTCACGTATTGCCCGTGCGACGACAGGTAGCCGGTCGCCGGGATCAGATCCGCGGTCTGCTCGATGCTCGGCAGGTGCCAGGGCTCGGCGGCGACCGCATCGGCGATCCGGCGCAGTCGCTCGTCGATCGCCATCCGCAGCCGCGCGACCGGACCGACGAGCGCGTACTGCCCGGGACCGAGCTCGATGGTGTGGCGGGCGATCAGCTCGTCGAGCGCGGTCCGGCCCGTGTAACGCGCGAGCGCCTCGTGGCGCCACAGCGGAGCCTGCTCGCCGACGAACCGGTACGAGCGGATCGAGAGCGCGACGACCCCGGCGACCTGGCGGCGCAGATCCTCGGTATCGGCGACGACCTCGAGCTCCACCTGCCCGCTCACCGGATCGATTCCGATCACGCCGCGGATGTCGGGGTGACAGAACGCGAGGTCGGCCGGCAGGCCCGCGACCGCCATCGGCGACGCATCCGCGGCCGATGGACAGTGGAGCGCGAGACGCATCAGCGAAGCTCCGTGCGTCGGGTCGTCACGAACGCGACCATCCGCTCGACGGAGCGGAGGTGGCCCTCGAACACGTCACGCTGCGAGATCGTGATCCCGTAGCTGTCCTCGACAAAGCAGATCAGCTCGAGGAGGTTCATCGAACGGACGACGCTCGTCGCGAACACGTCCTGGGTATCGGTGAAGCTCGTCGTACCGGCGAGGTTGGCGAGGGTCGTGCGGAGCTGGAGTCGAAGCGGTTCAGTCATGGGGTCTCCTTCAAGCGAGAATGCTGCGCTGCACGCCCCGCCCGATCACGCCGACGGCGAGGTAGACGAGCAGCAAGGTGATGGCGGTCCGGATGAATGTGCGGGCGACGGCGCGGATGCCGGTCGCGGGTGGCGAGGTGACGCGGGCCTTCGCGCGCCGCTGCTCGAGCACGAGCGAGCCGGCGACGAGCGCACACATCACGAGGTTCTCGGCGAGCGAGCCGATCGGAAACGATGCATAGCCGCGCATGAAGTAGTGCTTCGGCCAGTGAAACAGCGTGCTGCCGACGACGAACACCGCGACGCAGCCGAGCACGGTCGCGCGCAGCGGGCGCCGCCGCAGCCGCATCACGACCGGGTAGTAGAACAGCTCGACCAGCAGGTCGCGGAAGTGCGTGTGCGTGTTCCAGCGCCGCCACCACTCCGTCAGCCGCTGCGCGCGAAGCGGCTGGTCGAACGACGGCCCGAGGTCGATGCCGAGCACGCGGACCAGGCCGACGAGGATCGCGGCGATCGCGAGTGCGGCGAGCAGGTGCTCGACGAAGTACGCGGCGAACCCGTGCACGAAGGCGAGTCCGTAGGCTCCTGCGGCGAGGCTCGCGAGCGCGAGCTCCGACGGGCCATAGTCTGCGCGGACGAGCCAGGCCGCGACCGAGAGTGCGGTGCCCCACACGAGCAGCCGCAGGCCCGAGCGTTCGACAGCTGGATCGTGGCGGTCGAGCCCGGCGCAGAATCCATCGAACCGCGGGATCGCGATCATGTACGGCACGATCACGAAGAACGGCGCGAACACGAAGTAGAGAAGGAGCTCGTCGAACCGGATCACCTGCTCGCGGCGCAACCGCACCTCGTGCAAGAGCCACGCGACGCGAAACGTGTAGCCGACCGCGAGCACGTAGCCCCACTGCGCGACCGCCGGATCCGTACCGAACACATCGCGGTGACACGCGATCGCGGCACCGACGTAGGTCGCGATCACATACCCGAACGCCATGCGCAGCCGTGGCAGCAGCGCGTGGAGGCCCGCGAGCCACGCCACGCTGCCGACCAGGAAGAGCGGGTCGAACAGCGCGGCGGTCGCGAGCGAGCCGGCGAGCAGGCGCTGCCGGCGGCTCTCGCCGGTCGCGCCGCGGGCGGCCAGCCAGGTCGCGACGTACACGCCGAACAGCAGCGGATAGCGGGCCGCCTCGATGACCAGATCGGTCCACGCCAGGAGCGTCGTGACTCCGGCGCCGCGCAATCCGCACAGCGCAGCGAGCAACGCGACGAGCACGACACCGCGGGCGGCTGGGTCAGCTTGGGTCACCGTCCATGGAGAACGGCGCTGCGACCGGGACCGTCACGCGGGGGACGGTGATTGCTAGATCGTGTCCGGAGCGCTTACTGCCACCAGCGCTCGCGCGCGAGGACGCCGTCGGCGTGTGCGCGCTCGTGGGGCTCGTCGATCTCGAGCCAGCCGTGGCCGCTGATGTCGGCGATGTGCGGCGGCGTGCTGGCGCGGGCGAGCGCGACGAGGATCGATTCGACGTGGATCGCGTCGCCCAGCTCCGCGGAGACCCGGGTCGCCGCCGCGAAGTAGTCATCGCGCCGGCCGGCCGGCACGTACGTCATGCCGACATAGCCGCAGTCCCAGGTCGGCAGCGTCTTCGCCATCTCGGCGACGCGGCGCTCCGCATCGAGGCCGACCTTCATGTCATCGGCGCCGAGCGGGCGATCGAAGTCGCAGAACGCGGTGATGTCCGTGGCCGCAGCACACGCACGCGCGACGACATCGGCGATCGCGGGCTTGTAGATGTGGTCGGTGTTCATCAGCAAGAACGGGCCGGGCTCGAGGGCGCGTTCGCCGGTGCGCATCGAGACGAGGTTGCCCTTCTTGTACTCGGTATTCTCGACGATGACGGCGTCGGGCGCGAGGCGTCGGACCTGCGCGGCGACGTTGTCGTGGCG
>JACCTC010000276.1 GCA_013812655.1 Deltaproteobacteria bacterium | reverse complement strand
CGAACAGCGGCTTCGGCATGAACGTCGCCGTCTTGCCGTGCTGGCGCGCGACGTTCTTGACGATGTGCTTGTACCAGAGCACCTGGTCCGCCATCTTCACGAGCGTGTCGTACTTCATGTCGATCTCGGCCTGACCGGCCGTGGCGACCTCGTGATGGTGCGTCTCGATGATGATGCCGACGGACTGCATCGTCATGACCATCTGGGTGCGCAGATCGCTGAGCTGATCGGTCGGGCCGGCGACGCAGTAGCCACCCTTGATCGGCGGCTTGAAGCCCTTGTTGCCGCCGCCTTCGCTGCGCTTGTTGTTCCAGCCGGCTTCGTCGGAGTCGATCTGGAAGAACGAGTGCTGCGGTTCCTCCGAATACTGGATCGAGTCGAAGATGAAGAACTCGGCTTCGGGACCGAAGTACGCGGTGTCGGCGATGCCGGTCGACTTCAGGTAGCTGACGGCGCGCTTCGCGAGGCTGCGCGGATCGCGCTGGTAGGGCTCGTGCGTGATCGGATCGATCACGTCGCACAGGATCGACAGCGTCGGCGTCTTGAGAAACGGATCCATGATCGCGGTCGCGGGATCCGGCTTCATCAACATGTCGGACGAGTTGATGGCACGCCATCCGGAAATCGACGAACCATCGAAGCCGAAGCCTTCCTCGATGCCTTCCTCGAGGCGCTCGATCGGATAGGTCAGGTGCTTCCACTGGCCGAGGAAGTCGACGAACTTTGCGTCGATCATCTTCGCGCCGTGCTTCTTGACGTAGTCGTTGAGCTCGCTGGGCGTCACGGTATTTCTCCTCTTTATCGCGTCGGGGACTCGCTGCAGAACCTAGATGGCATCCTCACCGGTCTCACCGGTGCGGATGCGAATGACTTCATCGACGGGCGTCACGAAGATCTTGCCGTCACCGATCTTGCCGGTGCGTGCGGCCTCGATGATCACGTTGACCACCTGCTGCACGTTGTCGTTCGGGACGATGATCTCGACCTTGACCTTGGGCACGAAGTCGACGACGTACGCCGAGCCTCGATAGACTTCCTTCTTGCCGCCGGTCCGTCCGAAACCCTTCACCTCGGTGACCGTCATGCCGTGCACTCCGATCTCGGCGAGGCGCTCCTTGACCTCGTCGAGCTTGAACGGCTTGATGATCGCCTCGACCTTCTTCATGTCGAGATCGATAGCCCACGTTTTGTTTCCGGTGGGTTTCGCGATCGGAAAAATCTGAAGCGTGGAGCGAACGTGACGTGGCCGCTCAGCTAGAGCGTCTCACTCCCGGATCTTGCGGCGAAACGACTGGATCTTGCCGAGCGTCGCCGCGAGGTTCGCCTCGCTCGACATGTTGTACTGCACGTACACGACGAGGTCCGTGTACTCCTTCTCGAGCTGGCTGCCGTTCTTGCTCTTGTACGCGGCGTAGTCGCGGCGGGTCGCCATCCACTCGTTGGTGACGACGTCACGCGAGACGCCGAGCTCCGGCTTCTTCGGCGGGTCGCGCGGCGGAACGTCGGGCTTCGGCGGGCGCGGACGATGCGGCCGGACGTGCGGCTGGATCTTGATCGGGACGTCGGCAGATCCGGCAGCGGGTTCGGATGATCCGGACGACGCCGGCTCGGCGGCGGAGCCCGGCGCGGTCACTGGCGTGGTGACCGGCTCGGTGGGCTCGATCGGCACCACCGTGATCTCGTGCTTGCGTGGCGCCTTGTCGGCGGCGGCGACGGCACCGGCTTTGTCTGGCCCACGCGTCAGCGCGAAGATCGCGGCGCCGATCGCGGCGACGCCGAGCAGGGCAATGACCCACGGCAGCTTGCGCGTGCCTGGCGGCTGCTCGCGGACCGACGTGCCGGTGCCATCGGCGAGCGAGAGATCTGCGTGCGGGACCATCGCGCTGGTTGGCGGCGCCATCGTGTCGAGCGCGGGCGACGGCCGCACCGCGGACTCGCTGCCGGTGGTCTTTGCCACGACCGGGGCCACGACCGGCGGAAGTGGATGCGAGCCCGAGGGTTTGCCGACGGGATGCGAGCCCGATGGTCGGGCGCCGGCGATCGCGGCGTGCTGTGCCGAGCGACGCGGACCGCGCGGGGTGTCGGCGGGCGCGAGCGGGAGCTGGGCGACCGCGAACGACACCGTCGAGATCGTCTGGGTGTGGAACTGCTCCTGGAAATCGGCGATGTGCGTCTTCGCGACGCGCTCGTGGAGCTCCTTCTGCGCCGTCATCTCCTCGGCGAACAGATCGCGCATGAACGAGCCGAGCTGGTCGGTCGAGATCGTCGGGTTGACCGCGACGAGCGCCTGCTGGATCGAGTCACGGAACTCGGCGGCGGACTGATAGCGATCCTCGGGCTTGGGACACAGCGCGGTCGCGACGAGATCGTCGTACGGTGCGAGCGCCGGATCGACCTCGCTCGGCAGCTGGTGGTCGCCCTTCGCGACCTTCTTCGCGAGCGCGCGGTAGTCGGGCTCGGGGCCGGCCTCGTAGAGCCGCACGCCGGTGAGGACCTCGAACAGCACGACGCCGGCGGCGTAGATGTCCGTGCGGTGATCGACCTGGCCGCCGCGGATCAGCTGCTCGGGCGCCATGTAGCCGAACTTGCCAAAGCCCATCTTGGGATCGGTCGCGGTCCCGCGCATCGCGCTCTTCGCGATCCCGAAGTCGATCACCTTGGTCTCGCCCTCGAACGACACCAGCACGTTCGGCGGCGAGATATCGCAGTGCACGAGGTTGAGCGACGAGCCATCCGACGTCGTCCGGCGGTGCGCGTAGGCAAGGCCGTTCGCCAGCTCGCGGCCGATGAACAGCGCGAGGTCGACCGGCAGCCGCTGCTTGCGGTGACCCAGCATGCCGAGCGTGCGACGGAGGTCACGGCCCTCGACGTACTCGAGCGCGAGGAAGTACTCCTCGCCGCAGCGGCCGACCTCGAAGACCTGGGCGACGTTGACGTGCTGCAGCTTGATCGCGACCTGTGCCTCGTCGACGAACCGCGAGATGAACTGCTCGTCGGCCGCGAGGTGCGGGAGCACCTTCTTGATCACCGCGAGCTTCTCGAACCCGGCAAGGCCGTGCTTGGCCAGGAAGATCTCGCCCATGCCGCCGCGCGAGAGCCGCTGGATCAGCAGGTAGCGTCCGAAGACCTGGGGCAGGCTCGGGTCCTGGCGCCCGAATGGGCCGCTCTGTCCCCCCTTGTCTATCGACGCCTGCAACGCTGCAATCCTAACCTGTCGGGCGATTGGTACAACGAACACCTCGCGATCCCAAAGTGATCTATTGGGCACCCGGGCGTCTGCCGGGATCGTGGTAGATGTTCCTTTCGAATCAAGCGGTTGTGCGACCAGGTACGAGTCTGATAGCGTTTGCGAATCGTGGGTCGCAAGGTGCACGCGGCAGTGCTGGTCGTTTCGGCTGGCCTGGTTTCGGCCTGCGGCACCGAGTCGACCGGCGGGATCGAGCTCGTGCTGTCCCTGCCCTCGTCGGGTGACCTGCGGCCAACCGGCATGGCCACCGTGGCCGTCGGTATCACCCAGGCCGACGGCGTCGAGAACATCTCGACGACGCCGCTCGATGGCATGCGGTTCGATGCCGGTGACGTCGCGCTCGACGAGCCGATCCGGCTACGCGTCGAGCTCCGCGACAACACGAGCCGGCTCGTCGCGTTCGGCCTCGTCGAGGAGACGATCCTTCCGGATCGCACGCAGCAGACGATCACGATCCCGGTGCGCAAGCCGATCATCTACGTCTCGAGCGAGCGCACGGTCGGCACGCTCGATCCGACCTACGACGGCCTCGATCCCAAGTTCCAGGGCACGATCGGCAACACGACGGCCTCGATCGCGTTTCCGATCGACGGCACCGAGCTCGCGGTGGTCACCGGCACGACGCTCCAGCGGATCGCGACCGCGGACCACAAGCCGGTCGGCAACGCGATCGATCTCAAGGTCACCGGCGCCACCGACGCCGCGCGCATCCCGGGCCAGCGCCGCATCGTCGTCGCGGCCGCGGGTGGCCTCGTGCTCGTCGATGTCGACACCGGCGAGGTCCGCTCGCTCGCGACCGCGCCGAAGCCGGATCGCGTCGCCATCGGCGGCACGGCCGAGACCGGGTTCACGGCGTACGCGCTGATCGGTCGCGTCGCGCCGGTGACGGGGGCCGGCACGTGCACGGGCAGCTCGATGGTCCTCGGCTACTCGATCGATCAGCCGACCGAGCTCCCGGTGATGGTCGCGACCGGCCAGCTCAGCGACATCGAAGCGAGCGGCGATGCGGTGTTCGGCGCGAACCCGTGTAACGGCTCGGTGACCCGACTCGACGCCGGCATGCCGCGGCTGATGTTCACGGTCACCGGCGCGGGTGCGCTCGCGATCGAGGGCAGCAGGTTGTGGATCGCGGGCTCGGCCGCGCGCGCGACCGGTCAGGGTGCGCGGATCCGGATCGCCTCGGTGCGGCTCGACGGCACCGACCCGCAGGACGTCACGCTCGCGCCGAAGGCCGAGGTGATGACGTACGACTTCGACTCGCAGAACGAGCTGTCGCTCAACATCCACGCCGACACGCTCGTGCCGATCGATCTCGCGGTGTTGCCCGGCGCGCAGTACGTCGCACTGATCACGCGGATGGACAGCCATCGTGCCGCGCGCTTCGATCCGTCGACCGGCAGCAAGGTCATCCCGGAGATGAACGCGACCGTTCACGATCTCGTGCTCGCCGATCCGCAGACCGGCGCGATCTCGCAGCGCATCCGTGCGCGCTGCGTGCTCACGCTGATCGCGAAGACGAACGCCGAGTTCGCGGACTGGAGCTGCATCACGGCATCGGGCGCCGAGTCGCCGGTCGCCGGTGAGAGCACGCCGACCACGATCGGCGCGCTGTACGGTGGGCGCTGATGCGCGCGATCGCCACGAGGACGCTGGTCATCGCGCTTTGCTTGCTCTCGGTGATCGCGATCGGCGACGCCAGTGCAGATCCGGGGCCCAAGCGTAAGGTCGTCGTGCTCGAGTATCGCGCCGGCTCGTCGGCACTGCCCGGGATCGCCGATCGCGTGGTGTCCGCGCTATCGAAGCAGACCTCGCTCGGCATCCTCGGTCCGGACCAGACACGCGTGGTCTATGGCGACCAGCTCGACGGCTCCCTCGTCAAGTGCGCGGGCGAGGCCGAGTGCCTCGCGAAGATCGGCAAGAAGGTCGGCGCGGCCGAGGTGATCCTCGTCGGCGTCAGCGAGCTCGGCGACGTGATCCTGACGATGCAGCGGATCGATGTCGAGTCGAAGAGCGTGAGCGCGCGAATCGCGGACTCGCTCGCCGAGGGCGCTGCGCCGAGCGACGCCCAGGTCGATGCGTACCTCCAGAAGCTGCTGCCACCGACGGACTTCCTGCGCTACGGCGTGATCGACATCGTCGCGAACCTGTCCGGTGCGGCGGTCACCGTCGGCGGCGAGTCGCGCGGGCTCACGCCGATCCAGCCACTGAAGCTGCCGGCACCGGCGACCTACGACATCCGCATCGTGAAGGAAGGCTACGTTCCGTACACGACGAAGGTCGCGCTGCCACCCGACGGTGAGATCAAGGTCGAGGCGCAGCTTTCGATGCGCGGCGGGGAGTCGTGGTACCAGCGCTGGTACGTACTCGCGGCGGCCGGCGTGCTCGTCGCGGGCGCGGGCGGCACCGCGATCTACTTCGCGACGCGCAGCGAGCCGAGCGACCGCGTTGGCATCACCGGCGTGGTTCAGTGAGATTTGCAGACAGGTCGCACGTCATGACGAGCGCATCCTCGTTGTTGTCCTGGTAGTAGCGCGCGCGGACGTGGACGGTCATGAAGCCGGCGCGTTCGTAGAGCGCGATCGCCGGCGCGTTGCCACGCCGGACCTCGAGGGTCGCGACCGTGCAGTCGTTGCGGCGGCCGTCGTCGAGGACGTGGGCGAGCAACGCGGCACCGAGCCCGGCGCGTCGACGATCGGGATGCGTCGCGATCGCGAGCAGGTGTAATTCGCCTACGGCTCCTTGGTTATCGTCATTCCGCGCTCCGCGCGCTGGCACGACGAGCCAGTAGTTGCAAAACGCGATCACCGCCCCGCGGTCGTCACGGGTGACGACGAGCCGGCCGACGTCGCGGACGAGCTCGGCCTCGAACGTCGCGCGCGGCCATGGGATCGGGAACGAGTGGCGCTCGATCTCGTCGATCGCGTCGAGGTCCGCGGGGGTGGCCGGCTCGACGATCACTTGCCGGTCGAGAGCTTGAGGATCGCGCGCCACAGCGGCTCGACCCCGTCCTTCGACAGCGTCGACACTGCGAACGGCTCGCGCTTGAGGCCGAGGATCTTCTTCGCCTTCGTGATCTCGAGCGTCCGCTTGTTCTTCGCCAGCTTGTCGGCCTTCGTCAGCGCGACGATGATCGGCTTGCCGCGCTCGGCGAGCCACGGCACGAAGTCGAGCTCCTCGTCCCCGGGCTCGCGCCGGATGTCGACGAGCAGGAGCACGCCGACGAGCGTCTTGCGCTCGGCCAGATAGGTCTCGATCAGCGGGCGCCAGCTCTCGCGCGTCGACTGATCGACCTGCGCGTAGCCATAGCCCGGCAGATCGACGAGGAAGAATGGCGGGTGGGCGCCGACCTCGAACCAGTTGAGCAGCCGGGTGCGGCCCGGCGTCCGCGACGTCCGCGCGAGCCCGTCCTGGCCGACCATCGAGTTGATGAGGGTCGACTTGCCGACGTTCGAGCGGCCGACGACGGCGATCTCCGGCAAACTCGGCGGCGGAAAGTCGCTCGGCTTGGCGGCCGAGGTCACGAACTTGGTGGGCGTCTTCATGGCGAGCTCTTCGCGGGTGCTTGTATCGGGTGAACGGGCGCGTCACGATCAAAGACCGTCGAGCGCGTCGAGCGAGCGTGGCATCCCACGCAGACCGCGTCACGCACCTTGGGCGTCTTGATGTCGACGAGCCCGAGCGCCCGCGCGACGACCGGGTTGCGCATGATGTCGTCGGCGGCGTAGTGCGCGCCAGCGCCGTGGCAGGCCTCGCAGCCGACCTCGATCGCGATCGCCGGACCCGCCGGGGCCTCGCCGGTCGCATGGCAGGCAAGGCAACGACCCTCGGGCCGGACCGGAAGCCGGCGCGCCGTGGTCGCGTGCGCGGTGCGCTGCCATGCCGCGAGCTGCGCCGGATGAC
>JACCTC010000260.1 GCA_013812655.1 Deltaproteobacteria bacterium | reverse complement strand
GGGCAGGGCGCCTCGCTCGACAAGGACGCTCTCCTGAAGCTCACGCCATCGCAACGCGTGACTGCACGCGAGGCCGGTTCGTTGCCAGCACGCGGCACCGCGGCCCCCGCCGCATCCGGTCCGTCCGCCGACGATCGCCTCGCACGCGTCGACCCGCGCGACGAGATCGTCCCGATGTCCTCACTGCGCAAGCGGGTGGCCGAGCGGCTCGTCCAGGCGCAGCACGAGTCCGCGTCGCTGACGACCTTCAACGAGGTCGACATGACGGCGATCATGGATCTCCGCGCGAAGTACAAGGAGACCTTCGAGAAGGCGCACGGCGCCAAGCTCGGCTTCATGTCGTTCTTCGTGAAGGCATGCGTCGCCGCCGCGAAGCTGTATCCCGGGATCAACGCCGAGGTGATCGGCGGCAACATCGTCTACAAGAAGCACTACGACTTCGGCATCGCGGTCTCGACGCCCAAGGGCCTCGTCGTGCCGGTACTGCGCGACTGCGACGTGCGGTCGTTCGCCGGTGTCGAGACCGGCATCCTCGAGCTCGCCGAGAAGGCGCGCAACGGCAAGCTCGGGCTCGACGATCTCTCGGGCGGCACGTTCACGATCACGAACGGCGGCATCTACGGCTCGATGATGTCGACGCCGCTGCTCAACTATCCGCAGACCGGCATCCTCGGCATGCACAACATCGTCAAGCGACCGATGGTCGTCGGTGACGAGATCAAGATCCGGCCGATGATGTACGTCGCGCTGTCGTACGATCACCGCGTCGTCGATGGTCGCGAGGCCGTCTCGTTCCTCGTCGCCGTCAAGGATCGGCTCGAGGCGCCCGATCGCATGCTCGTCGAGGTCTAGGCGATCCCGTGATCCCGGCATCCGACCCGCGCGTCGACGCCGCGCTCGCGCTCGCACATGCGTTACGTGCGAACCCGCAGCCGGCGCCGCAGTTCACGCGTGCGGTCCGGGCCTTCGCGATCGGCGATCCGCAGACCTCGGCGGCGCGGTTCTTCGGTGCGCTCGCGACCCATGGCCTGCTCGCTCCGACGGGCTGGTTACGCCATGACGTGCGACTCGTCGCGCTCGGCGACTACTTCGACTACCACGTGCCCGAGCGCGAGGCGGCCCGGGTCGAGGGCGTGCTGATCCTGACCTGGCTCGCAGCGCACTCGCCGGCGCAGGTGACGGTGATCGCCGGCAACCACGATCTGTCACGCGTCATGGAGCTGGTCTCGATCGACGACGCGCGCTTCCGCGAGGCGGCCGATCTCGCGCGGACGATCTACGACCTGCCCGAGGCCGCGCGCGACGCGGCGACCGCGGAATTTCGCCGCAGGTTCCCCGAGCTCGCGACAACCGGCTATGCCGGCCGCGACTACAACGCATTCACCGTCGAGCAACGCCAGCTCGTGCAGCGCCTGCTGCTCGACGGGCGACTCGCCCTCGCATCCTGTGAACGCGCGACCGATGGCACCGGTGTCCTCGCGAACCACGCCGGCGTCACGGGGCGTCAGCTCGACCAGCTCGGCCTCGCTGACAGCCGCGATCCGGCGACCCTCGCCGCAGCACTCGAGGCACGACTCGCTGCGGCAGTCGCCGCGGTCGCCGACGACTGGCGCGCCCGCAAGCCCACCCCGCTGTCGCTCGAGCCGCTTCACGTCGCCGGCAGCGCGGGCATGGAAGGTGGCGGACTGCTGTATCACCGGCCCGCGGATCCCGATCGCCCGGGCGCCGATCCAGCGTGGGAGCGCGAGGCCCACGCACCGCGTCGCTTCGATCCGCGCGAGCTGCCTCGCGGCCTGGTCCAGGTCATCGGGCACACCGGCCATAGCAAGGCGTGGAAGGAGCTCGCGCGGTGGCGCGACCCAGGCATGGATGGCGAGCGCGGTGGGCTGCGCACGCTCCAGGTCACCGCCGACGGGGCAGTGACGTATCGGCGCGGCATCCACCGCGGCGGCCGCGGCGACGCGATCGTGTGGATGATCGATCCCGAGATGCATTACGTGGCATCGCCCGCCGACGTCGCGCTCCTCGAGCTCGCGCCGTAGTCAGGGTACGGCGCGCACGACGAGCGCGGCGCCACTCGTCGGATCCCGCGGGGCCGCGACGTCCGCGCCACCGATCGTCGCGCGTGCGGTGTGGGTGACGCCGGCAATGAAGCCGCCGGGGATCCCTGCGAGCGCCGCGACCTCCTCGCGCCCTTCGCCAGTGATCGGCCACAGCTCGACGAACGCACCGTTCTCGTAGGCCACGACGAACGCGTCGTCGCCACCGCCCGCGGTCAGGATGCGCTCGCCGAGTCGCATCGTCCCCGAGAAGAAACCCGCGACGACCACCCGGTCACCCGCCGCCGTGATCGCGCGGACCCCGTCGAACTCGGGGCCGCCGAGCTGGACGATTGGTCCAGGCACACCGTCCTTGGACCACCACGCGATCGCACCATCACCATCGCCCATCGCGATGACCTCGCCGGCGGCGATCTTGACGACCTCGCGCGTGTTCGCGGCGACCGCGATCCGCCCGGCACCGTCGATCGCGACACCCGCGACCGAGTCATCCATCCGGCCACCGAACGTCGTGCTCCACCGCCGGGCCCCGGCGCCATCGAGCTCGGCGACGAACCCATCAGCGCGCGGCGTGCGTTCGTCATACGCGGCGAAGGGCTCGCCGAGCAGGTCGGCGCCGGCTGCGAACGTCCCCGCGATCACGACGCGCGACCCGGTCGAGGCGACGCCGGCGACCGCATCGGCTCCGGGTCCTCCGAGTCGGACGATCCAGACGACCTCGCCGGTCGCCGTGATCCGCGCGACGAAGCCGTCACTCTTGCCCGCGCTCGAGACCGTCTTCGCGCCCGCGCGCAACGTACCGGCGAACGAGCCGCCGACGATGACGTCCTCACCCGCCGCGGCGATCGCGGCGACCAGCGCCCACTCGCTCGAATCCACGGCGAGCTTCCAGCGCGCGACCCCGGTCCGCGGGTCCAGCCCGACGACCACGGCACCCGGCTCGCCACGCAGCGTGACACCGGCCGCACTTCCACCAAGAACTGCCGCGATCACGAGGGTCGGCGTCCGCGCGAGCGGGCCACCTTCGCCCGCGAGCTCGGTCTTCCAGACGAGCTGCGAGCCGCGGCGTGCCTCGATCGTTGTCTGCGCGGACGTGGTCTGTCCACGCGTCGTCAGCGCGGCATAGCTGTGGTCGGCATCGCCCGCGATCCCATGCAGCGATCCACCATCACGCCCGATCTCGAGCGTGAACGCACCCGCGGGCTGCGTCGGGCGACGCGGCGCCGGGCAGGCGCTCAAACAACATGCACTGACGATCGTCGCGGCGAACAGCCAGCCGGCCGGCGCTCGCACGACGACCGAGCTTTAGAGCTTCTCGCCGCGGGCGCGGAGCTCGGCGACAACCGTCGGCAAGCCGAGCTTGTCGATCCGGCGCATGCCGCGCGCAGAGATCTTGAGCGTGATCCAGCGCTTCTCGTCCTCGAGCCAGAACCGCTTGCTACGGAGGTTCACCTCGAAGCGACGCTTCGTGTGACGGTTCGAGTGGCTGACGTTCGAGCCGACGAGCGGCTTCTTCCCGGTAACCTGGCACTCGCGCGACATGACAACGACTCCTAGATCTTCGACTCTTTGAACTCGACGTGCTTGCGAACGACGGGGTCGTACTTCTTCAGCACGAGCTTGTCGGGCGTCCGCTTGCGGTTCTTCGAGGTGGTGTAGAAAAAGCCCGTGTCCGCCGTCGACACGAGACGGATGAGCTCGCGGCCCGATTTACCCTTCTTCGCCATGGCTTATCTCCGGAGAGGCGGACTTATGGCACGAGGGAAGCGGAGTTGGCAAGCCCTTGAAATGGCGGATACGAATGTGGGGAGATTCAGGTGGTTCCTGCCGTAATATCGCCCGAGGTTCATCCCATGCCTGACCCTAGCCGCACCCCATACCTCGATCGTAAACCTGGCGAAGCCGACCTCCCCGACAAGGTCGTCTCCCAGAAAGCCCATTCGCGGCTCAAGGTTGCGGCGGACGGCATCGCCGCCACCAAGGCCGTGATCGCGCACCAGGGCAACCAGGTGCCGGGCCTCCAGGCGACCAAGATGAACGCCAAGTACCGCCTGATCGCGATGCGCGATCCGCGGGCCTGGGAGTACACGACGGCCGAGTCGCGACAGCTCGCGATGGAGAACCAGGAAGCCGACACCGCGGCCAAGGCCGATCTCGCCCACGGTGGCAACTGTGGTGAGCACGCCTGGGTCGCCTACCACTACCTCCGCCTCCACGCGAAGGGCGAGCGTATCCAGTACTCCGCGAAGGAAGGCCTGGACCACGCGTTCGTGATCATCGGCGACATCAAGAACGACAAGGACAACGAGCTCGCCGTCTCGGATCCGTGGCCGAACAACCCGACGGCTACGCTCTGGGAGGACCACTTCGCGCATACCGCCGATCGCTCCCAGATCGCCGACTACTCGCACATGGTCGCCGACGGCAAGAGCTACAAGGCCGCGATCGCCGCGGGCCTCAAGCTCAGCGCGTATGGCGAGCAGCTCGTCAAGATGTCCGAGTCCGAGGAAGCCACCACGAAGGCGACCACGACGGATCGCGAAGCGAACCACTTCTGGAACCACCAAGACAGCGCCAGCGAGAAGTTCGACTACGTTCCGGAGCAGCCGCGCGGCCATCAAGAAGCCGAGCACCAGCCCCGCGCTGACCGCGAGTAGGCGATCTTCGGCCAGGCTTTCCGCTTGGCATTCCCTCCGCGGACTTAGTACCTTCAGCTCGATGAAGCACGCGTGGTGCTTACCCGCGTTGATCTGGGCGGCCGCGTGCGGCAAGTCCGGGCATGACCCCAAGGCGGCGGTCGACAACCCGATCGGTGGCGGCTCGCAAGCCGTCGTCGATCATGGAAGTGGAAGCATGAATCCCAAGACCCCTGGGTCGAAGTCGACGTTCGTTCGCGGTGCCTCGCTGACCCCAGCCGACAAGCTCGTCACCTGGCTCGATAGCCAGCAGCTCGACGGCAAGCCCCGCCTGCTACGGTTGCCGATCGTGCTGCCGAAGGGACCCGGCGGTTATGACATCAGCAAGGCACGACTCGGCCCGGCTGCCGATGCGCTCGAGGTCTACGCGAACGATGCCTCGCTCGGCGTCGGGCTCGGCGATCGTGCCCGCCAGGCCTGCAAGGATTCGAACGCGCCGACCTGCGCCTTCTGGGTCGAGGCCTACTGGAAGGGCAAGCAGCTCGGCGGCCTCGAGATCGACGTCAAGACGGCCGACGTCCTGCCTGCCGATCAGCTCGCCGGTGCGACGTTTGCCGAGGTCGAGGGCGAGAGCGGCAACTAGCCCACAACCCGCCGGAAGCTGGGCCCGCCGAAAACCGTAGAACACGCGAGGTGCGCCATGGCTGAAACCCCGCAGACGACCCCCGAGCAGCGCAAGCCGTACATCGACGACAAGAGCCCGGACAAGATCGTCTCGCCGAAGTCGATGCACCGGCTCCAGCTCGCGGGCGATGCGATTGCCGCGACCAAGCGCGCGATCGCGCACCAGGGCAACCAGGTGCCGGCACTCGCCGCGACGAACATGAACTCGAAGTATCGCCTGATGGCGATGCGCGATCCGCGGGCGTGGGACTACACGCCCGAGGCGCAGGCCCTGGCCTCGCAGCACAAGGAAGCCGATGTCGCCGCGAAGGCCGATCTTGCCCACGGCGGCAACTGCGGCGAGCACGCTTGGGTCGCGTTCCACTACCTCCGGCAGCACGGCTCCGGCGAGCCGATCAACCGCATCAAGCCGAGCTACATCGACCACGCCTTCGTGATCATCGGCGACCTCAAAGCCGACAAGGATAACGAGATGGCGGTCTCGGATCCGTGGACGAACAAGCCTGTCGCGTGCCTCTGGGAGGATCACTTCTCGCACGGCCCACGCGAGGAGCTGACGAGCCAGGCGACGATGGTTGCCGACGGCAACAGCTACAAGTCTGCGATCGCTGCGGGTCTCAAGCTCAGCGCCTATGGAGAGCAGCTGGTCAAGAAGGCCGACTCCGAGAAGGACACCAAGGAGCAGACGGACAACTGGGAAGCGAACCACTACTGGCTGCAGGACGACACCCGCGCCGAGGGCAGCGAGTTTCACTACAAGACGAACCAGCCGCAGCAGGGCCACCAGGACGCCGAGCACTCGTCGTCGCGCGCGGCACGCGAGTAGGAAAACTTCCGCGTCGATCCGGCCACGGTGTCGTCGACGCAGCGGTAGACTGGGCGGGTGACTTCGGGCTGGCCGTCGCTTCCCCTCGGGCTCGCACCGCGTCGCCCGGGGCCGCGCGCGTCGCGCAAGGACGCGTTGCTGTTGCTCGAGAGCGAGCGAACCGTCGCGGCAGCGCTCGCGGTGCGTGCGATCGCGGACGGCTGGGATAACGGCCGGCTCGGCGCGCCGACGAACCAGCTCCCGCACGAGCGCGAGGTGCTCGGGCTTCTCGGCGTGTCGCAAGGCCTCGCGACGGAGCGGGTCACCGAGGCCAGCGAGTCGTTGCGCGATGTCATGCAGCGCAACCGCGAGATCGAGAAGTCGGTCGCGGGCATGCATCCGCTGCACGAGATCCTCGAGGAGTTCGGCATCAGCTCGCTCGGCCGGATGATCCTGATGCTGACGGTCGCGCCGCAGATGTGGGGCGAGATCGCGCAGCTGTACGGCTTCGTCGCGAACAACTCGACGCGCGCGATCGTCGACGAACACCTCCTGCGCCAGCTGCTCGGGCCAACGATCAACCCGCACGAGCTGGCGCACGAGCTCGATCCGCTTCGCCCGCTCCGCCGGTTCGGGTTGATCCACACCACGAACAGCGAGCCGCGACCGTTCACCGGCCTCGCGCCCGATCCGATCGTGCTCGCGCGGCTGCGCGCAGAGCCGCTCCTCGAGGATCCCGCGGGCGAGCTCGAGATCGTCGCGCCCGGTCCGCGGATCGATCAGCTGCGACTGCCCGACGACATCGTCCACAAGATCCAGGCGACGATCGCGCGCCAGCAACCGCGGCCGCTGCGGATCGTCGTTCGCGGGCGCGATGGGAGTGGCCGGCGCACATTGCTCGCGGCACTCGCGGCGCTCGCAAATCGCAAGCTCGCGGTCGTCCACCTCGGCAACCTCGGCGATTCGATGCGTGCCTCGCCGGTCGATCTACGGCGGGCGCTGGATCGATGCGCGCTCGCCGGCTGGATCCCGTGTCTCGATGGCTTCGAGAGCGTCGCGAACGACGATCGCCCGCTCCGCGAGAAGCTGCGTCGCACCGTGGCCGAATTCCCCGGGCCACTAGGAATCCGGCTCGAGCGCGAGGCCCAGGCGCCGATCGATCCCGGCTATCTGCAGATCGATCTGCCGGACCTCTCGGAGACGGAGCGCCTCGAGATCTGGAGCGCCGAGCTGACCGCGCATGGCATCGCGAGCCCCGCCGACACGCTCGGACCGCTGACCACGCGCTGGCGAATCGGTCCGGGCACCATCCATCGCGTCGTCGCGCACGTCACCGAGGCCGGCGTTACCGACGTCACGAGCGCTCGCATCGATCACGCGGTCAGCCAGCATCTCGAGCGCCGACTCGGCGACGTTGCCGAGAAGATCAAGTACCTGCCGAAGCTCGCGGACATGGTGTTGCCCGGCGACATCATGGACTCGATGACCGAGTTCCTCGCGCGCATGCGGATGCATCGCCAGGTCTTCGAGGAGTGGGGCATGACGCAGGTCGCGAGCACGGGCCGCGGTATCACCGCGCTGTTCCAGGGCCCGCCCGGTACCGGCAAGACGATGGTCGCTGGCGCGCTCGCACGCGAGCTTGGCATCGAGCTGTATCGCGTCGATCTGTCGCGCGTGATGTCGAAGTGGATCGGCGAGACCGAGCGCAACCTCGGCAACGTCTTCTCGGCGGCCGAGGAAGGCCAGGCGATCATCCTGTTCGACGAGGCCGACTCGCTGTTCGGCAAGCGTACCGAGGTGAAGTCGAGCAACGACAAGTTCGCGAACCTCGAGGTCAACTACCTCCTGCAGCGGCTCGATTCGTTCCTCGGCATCTGCATCCTGACGACGAACCTCGGGACCTCGATCGACGCGGCGTTCAAGCGACGCCTCGCGTTCCGCGTGCACTTCCCGATCCCCGACGAGGAGCAGCGCGAGCAGCTGTGGCGCGCCCACCTGCCGTCGACGCTCCCGACGACCGATGACCTCGATCTCGCGGATCTCGCGCACAAGTATCCGCTGACCGGCGGCTCGGTGAAGAACTGCGTGATGCGCGCGGCGTTCCTCGCGGCGGCCGAGAACGTCAAGCTGTCGCAAGATCACCTGATGCGTGCGGTGCGCCTCGAGTATCGCGCCGCCGGCAAGCTCAGCGAGAGCGGCCCGCTCGAATAGCTAGTCCGGCTCGTGGGGCCCGGGCTTGGTGCCAGGACCGTCCTCGGACAGCGAGCCGGTTTCGGTCTCGAGCCGCGTCTTCGTCGAGTCGACCGGAGTCACGCCGGGCAGCGTCGTCGTCTTGCGCTTGGCGCGGCGCTGATCGATCGCCATCGCGACGATCGTCATGTCGTCGCCCTGCGCCTGCTCGCCAGCGTGCGCGTCGATGTCGGCGAGGATCGACTTGATGACGTCCTCGGTCGTACCGCGCGCGGTGCGGATCCGGCGGGAGAGCCGCGACAGCCCGTACTCGTTGCCGCGGGTGTCGCGCGCCTCGAGGATGCCGTCCGACACCATGATCAACATGTCGCCCGAGTGCAGCTGAACGCGCGCCTCGCCAGCCTCGAGCTCGGGCGTGACACCGAGTGGCGGGGTGTGCGCGCGTTCGGCCTGCAGCGGGAACACCCGATCGCCACGGCGCAGGAGCGGCACGCAATGGCCGGCGTTCGTGAACACCAGGCTACGGCTCTCGAGGTCGTAGATGCAGTAGACGAGCGTCGCGAACATGCCGTCGTCGCCGAGCTGGTGGATCTCCTGGTTGACGCGACGGAGCAGGCGAGCCGGCGTGCGCGCGATCGCTGCACGCGAGCGCAGCTCCGAGGTCAGGCGCGCCATGTAGAGCGCGGCACTGATCGCCTTGCCGGCGACGTCACCGACGGCGAGGCCGAGGTGCGATGGGTCGTGCCAGATGAAGTCGTAGAAGTCGCCGCCGATCTGGTACGCGGGCTCGTAGTGCACCGCGAAGTCGAGCCCGACGACTTGCGGGACATTGGCGGGCAGCAGGCTGCGCTGGATCTGGCGTGCGACGCGAAGGTCACGCTCGAGCTTTTCGCGGCGCAGCAGCTGGGCGGCGACGCGTGTCGCGTGGATCGCGAGGCCGGCCTGGGTCGCGATCGCCTGCAGCAGATCGACGTCCTCCTGGCGAAAGCCGGCCTGCTTCGACTCGACGTAGACCACGCCGTAGTGGGCGCCGTGATAGATCAGCGGCGCGCCCATCCGGGTGCCGATTCCCTCGTCGTTCTCGTCGGCGCCCCCGTCACCGAGCAGCACGCCGCGGCGATCGCTGACGACGTGCTGGATGATCGTGCCCGGCACCCGGAGATCGCCGCCGAACGGTGGCTTCTCGCCAGGCAGGCCATGTCCGGTGATCATGACCTTGCGATGGCGCTGGACCTGGACCTTGAGCTCGCCGGTGCGCTCGTCCTCGACGAGGACGCCGACGTCGCTCGCCTGCGGGAACAGATCGAGGAGCGCGTCGACGAGCTTGCCGAGCAGCGTCTCGGCATTGTCACTCGAGGCCGTGGCGTGGAGGATCTGGGTGAGCGCGTCGAGCTTGCGCTCGATCAGCCGGATCGCGCGCTGGTCCGCGATGCTGACCATGCCCGAGCTCACGAGCGGGAGGCGGCCTGATTGCGAGTGGTCCTCGCGGCTCTTGATGATCGAGCTCGCGCCGACGTCGACGATCGTGACCGCGTTGCCCTCGGGGAAACGGGTCTCTGTCGGGTCACGCGCCTCGACGCGGATCCGGTTGTTCGCGATCATGATCTCGTCGTCGTGACGGATCTTGGTCGCGCCCTGGATCTTGTTGCCGTTGAGGAACGTGCCGTTGTTCGAGCCGAGATCCTCGACCGCCCAGCCGTCGTCGTCCTTCCACAAGCGGGCGTGCTGACGCGACACCCGCATGTCCGGAACGAAGATCTGGCAGTCGGAACGGCGCCCGATCACGTACTCGCCGTCGGCCAGCTTGTACCGACGCCCGGCGATCGGTCCGGCCAGGAACACGAGCGAGGGCATGACTGCGCGCATGGATAGCACGATTTCCTTAGTCGAAACCAGGAGATCGGCGCCGGCATGGGAGACTTGACCCGTGGGGATCGCGGGGGTGTACTTCCGCGGTGCAGCCGCTCGGCAACTTCATCGGGGGAGCGTTCGTCGCGCCGTCCGGTCACGCGCTCGTCTCGAGGAACCCCGCAGCCGATGGCGCCGTGGTGTTCGAGACCGGGTACAGCGTCAGTGCGGTCGCCGATGCAGCCTCTGCGTCAGCCACGGCGCAGCCTGCATGGGCCGCGCTGAGCCTCGCGGAGCGTGGGACGCACCTCGAGCGCTTCAAGCAGGAGCTCGCGGGGCGTGCGCAGGCGCTCGCCGACGCGATCGTCCTCGAGACCGGCAAGCTGCGCAGCGAAGCCAAGACCGAGGTGCAGACGCTGCTCAACCGCTTCGACCTCGTGAAGGCGGCGATCACCGCTGACCTCAAGGCGGGGCAGGTCGCACCCGGCGAGCACCTCCGCTACCAGGCACTCGGCGTGGTCGGCGTGATCGGGCCGTTCAACTTTCCGCTCCATCTGTGTCACGCGCACGTCGTGCCGGCGCTGCTCGCGGGCAACGCCGTCGTGGTCAAGCCGAGCGACGTCACGCCGCTGAGCGGGCAGCGCTACGCCGAGGCCGCGCACGCCGCGAACCTGCCGGCGGGCGTGTTCAATGTCGTCCTCGGGATGGGCGAGGTCGGCGCCGCGATGGTCGCGCATCCCGCGCTTCGCGGGCTGTGCTTCACCGGCAGCTGGGCCGTCGGCAAGCGGATCGTCGAGGCCGCGGTCGATCGGCCAGAGCTCCTCGTCGCGCTCGAGATGGGCGGCAAGAACATGTGCGTCGTGCTCGACGACTGCGCGATGCGCCAGGCCGTGCACGAGGTCGCGCTCGGCGCATTTCTGTCGGCCGGCCAGCGCTGCACCGGCACCGAGCGCGTGCTCGTCCACCGCAAGATCGCGGATCGCTTCATCGACGCGATCGCCAAGGTCGCGCGCGGGCTTCCGTTCGGAAATCCCGAGGACTCCGCGATGTTCGCGGGGCCGCTCGTGAACGAGAGCGCGCTCACCAAGCTCGAGCGCGGGCTCGCGGCGGCGACCAAGGGTGGCGCGCAGGCCGTCGTCCCCGGCGAGCAGCTCGCGGGCGGCTACTTCCGCACGGCGTCGGTGCACCGGCTCCCCGATGGCACCCATGACCTCGCGGGCTACAGCGACGTCGAGCTGTTCGGGCCGGATCTCTGCGTCGAGGTGATCGACTCGGACGACGAGGCGATCGCGGTGATCGATGCGAGCCCCTACGGCTTCGCGAACGCGGTGTTCACGGCGTCGGCCGCGCGGTTCGAGCAATTCTTCTCGCGCACCCGCTCGGGCATCCTCAACCGCAATCGGTCGACGAACCTCGCGAGCGCGAAGCTGCCGTTCGGTGGCGTCGGCAAGAGCGGCAACTACCGGCCGGCCGGCGCGTGGTCGCATCGCAACGTCACCGTCCCGGTCGCCGTGCTCGAGAATCCGATCGGCGCGGTCACCGTGCATCCGCACCTCGCGCCGCTGATCCCGTCGTGCGACCTCGACCGGCTCGACGCCCAGCATGCGGCCGAGGAAGCCGCCGAGGCTGCGCGTTACCTGATCGATCTGCCGCGGCCGATGCATGCCGGGCTGCCGCTCGGCGGCAAGCTGCCCGAGAGCGAGGATCTGCTCGCGCGGCTCTACGCCGGCGACCGCGTGCCGAAGGAGAAGAAGCCGCCGGTATTCGATCACCTGCGCTCTGCCGGCCCGTGGATGGTGTCGGTCGACAAGGAACCGCTCGCGATTCTCGACGGCATGAGCCAGACCGCAACCGTCGTCGGCGGGTTCGCCGAGGACGCGGTCGTCCGCGCGTACACCGAGGGCGAGTTCGGCGACACCCTCGTCGAGAACGAGGACACCGCGGTCAGCGAGACCTGGGCCGCGGCGGAGTACGCGTCGACGCTGCGCCAGCTCGTACCCGGCCTGCCGCACGTGACGTTCGTCGCGTCGGGTGCCGAGGCGAACGAGAAGGCGATGGCGCTGTGCCGCATCAACTGCGCGCGCAAGGACGCGAAGCGCGTGCTCGCGTTCGAGGGCAGCTTCCACGGGCGCACACTCCTCGCGCTCCACGCGACGCACTCGCCGAGCAAGCGCACACCGTTCGAGCTCGATGGCTACCAGTGCACCTTCGCGCCGTTTCCGGTGTGGACGGACGTCGCGGGCCGGAGTGAATCTGGTCCGCTCCAGGTCGGTCCCGGCGACGAGCCGACCGCGCCGAGCGGGTTCTACGCCGCGGCCGCGACCGGCGATGTCGTCGAGTTGCGCGAGCGGTTCGGTGATGCCGACGAAGATCCGCTGCTCGCTGCCGAGGTCGCGTCGCTCGCGGCCGTGCACGAGGCGCTGCGCACCGGCGAGTACTTCTGCACGATCATCGAGCCGATGCAGAGCGAGGGCGGCGACAGGTTTGCGACCGAGCGGTTCTTTCGCGCGCTGCGGCTGCTGACCCGGTTCCACGGGACGTTCCTCGTGTTCGACGAGGTGCAGGTCGGCTTCGGGCTCGGCGGCCCGTTCGCGTGGCACTCGAAGTTCCGCCTCCTCAACCAGCGCGGCCAGCCGGACTATCCCGACGCCGTGACCTTCGCGAAGCGCGCCCAGGTCGGCGTCGTGATGTCGCGGTTCGCGGACCCCGAGCCCGCGAGCGCCCACAACGCGTCGCTGGTGCGTGGCCGGATCCACGCCGACATGGTGTCGACGAGCCACAACGCCGAGCGCCTCGAGAAGCTCGTGCTGCCGCGGCTGGCACAGATCGCGCGTGCCTATCCGCACCTCGTCCAGCACCCGCGCGCCGCGGGCTACGCGTTCGCGTTCGATCTGCCGACGCCGGCGCAACTCGACGCATTCATCGGCCAGCGGTTCTGGCGTGGCGCGATCGTGTTCGGCGCGGGTACGCGCACCGCGCGCTATCGGCTCTCGGACAGCTTCCTCGCCCGCGAGATCGACATGCTGTTCGAGTCGATCCGGCGATCGCTGTCGTGGCTCGACGCACACGAGGGAAAGAAGCCCCCCGAGTGGGAGGATGCGCTTCCGGCGCGGTCTGCAACACCGCCATCCAGTGACGTCAGGTACCGGCTCGTACCGCACGACGAGGCGATGGATCTACTGCCCGCGATCCTCGACATCGAGTACCAGGTCTACGAGCCGGCTCGCCGCACGCCACCTGCGGAGATCCGCGCCGCGATCGAGGACGCCGAGGGCTCGCTGATCATCGGTGAGGCCACCGCCCCGAGCGGCCAGCCGCAGCTCGTCGCATTCGCGATCGGTGCGCCGCTCGAGCAGAGCAAGGACATCGAAGGTCCCGACGACGATCCGATGCTCGGCAAGCACAACACGATGTACTCGAGCTCGATCACCGTCGCGCCGACGTTCCAGAGCTCGGGCATCGGCCGCAAGCTCAAGGAGCTGCAGCTCCGCGACGCGCTCGCGCGCACCCGTCCCGACGGTACGCCGCGCTATCGCTACGTCACCGGACGCAATCGCGTCGGGCGCACGGCGCAGATGACGCACCTCAACCGCGTGTTCGGCGCTCACGTCGTGTCGATCCTCACCGGCCAGTACGAGGACCCGGAGGGGCAGGCGATGTACTACCGGATCCCGCTCGGCCCGATCCGTCCGGATCCGGTGGTCAAGCAGGAGGTCCTCGCCCAGCGCGCGAAGCACCCGGCCGCGCCGAAGATGGAAGGCGTCAGTGGACGCTGGCAGGCGGATGACGACGACAACGATCTCGAGCTCGATCTTGCATCCGGCCTCACCAAGCCGTTCGCGTCCGGACCGGCTTCGCTGCGCGGGATGGAGGACCTCGGGCTCCTCTACGGTCCAGCGGTCAACAAGCTGACGCTGATGAACTACGTCACGCCGGCGACCGTCCGCGCCCTCGAGTGGATCGGTGCGCTCGTCCCCGAGCTCCCGCACCTCTACCTGACGTCGTCGCGCGACGAGTCGATCGACAAGGCCCTCCGGCTGATCCGCGTCACCCGCAAGACCGCGCAGGTCGCCATCGGGCTTGCCGGCGGTTATTACGGCCACACCGCCGCCTCGTGCCGCTCGCTCTCCGATCCGGATGTCCACCACGGGGGCCCGGGGCACTTCGCGTGGCCGCGCGTTTCGCACCCCGCCACCGCGGGCACCGCCGCCACCATCACCGCGATCCGCGCCGCTGTCGAGGCAGCCGGAGGCCCGACCAAGATCCTCGGGTTCGTCTACGAACTCGTGCAGGAGCGCACCGGCGCCGTGCTGCCGCAGGACTTCCTCGTCGAGCTCGGCAAGCTGCGCAGCGATCTCGACCTCCCGCTGATCGCGGTCGAAACCACGACCCACACCTACCGCAGCGGCAAGGGAGCCTTCCTGTCGCCTGCGATGGGCCTCATCCCCGACGTCCTCACGTGGTGGGGCGGGGGGCAGACCGGATACGTCCACTGCGCCACCCGGTGGTTCATCAGCAGCCCGCTCACCCTGGTCTCGACGTGGGACGGCGACGAGCTCTCGCTGATCCGCCAGCACCACCAGCTCCGCGCCGCACGTCACCTCGACATCGCCACCTCGGCTGCCGCCCTCGACGCGGCCCTAGCACCCCTCGGCACGGTCGTCGGCGGCCTCGGCGCCTACCGCGTGATCGACGCGGGCGATCGCGCGACCACCCTCGCTGCCACGCTCGCCGATCGCGGCATCGCTGTCCGCCGGTTCCCCGGTAACCGGCTCGGCATCATCCCGGCACTCGACCAGGTCGATGCCGCCGCCGCCGCCCTCGGTGACCTGTGAGGGTGCTCGAGCTGCCTGCCGGCAAGTCGCCGCGCGAGTGGGGCCTCATCCACGGCGAGAGCTACCGCAGCGAGATCAAGGCGCTGTCCGAGATCCGGACATACCTCTGCACGAAGGTCGGCAGCTTCAAGACCCGCGAGCAAGTGATGACCGCGGCGCGCGCACATCTGCCGGTCCTCGAGCGCTATCACGCCGGGCTGCACCGCGAGCTGCTCGGGATCGCCGAGGGCGCAGGCGTCCCCGCGGAGGACATCGTGGTCGCGAACCACTACACGGACCTGCGCGATCTCGATCCGGATCCGGCGAGCTGGAGACCGGCGCCAACCCGCGACGATCCAGACGCGGCACGCGCTGGCAAGGGTGCAGTCGCCAGCCACTCGGGTTCCGGCGACGGGTGCAGCGTGTTCTACGCAAAATCGCCGACGGGCCGCATCGTCGCGCAGACCTGGGACATGCACGCGACCGCGATCCCGTACGTGATGGTGCTGCGGGTGCCAGCGTCGGACGACGGACCGGAGGCCACGCTGCTGACGGTGACCGGGTGCCTGGGCATGGCGGGGATGAACGGTGCGCGCGTTGGCGTCGCGATCAACAACCTGCTGTCGACCGATGCGACCCTCGGCGTGGTGTGGCCGGCGGTCGTGCGACGCGCGCTGCACCAGCCGACCGCGATCGCCGCCCGCGACGTGATCGCCGGCAGCCCGATCGGATCGGGACATCACTACTTCGTCGCCGATCGCACGGACGCGTTCGCGATCGAATCGTCGGGCACGCGCCGCAAGCTGGTGTTCGCCGGCGGCGCCTCGTACTGCCACACGAACCACTCGCTGGATGCCGATGTCGCGGCGCGTTCGACGGTGCCGACGACGAGCACCACCCACGACCGCCTGACCTGGCTCGAGAGCGACCTCGCGCGCGCGCCGGTGCGTGACCTCGAAGATGCGTGGCGCCGGCTCGGCAGCGATGACGGCTGGCCGCGTAGCATCTGCACGAACATGGCGACGCCGGAGTCCCCGCATGGGGTAGCGACCTGCGGTGCGATCGCGATGAACCTCGATAACGGCGAGGTGTGGGCGCAGCAGGGTTTCGTGCACAACGTCGACGCGCAGAAATGGCAGCTGTGACCGAGTACCCGTTCTTCTTCACGTGGTCCGCACAGAATGCCGCGCGACCCTTCGAGCTCACGGGCGGCGAGGGCGCCTGGTTCACGACCGCGGATGGCTCGCGGTGGCTCGATCTCGGCGCACTCAGCTACCAGGTCAACGCGGGGCACGGCCAGCGCCGGATCATCGAGGCGATCAAGCGCCAGGCCGACGAGCTCTGCCTGTCGGCGCCCAACGCCGTGTATCCGGCGAAGGTCGAGCTCGCGCAGCGCCTGCTCGCGATGGCGGGCCCCGGCTTCTCGAAGGTGTTCTTCACGCTCGGCGGCGCCGAGGCGAACGAGAATGCGATCAAGATCGCGCGCCAGGTCACCGGCAGGCTCAAGCTGGTCAGCCGCTACCGCAGCTACCACGGCGCGTCGATGGGCGCTCTCGCGCTGACCGGCGACTGGCGGCGCCCCGCGCTCGAGCCCGCGCTCGCCGGCGTGATCCACGTGCAGGACTGCTACTGCGATCGCTGTCCGTTCGGGCAGCGGGTCGAGACCTGCCGGCGCGAATGCGCGACCAACATCGGATCGACGATGACCCTCGAGGGACCGCGCTCGGTCGCCGCCGTGTTTCTCGAGCCGGTCCCCGGCGCGAACGGCGTGCTCGTACCGCCGCCGGAGTACTGGCCGATCGTGCGCCAGGCCTGCGACGCCGAGGGCGCGTTGCTCGTCGCCGACGAGGTGCTCACGGGGTTCGGGCGCACCGGCAAGCCGTTCGGCTTCCAGCACTGGGACGTCGTGCCGGATCTGATCACCGTCGCCAAGGGCCTGGCGTCCGGCTACGCGTCGATCGGTGCGGTGATCGTGCACGAACGCGTCGCGAAGCACTTCGACGATCACGTGCTCGCGTGCGGGCTGACCTACTACGCCCACCCGCTCGCGTGCGCCGCGGCGCTCGAGACCCTGAAGCTTTACGAGGACGACAAGCTGTTCGAGAACGCCGAGCGGCTCGGGCCGATCCTGCGCCGCGAGCTCGACGTCGTCGCGGCGCGCCTGCCGCCGACGACCTTCGTCCGATCGCTCGGGCTGCTCGCTGCACTCGAGCTCGAGGCGCCGGCGGCTGCATGGACGAAGCTCGGAACCGAGCTCGTAGCGCGCAAGCTATCGCTGCACGTCGATCCGAAGCGCGGAACTGCGATCTTTGCGCCGCCGCTGTGCATCACCGAGCAAGAGCTCGTCACGGGTCTTCGCAGCTTCGGTGAGGCAGCCGTCGTCGCTTTCGAGGGGGTCGCATGAGTGGTCGACACAAGGACAAGATCGTTGCCTCGGTTGCCGACGCGCTCGCGCCGCTGCGCGACAGCATGACGATCCTCGTCGGAGGCTTCGGGCTGTCGGGAAATCCCGAGGCGCTGATTTGCGGCGTCGTCGAGCGCGGCGTGCGGGACCTGACGCTGGTCTCCAACAACGCCGGCAACCTCGGCAAGGGCCTCGCGCAGTGGTTGCGCGCCGGCATCATCAAGAAGGTCATCTGCAGCTACATCGGCGGCAACGAGGATCTCCACACGCGGATGGCCTCAGGAGAGGTGCAGGTCGAGATCACGCCGCAGGGCACCCTCGCCGAGCGGATGCGCGCCGCCGGTGCCGGAATCCCCGCGTTCTTCACGCCGACCGGGGTCGGAACCGTCGTCGAGGAGGGCAAGGAGACCAAGGAGATCGACGGCCGCCGCTACCTGATGGAGCGCGCACTCCCCGGTGACGTCGCGCTCGTCCGCGCGCACACCGCCGATCGCTTCGGCAATCTGCGGTTCTGGCGAACCGGCCGCAACTTCAACCCGGTCATGGCTTCCGCCGCGCGCCTGACGATCGTCGAGTGCGATCACCTCGTCGACAACGGACGGATCGATCCCGACGACGTCCATCTCCCGGGCATCTTCGTGCACAAGCTCGTGCACGTCCCCGAACACGAGAATGCGTTCGAGTACCGCACCGTCAGAAAGCGAGCCTAGCGATGACCTTCTCGACGGAAGACATGGCGAGACGCGCAGCCCGCGAGATCCCGGAGGGCTCGATCGTCAACCTCGGCATCGGCCTCCCCACGCAGGTCGCCGACTACCTCCCCGAGGGCCACGCGTGGCTGCACTCCGAGAACGGCCTTCTCGGCATGGGCCCATTCCCGTTCGAGGGCGACGAGGATCCAAACCTCATCAACGCCGGCAAGCAGACCGTCACGGTCCTCCCCGGCGCCTCGACCTTCGACTCGGCATTCTCGTTCGCGATGATCCGCGGAGGTCACGTCGACCTCGCCATCCTCGGGGCGATGCAGGTCTCCGCCGGCGGTGACCTCGCCAACTGGGCCGTCCCCGGCGGCAAGGTCATGGGTATCGGCGGTGCGATGGACCTCGCATCGGGCTGCCGGCGCGTCATCGCGATGATGCAGCACACCACCAAGAAGGGTGAGCACAAGCTCGTCCAGCGCTGCGACTACCCGCTCACCGCAACGCGCGTCGTCTCCCTCGTCATCACCGAGCTCGGCGTCTTCGAGCCCACCGGACACGGCTTCAAGATCATCGAGCTCGCCATCGGCGTGACCCGCGAGCAGGCCGAAGCCGCGACCGGCGCGCCGTTGACTTAGGCGTCTGCGATCAGCGTCGTGCCAACGGAGCCGGGTTCGCGGACGGCACGCACGAGGTCGCCTGCGGCGAGCTTGCCGAGGATGTGAATCGCCCCGACGCCCTGGTCGACGACGGCCATGGCTTCGTCGAGCTTTGCGATCATGCCGCCCGTGATGACGCCATCGGCGATGGCCTGGCGAGCCTCGGCGCAGGTGATTTGCGCGAGGCGCGAGCTTGGATCGTTGACGTCGCGGAGGACGCCGGGGGTTGAAGTGACGAGGAAGAGGCGCTCGGCCTTGAGGGCCGCGGCGAGCTGGTTGCCGACGAGATCAGCGTTGATGTTGAAGACGCCACCGGTGGCGTCGGCGCCGAGGCACGCGATGACGGGGACGTAACGCGCGGCCCACAGGGTTTGGAGGAGCTCGAGGTTGAACCCCGTGACGTCACCGACGAGGCCCATGTCGACGGGGTCGGGACCGGCGCCGGCATAGACCTTCGGCGGGCGGCGGCTGGCCTGGACGACGAGGCCGGAGGCTCCATGCAGGCCGACGGCGCGGACGCCAGCTGCAGCGAGCGTCGCGCAGAGGTCGACGTTGAGCTTGCCGGCGAGCACCATCTTCATGACGTCGAGGGTGGCTGCGTCGGTGACGCGGCGGCCCGCGACCTGCCTGGTCTCGAGGCCGAGCTGCTTCTGGAGCGCGGTGGCCTGCGGTCCGCCGCCGTGGACGATCGCGACGCGCGCGCCGGCGTCGATCAGGATGCGCAGATCAGCGGCGAGGATCGCGGCCTCGCCGGAACCGACGACCTCGCCACCGATCTTTACGACGATGGTCACGGCCAGTTCCCGAGGTCCTCGAGGCTCGCCTTCTCGTCGCAGCCGAGCACGAGGTTCATGTTCTGGATCGCCTGACCGGCACCGCCCTTGATCAGGTTATCGATCGCGGAGAAGCAGGTGACCGTGCGCTTGCCGTTGGCGGCCGCGCCGACCGCGAAGCCAACCTCGACATAGTTCGACCCGGCGACCGCGACGACCTCGGGCAGCCGCTTCCTGGGGCGTCGCACGAACGGCTCGCTCGCGTAGGACTCGTCGAAGAGCGTCGCGAGGCGCGCGGCGTCGACCTCGGCAGGCAGCTCGAGGAAGCAGGTAGCGAAGATGCCGCGTGTCAGCGGCGCGGAGACCGGCACGAAGCGCAGCTCGACGTTCTTGGCACCGGTGTCGCCGAGCAGCTGCGTGATCTCGGGGACATGCTGGTGCTCGAGGGGCTTGTAGGTCTTGAGGTTGCCGGCGCGGCTCGGGTGGTGCGTGCCGGCGGCGGGGGCGATGCCAGAGCCTGACGAGCCCGTGATACCGGTGACGTGGACGATCGCGTTGTCGAGGAGGCCGGCGCGCGCGAGGGGCAGCAGCGCGAGCTCGATCGTCGTCGCGAAGCAGCCCGGCGACGCGACGTACTTCGCCTTCTTGATCTCGGCGCGGTTCACCTCGGGGAGCCCGTAGACGAAGGTGCCGAGCAGATCCGTGTGCGGGTGCTTCGCGCCGTAAAACTTCTCGTAGACGGCGGCGTCGCGGAGCCGGAAGTCACCAGACATGTCGATGATCTTCACGCCGGCGGCGATCAGCTCCGGCACCTTGGCAGCGGTGACCTTGTGCGGCAGCGCGAGCAGCGCGACATCACAGCCGCGCGCAGCCTCGGCAGGCGCGAGGTCCTCGAACGTGAGGTCCGTGGCGCCGTCGAGGTTCGGGTGCACCGCGCCGAGCGGATCGCCGACGTGATCGATCGAGGCGACCCGCACGAGCTCGACGTCGGGGTGCATCAGCAGCCGCCGCGCCATCTCCGCGCCGCCGTATCCACTGCCGCCGATGATTGCTGCCTTGAATCGCTTTGCCATCGTGGGGCTTGGTATGCCATGCCCCAGCCGATGGGAAAACAGCCTGGTTCTCCGGAATCACTCGACGCCATACTCGCCACGCTTCGTAGCCGCGCGCCCGAGATGATCGCGCTCGCGCGTAGCTGGGTCGAGGTCAACAGCTACACGGCCAACGTCGAGGGCGTGAACCGCGTCGGCGCGTTGCTCCGCGAGGCGTTCGCGCTGCCCTCGCTGCAGGGCACCGTCATTCCCGGGGGGCCGCAGTTCGGCGATCACCTGGTGTGGCGCACGCCCGCGGCGTCCTCGGCCCCGCCGATCCTGCTCGTCGGCCACCACGACACCGTGTTTCCGCCCGGTCACTTCGAGGGCTGGCGCGAGGACGGCAACCGCGCAGTCGGGCCCGGCGCGCTCGACATGAAGGGCGGCCTCGCCGTGATCCGCGGGGCGCTCGCGGCGCTCGAGGAGGCCAACGTGCTGGCCAGCCTGCCGATCATCGTGGTCTGCGTCGCCGACGAGGAGGTCGGCTCACCGAGCTCGGCCCAGCATCTCCGGGGCCTCGCGGCGGCCGCCTCGTGCGCGCTCGTCTTCGAGTCCGGCCGCGCGAACGACATGATCATCACCCGCCGAAAGGGCGTCGGCGCGATGACGGTGACGGCACACGGCAAGGCCGCGCACGCAGGCAACAATCACAAGGACGGCGCGAACGCGATCTGGGCCCTCGCGAAGTTCGTCGACGCCGCGCAGCGCCTCACCGATCACGCACGCGGCGTCACGGTCAACGTCGGCCAGTTCACCGGCGGCACCTCGAAGAACACGGTTCCCGAGTACGCGCAGTGCCTGCTCGATCTGCGCTACGAGACCGTCGCCGACGCCGAGGCGCTGGTGTCCACCCTACGTGCGGCCGCGGAGGCAATCGCGGTTCCCGGCGTGGCACTCGAGGTCGCCGGCGGGGCGAACCGGTTGCCGCTCGAACGCACACCCGCATCCGCCGCGCTGCGCGACGAGTACGCGGCCTGCGCGACCGCTGCCGGCCTCGGCCACGGCGAGGCCCCACTGCTCGGGGGCGGCTCCGACGCCAACACGGTCGCGCCGCTCGGCGTCCCCGCGATCGATGGCCTCGGCCCGCGCGGCGCCGGCTTCCACACGACGACCGAATATGTCGAGCTCGATACGTTCGCGCCGAAGGCCGAGGCCCTCGTCCGCTTCCTGTGGGGACGTCGCGCGCGCTGAGGGCGGACGAACCGACTGCGACAGCGTGCGACGCTACATCTCGACGTGGCCGCGGTGCTCGCGCTCGAGGGCGCGCTTCAGCTTGTCGAGCGCCGAGTTCTGGATCTGACGGATCCGCTCGCGCGACAGGTGATACTGATCACCGATCTCGCGGAACGTGCGCTCCTCGTCGTCGCCGAGCCCGAAGCGCTTGGTCAGCACGTCGGCCTCGATCGGTGACAGGTGGTGCAGGAGCTTCTTGACCTGGCCGGTCAGGGTCTCCGTCGTCAGGTTGTCCTCGGGCGAGTGATCCTCGCTGTCCGGATCCGCCATCGTGTCGCCGAAGCTGCGATCGTCGTCATCGTGCACCGGCCGGTCGAGCGACATCGGCTGGCCCATGATGTAGCGATGCATCTGGTTGAGCTTCGCGAGTGGCACGCGCGCCGCCTTCGCGAGCTCTTGCGGGGTCGGCGGACGACCGAGCTCGCCCACCAGCGCCTGGCGAACCTTCTCGAGCTGCTGCTGCGCCTCGAGCATGTGAACCGGGATGCGGACTGCACGCGCCTTGTCGGCGAGCGCGCGACCGATCGCGTGCCGGATCCACCAGCAAGCGTAGGTCGAGAACCGCAACCCACGCCGGTAATCGAAGCGCGACACCGCGTGCATCAGCCCGAGGTTGCCCTCCTGGATCAGATCGGCGAGTGGCATGCCGCCACGGTCGTAGCGACGCGCCATCGTGACGACGAGCCGCAGGTTGGCGCGTACGAACTCGTCGCGAAGCGCCGCCGCATCGCGATACGCCTGACGAACATCGTCGAGGTAGACGCCCGCATCCTTCGCGGACGCGTCGTCCCACCACGTCGTCTCGCCGGCGAGCGACGCGTGGCGCGCCCGATCGATCTCGCGGACGACGGCATCGATGTGCACGCGATCGAGGTCGAGCGCGCGCAGCTGGGTCGCGACTTCCTTCGCCGCGGCCAGCAGCTTCTTCACGAGCCTCGGCTCCTTGCGGGCCTTCTTGGTCGTCAGCATGTCGTCGACGGCCTTCGTCAGCTTCGGGAACTTCACCGGCTGCTCGAGGTTTGGCTCGATCAGCGCGAGCAGGTGCGCGACCACCTCCGGTCGCGACATCACGCGCTCCCACGTCAGGATCTCGGTATCCTCGATGCCCTGCGAGAGCTCGCGCTCCATCTCGGGCGTCAGCAACTCGTGCTCCGCCAGCTGCCGGAAGTACGCGGCGAGATGATCGTCGGAGTCCGGCGAGCGCATCGCGCGCGCGGCCTTCACGGGCGTCACGACGACGTCCTCGACAGCGATCGGGACCGGGATCGTTCCCTTGACGGGAGCGAGCGGAACGGACACAGCCGCCCCTGCCGATGCGCGGTTCTGACGCGGTGCGGTCGTGCGATGAGTCCGCGCATGGGCCGCGCTCGACGACGCCCGACGCGAGGTCGGCTGTCGACGGCGATTGGTATGAGTGGTGGCCATGGCGGTTTACTCCTATCCCTCGAAGATTTGACGTCGTGTTGATGGGAACCGTTGCATCCCGACCCGGATTCCCTCGGCGGGAGATACGAGCGAGTACGCTGCACGGTTGTCCGTGCACGTTGCGCACCTAACAAAGGCGTGGCAACGACCCGACCAGCTAGGTAGATCGCGCGAGCAGTATCAACTGCTTAACGCGACCGCGTCCCGTGCGGTCAAGACACAGCGGCTGCGCACTGTGCCATGCGACCCAGCTTTGACAAGCTGGAAAGGATCGTGGTGTCAGCTTTGGTGACAGGCGTCGGACCCACGACACTGCCTGTCACCTGACACGACTGGGTTTTTCCCGACCCCTGCCAGCTTCGACTATGCCGGCGTTTTCTCGGCGAGCTCGACCGGCAGGTGGCCCGGATCGGCGACCGGAACCGACGCCTCGCCAGCCACATCCGCCGAGCTCATCGCGAGATGACGCTGCAGACGATCGAGCAATACGGCCTGATCGGGATGGATGATCCGGCGTGCGCGCGTGATCTCGATGAACTCCGCCTTGTCGACTTCCCACGAGGCGCAGCGCGGGGCGGCACCCTCGGGGGCCGGGGCCGCAAAGCCGTGGACCCGCTTCTTCGAGCGGGTGTAATCGACGTGGCCAAGGTCGACGAGCGGTCCCGCGACCGCCAGCCCGGTCTCCTCGAGCGTCTCGCGGAGCGCGGTCTGCTCGAGCCCTTCGTCGGGGTCCGGCGCGCCCTTCGGGATGCCCCACGGCGCACGCCGGTTGTAGTTCCCGGCGGGGTGTACGAGCAGCACCTCGATCGCGCCGTCGACATACCGGTACAGGACCGTGCCCGACGAGAGCTTGGAGCGTGTGTCGGACATCGATTTTCACCGTGCAAGACGACGATGCTCAAAGCAAGTCTCTTGCTCTCGATTCCAGGAATGTCACCGGGTTAGCCGCGGTCGTGTTCACGGTTTTCGATCAGGTGTACCGTCGACAAATGAGCGATCAACGGCAGGCATGGTTCGCCCGAATGATGGAGTCCGGTCTCGAGCACGAGATCTTTGCGCCGGCTGATGTGCTCGCGCACGCGACGCCCGACGTCCTCGCCAATCACCTTCCGCCGGAGCTCCTGTCGAAGGTGCTCCAGACCTCGCTCACCGCCGGTGCGATGACGCCCGAAGGCGTGCTCGCGACGGTCACGCCCGAGCTCCTCGCAAAGCACCTGCCGCATGACGTGCTGTGGGCATGCATCGCGGCGGCGGCGGCTCGTGCCGGAGTCACCAGCACGGTGGTCTCGTGAACCTCAAGGGGTTCTTCGTCGCGACGCTGTCCTCGGCCCTCGAGCTCGGGATCGCGAAGCCGGAGGACCTCCTGCGGCATGCGACCCCTGACGTGCTTGCCGCGCATCTGCCGCGCCCGCTGTGGGCCCGCCTGCTGACGGCGTGTGTCGGCGCGCCACGCGTCGATGCGCTGCTCGTCGTCGAGACGATCGGCGTCGCGAACCTCTGCGAGCACGTGCCTGCAAATCTGATCTGGGCATGCATCGCGGACATCGGTCACCGCGCGCTCGGCCGCCCCACCGCCGACGAGCCGATCCTGCTCCAGCCCAAGTCGGTCGCGCCGCCACCGGCGCCGCCAGGTCGCAATCGACCGCTGACCGCGCCGCCCCCTGACGTGATCGCTCGCGAGTCCACGCCGGCGCCAGCACCGGCTGCGATCGGACCGAGCATCCCCGGCCTGCAGTCGCTCCAAGACGTCGTCGCCGAGCTCGAGGCCGACGAGCGCGGCGCGATCGCGACGCCGCCGGTTCGTGATCGTGTACGGACTCCGACCCAGCAACGCTTCCGCCAGAGCAAC
Source organism: Deltaproteobacteria bacterium (assembly GCA_013812655.1). Classification (GTDB taxonomy): domain Bacteria; phylum Myxococcota_A; class Polyangia; order Haliangiales; family Haliangiaceae; genus JABFXX01. The sequence goes on along the minus strand of JACCTC010000260.1, from coordinate 971 downwards.
ACCGGCATCGGCCGGCTCGCGAACAGCCACACGGTGCGCCGCCCGCAGGCGCAGGCGATCGCGCCGCTCGAGCAGCCGCGCCCGCGCCGCGGCGAGACCGAGGCCGAGGCAGTCGATGCCGTCGAGGCGTCGACGGAGGTCGGAGCGCGCGAAGACTGGCGGACCGCGCTCGCCGTCGAGGACGAGCAGCTCGTCGACTGGCAGGCGTCGAGCGAAGAGACGCTGACCTCCGACGACACCAACGGCCACAACGGCCGCAAGCGCTGAGAAGCTCGCCCCCGGCCACGGTCATTGATACGTTTGCCCGATGTCTCGTGACGCCTGCCTCGAGCTCGCGCGCTGCCTTGGTGTCGATGGCGACGCCGTGCTCGAGCTATGGAACGAGCGCGCCGCGATCCGCGAGCTCGACGGCGGTCAACCTCGCGCCGACGCCGAGCGCGACGCGGTCGAGGATGTCCGGACCACCTACGAGTCACTCGCGAGCGCGCGTCGCCTCGGTCCGCGCAGCGCGGCACCGACGGTGGAAGCAGCCAAGAAGCGCGACGCCGCCGACTGACGCGCGAACGCGGCCCGAAACGACAAACCGCCCAGCATACGCACCGAGCACGCGCTGGTGTGGACGCTCTCCGCCTGATAGGTGCGCGCCGATGGCCCGCGTCGAGTGCCTGGGGCCACTACGGCGCGGGCTCGACAAAGGAGGTCGCGTCGATCACGGGCGGGGTTGCAGCGTATAGCCGGATGTAGCCGGTGCTGCCTCCGCCGCCGCCTGCGCCAGCCATCGCGCTGTCCCCGGCGATCCCCTGGTCTCGACCGCCATCGCCCGCGGCGCCGCCACTCGAGCCGCCGGGCAGCCCACCCGAGCCGCCCGTTGCAGCAAACACCGGCTGGCCGGTCACCGCGTCGGTCTCGGCACCGGGCTGGCCTGCAGTGGCACCGCTGCCGGTTCCGCCGCCGCCACCGCCGCCGCCACC
>JACCTC010000221.1 GCA_013812655.1 Deltaproteobacteria bacterium | reverse complement strand
CGCGGCCGAGGGCGAGCGCAGGACATTCGGCCCGCGTGGGACAGGAACCGGAGCCAAGCGCGGTGGCGCTGGCAACGCGGGCGAGAAGCGCGGCATGCGTCCGCCGCCTCGTGGGCCAAAGCGCGGCCCGCGCTGACGCTGCGGCGGCCGCGGTCGACGTCAGATTGGGTCAAAGCGCGGCCCGCGCTGACGCTGCGGCGGCCGCGGTCGACGTCCGATTGGGCCAAAGCGCGGCCCACGCTGACGCTGCGGTAGTCGCGGTCGACGTCCGAGTGCTGCGAACGCGCTTGCCGAGGCCGTGGTGACGGTCTCGGGGATGCTCGCGGAACGAGCTTGGCGCCGTGATCTGCGAATCCGGTCGCGCCAGGGGCGGGTCTGCGCGTATGTTCGCGGCCTGTCGATGCAAGCGAGGATGCAGCCGTGACGACGATGAGGGCGCTGGGGCGCCACCTGCTCTGCGAGTATCACGGGTGCGATCGCGAGCTGCTCAACCGTCCGGAAGCGATCCGCACGCACCTGCTCGCGGCGGTCACCAAGGCCGGTGCGACGCCGGTGCAGGACATGGTGCACGCGTTCAGCCCGCACGGCGTCACCGGGGTCGTCGTGATCGAGGAGTCGCACTTCTCGATCCACACGTGGCCCGAGTACGGGTATGCGGCAGTCGATCTGTTCACGTGCGGCGAGACCGTCGATCCGTGGATCGCGTTCGAGCACCTCTCGCGCGAGCTCCGCGCGGCGTCGCACTCGGTGATCGAGATGCGGCGCGGGCTGCTGCCTGCACCCGACGGCAAGCTGCCGCACAAGCCCGTCGTCTGAGCGAGCGCGGATCACCCGACCACGTGGGGTGCATGCAAGCGATCGACGGGGCCCGCGTCAGCACGCGAGCGAGCGGCGTGATAGCGTGGCCGCGATGGAGCTTCGCGCGCTCACCGTCCTCGATTCGCTGCAGCCGCAGCTGACTGGCTTCCTGCAGACCGTGTGCTCGGGCTTCATGCCGCTCGAGGAAGAGGCCGCGGTGTTCATCGAGATCGCGCCGGGCATCGCGATCAACCAGCTGACCGATGTCGCGCTGAAGGCGACGACGTGCCGGCCCGGCATGCAGATTGTCGAGCGCGCGTACGGCATGCTCGAGCTGCACAACAGCGACAAGGGGCAGGTCGAGGCCGCGGTGGACACCATCCTCTCGAAGATGGGCGTCAAGCGCGAGGACCGCATCAAGCCGCGCATCGTGTCGTCGCAGATCATTACCGGGATCGATGGCCATCAGAGCCAGCTGATCAACCGGATGCGTCACGGCGACATGATCATGACGGGTCAGACGCTCTACATCCTCGAGGTGTTCCCGGCCGCCTATGCCGCGCTCGCCGCGAACGAGGCCGAGAAGGCCGCCAAGGTCCACCTCATGGAGGTCATCACGTTCGGCGCGTTCGGGCGGATGTGGCTCGGTGGCACGGAGGCCGAGATCAAGGCCGCCGTCGATGCCGCCGAAGGCGCGCTCAAGAAGGTCAGCGGTCGCGAAGCGAAGTCGTAGGGGGCGCCGTGGGCGAGGGGCTGCGCGGCGAGCTACGCGAGGCCGTGGCCGCGGCCGCGCAGGCCGATGACGGAACGCCGGAGCGGCTCCAGGCGCGGCTCGACGCGGCGTGCCGGCTGATCGTCGCGCTCGTCGATGATCTCGCGGATGCCGAGGCCGACGCCGTGATCGCCGAGACCTTGCCGCTCGTGCAGCACGATGCGCAGCTCGAGATCGAGCTCCGGCGCCGGCTCGCCCGCGAGCTGGTGACCTACGAACGCTATCGCGCGGTCGTCCAGCTCAGCGCGGCGCTCGAGGCCGCGCAGGCGCTCGGGCTCGCGGTGCTCGAGGCCGAGCTCGCCGAGGAGCTGCGCGCCGCGATGCGCGACGAGGGCGGCACGAGCACGCTCCGCACGACGTCGTCGGCGCTCGCGGAGGCGAGTCGCGCGGCGAACCCGGAGCTCGCGGCGCGCATGCAGCTGTCACTGTCGGCGAGCGAGACCGGTGCGATCGCCGAGCAACACGCGCGGACGAGCGTCGAGCTCGCGCGGGCATCGGGCGAGGTCGCGCTTCTGCACGAGGCCACGGCGCGGCTCGCCGAGCTGCTCGCCGAGCGTGACGAGCTCGCCGAGGCCCGGGCCGTGCTGGTGGCGCTGCCGGCGCTCGCGCACGCGCGCGAGAGCAGGGCGCTGCTCGACGAGATCCGGCGCCGGCTCGACGAGCCCGTTGTCGATCCGCCCGAGGTGGCAGCGATCTCCGTCCCGCTGGATCCCCAGCTCCGCGCCTTCGCGACCCGCCCGCACAACCTCGTGCAGTCCGTCGTCGATGGCGGCCTGCTCGGAGCGGACAAGATCCGCGAGTGGTCGAGCGGCGAGATCACGAAGCCCGCGGATCTCGAGAGCCAGCTCGTGTTCGGGCCGGTGCGCTCGTACTGGTGCGCGTGCGGGCGCTACCGCGGACGCGACTATGCGGGCATCGTCTGCAAGCGTTGCGGCGTCGAGGTCATCGATGCGGCCGCGCGCCGCACGCGCACCGGTCACATCACGCTGCGCGAGCCGGTCGTCCATCCATGGTACGCGCCGGTGGCCGCGCTCCTGCTCGATCTGCCGCACGCCGAGCTGACCGCGATCCCGCCGTTCGAGCTGCAGGAGCGGCTGCTCGCGTTCGACGCCGCGCGGCTCGAGCACCTCGTCGACGAGCTCAAGTACGCGATCGTGACCGCTCCGAAGGCGCGCATCGCCGATGCGGCGGGTCGCCGGCTCGCGCTCGTCGAGGCATTTCGCACCGCGGCTGCGCGCACGTTCACGCAGCCCGCGTCGATCGTGCTGGCGCTCGTGCCGGTATTGCCACCGAACGTCGACCTGCCGATCGACCGTGACAAGGTGCGTGATGCGTACGCGCAGATCCTCGAGGCGCCTGCACGATCGCAAGCAGCGGCCGTCGCCGGCCTGTTCGGCGCGCTCGCTGCTCACTGACACCAGATCGGATGGTGGAGAACCCGCGAAGAAACGCACCGATCGGGCAGGGTCCGCGAGCAGGTCGCGCGCTACAGTCCCGGCATGACGACGACGCTTCCTGCGGCGCTGCGCGCGCCGTTCTCCGCGGGCGGGACGAACGTGATCGATGCGCAGCTCGCGAACCGGCTGCTCTCGCTCGCGCTCGACGCTGGCGGCGACTACGCGGACATCTACTTCGAGTTCCGGGTGTCGGCAGACTACGCGCTCGAGGAGGAGCAGATCCGGACGCTCGGCCGCGGCATCACGCTGGGGCTCGGCGTCCGCGTCACCAAGGGCGACGCGACCGGCTACGCCTACTGCGAGGATCTCGCGTGGGACAAGATGGCTCACGCCGCGAAGACCGCCGGTCAGATCGCGGTCGGTGGCGGCCACGCGCCGGTCTCGATCACGCCGGTCAGCCAGATCGCGATCCCGAGCTTCTACGCGGTGCCGACGCCGTCGCTCGTCGTGCCTGCAGAGGACAAGCTCGCGCTGCTGCGCGCTGCCGACAAGGCCGCCCGCGCGTTCGACCCACGGATCGTCAAGGTCGAGGCGTCGTTCGCGGAGAGCATCAAGGAGGTCCTGCTGTTCACGTCGGACGGCCGGATGGCGACGGACGTCCAGCCGCTGATGCGGTTCGGCGTGCGCGCGGTCGCCGAGGATCACGGCAAGCGGCAGTCCGGCTCGGGCGGCGGCGGTGGGCGCTACGGCCTCGATTACTTTGCCGATGCGGCTCGCGATGCTGCGGCTCATGGTCGCGAGGCGGCACGCGTGGCGATCGCGATGCTCGACGCGCGCGATGCGCCGGCCGGCGAGATGCCCGTCGTGCTCGGCCCCGGCGACTCCGGGATCTTGCTGCACGAGGCCGTCGGCCACGGGCTCGAGGCGGACTTCAATCGCAAGGAGACGTCGAACTACTCGGGCCAGCTCGGCAAGCAGGTGGCATCGCCGCTGTGCACGGTGGTCGATGACGGCACGATCGTCGGCTCGCGCGGCGCGATCAACGTCGACGACGAGGGCTACGCCGGGCAGAACAACGTGCTGATCGAGAACGGCGTGCTCGTCGGCTACATGCACGACCGGCTCAGCGCGAAGCACTACGGGATCAAACCGACGGGCAACGGCAGGCGCGAGTCGTTTCGATCGATGCCGCTGCCACGCATGACGAACACGTCGCTGCTCGGCGGCAAGGATGATCCCGCGGACATCATCAAGTCGGTGAAGCGCGGCGTCTACGCGAAGCGGTTCTCGGGCGGCCAGGTCAATATCTCGAACGGCGACTTCCTGTTCTCGCTGACCGAGAGCTACCTCATCGAGGACGGCAAGCTGACGGCGCCACTCAAGGGCGTGAACCTGATCGGTAACGGCCCCGAGGTGCTCCGCCGTGTCGACATGCTCGGCTCGGACTTCGAGCTGTCGGATGGCATCTGGACGTGCGGCAAGGATGGCCAGTCGGTGCCGGTCAACGTCGGGACCCCGACGGTCCGCATCGCATCGATCACGGTCGGAGGGACCCAGGCATGAGCGCCGCACACGTAACCGAACAGACGGTCAAGGAGCTCTGCGACATCGCGCAGCTCGCGGTGGAGCTCGCGAAGAAGGCGGGTGCCGAGCATGCCGAGGTCCTCGTGCGCGATGGCAGCGAGCTGACCGCCAAGGTCCGGCTCGGCGAGCCCGAGCTCGTGCAGGAAGCCGGTAGCCGCGCACTCGGCCTGCGCGTGCTGCGTGGTGGCCGGCGCGCCGTCACGTACACGAGCGATCTGCGACGCGAGGCGCTCGAAGCGCTGTGCGCCGAGACCGTGACCCTGGCGGGTTTCGCGGAGCCCGACGAGTACGCGCTGCCACCGGATCCGTCGCTGCTCGCGACGAACCTGCCCGAGCTCGATCTCTACGACCCCGCGGTCGCCGAGGTCGACGCGGCGTGGGCGCTGAAGCAGGCGATCGCGGGCGAGGCCGCGGCCCGCAAGCACGACGCGCGCGTGACGAACTCCGAGGGTGCGACGTGGTCCCGCGTGCTCGGGGCTACGGCGTTCGCGACGAGCGGTGGCTTTGTCGGCGGCTATCGGGGCAGCTACGCGTCGTTTGTCGTCGAGCCGCTGTGCGACGACACGAGCGATGCGACGAACCCGAAGAAGCGCAACGGTTACTGGTGGACCGCGTCGCGGTTCCTCGCCGAGCTCGAGGCAGCCGAGGCGATCGGCATCGAGGCCGCACGCCGCACGCTCGCGACGATCGGATCGCGCAAGGTCGAGACCCAGGAGTGCCCGATCGTGTTCGACCCCGAGGTGTCGCGCTCGCTCGTCGGAACGATCTTCTCGGTCGCGAATGGCTCGGCGTTCTGGCGCAAGTCGACCTACCTGTTCGGCAAGGAAGGCGAGCTGATCGCGTCGCCGCTCGTGACGATCACGGACGATCCGCTGATCCCCCGCGCGCCCGGCTCGCGACCGTTCGATGGCGATGGCTTGCCGACCCGCAAGAACAGCGTCGTCGACAAGGGCGTGCTTGGCCCGGTGCTGTGCGACGTCTACAGCGCGCGCAAGCTCGGCCGCGAGTCGACCGGCTCGGCGGGGCGCGGGATCGGCGGCAACCCCGGCCCGACCACTTCGAACCTCGTGATGCAGGCCGGGACGATGAAGCGCGACGCGCTGCTGCGCGACACCGGCCGCGGGCTCTACGTCACGAGCCTCATGGGGTTCGGGTTCAATCCCGTGACCGGCGACTTCTCGCGTGGCGCCCAGGGGTTCTGGATCGAGGGCGGCGAGCTGACCTTCCCGGTCAGCGAGATCACGATCGCCGCGAACTTCGACGAGATCCTCAAGCGAATCGATGCGGTGGCCGACGATCTCGAGCTGCGGAGCTCGACCGCGGCACCGACGTTACGGGTGTCCCACATGACGCTCGCTGGCACCTCGAAGTAGTTCGTTCGCGCAGGGCGACAACGTCCTACATCCGCGGAACTCTTGGTGTCATCACGGTGTTTCGATTGACTCCAAGGGTGCGGGATGAAACGATCTGATCGTGCCAGCCGTCGCTACGGCCGGGGGGCTACCCACACGTCTCGGCAAGTACGAGATCATGACGCCGCTTGCAGCGGGCGGCATGGCGCGGATCTATATCGCGCGCACGACTGGCATCGGTAGCTTCGAGCGCCACGTCGTCCTCAAGATGATCACGCCCGAGCGGGCGAACGATCACACCGCGGTTCAGATGTTTCTGGACGAGGCGCGCCTCGCGGCGTCGCTCAACCACCAGAACGTCGCGCAGGTGTTCGAGGTTGGCGAGGACGCCGGGATCCACTACCTGGCGATGGAGTACGTCCACGGCCAGGACCTACGCGCACTGCTCGCGAAGGCCGGCGGCCAGGGCACGCGCGTTCCACTGGAGCTCGCGTTGACGGTGGTCGCCGGTGCCGCGGCCGGGTTGCACCACGCGCACGAACGGCGTGGTCCCGACGGTGTCTCGCTCGGCATCGTCCATCGTGACGTGTCGCCGTCGAACATCATGATCGGCTACGACGGGTCGGTGAAGCTGCTCGACTTCGGCATCGCGAAGGCCACCGCGCGATCGGTCGAGACGCAGTCGGGCATCATCAAGGGCAAGTTCGCGTACATGGCACCCGAGCAGTGCCGCGGCCGCGATGTCGATCGCCGCAGCGACGTGTTCTCGCTCGGCATCATCCTCTACGAGGTCACGACCCAGCATCGCTGCTTCCGTGCCGACAGCGACTTCGACACGATGCATCGCATTGTCACCGGCGATGTCGTACGGCCGAGCCGGCTGATCCAGGGATACCCACAGGCGCTCGAGGCGATCCTCATGAAGGCGCTCGCGGTCGATGCGACCACGCGCTACCAGAGCGCGCATCAGCTCCTCGAAGCGCTCGAGAGCTACGCGGTGAGCTCGCGGATGTCGCTCTCGACGATGTCGCTCGGCCGCTTCATGCGCGACATGTTCGGCGAGCAACCCGAGCCGTGGCTCAACCAGAACCGCCAGAGCCAGCCGTTGCCGCCCAAGGAGAGCACGATCTCCAACACCGACGGGACGGGGCAGCCGGCGATCCGCCGCGCTCCGACGAACCTGCCGGTCGAAGGCGAGCACGGAGACAACGAGCACGATCCGGACCAGCCGGCGCGGACGTTTCTCGAGTTGCCACGGCCGCCCGGTGAGGCGCCGCACGAGCTCGACGCGAGTGCTGCGGAGTGGAACGCGAAGTCGTATCCGACGGCGCAGCCAGCCTATGCATCGTCCCCGAACGAGCCAGGCCCGGTGCGCCCGACGCCACCGCCGCGTCCGACGCCGCCGCCGCATGTGAGCGACGCGAGCCCGACCGAGCCGTTGCCGCACGTGAGCCCGCCCGTGCCGACGATGCCGATGGGCACACAGCCGATGCCGCCGATGGGGCCGGGGCCGGCATCGGGAACCGGTCCGTCGCATGCGCATGGCTACGCGCGCACGGGGAGCGGTCACAGCGAGCTCAAGCGCAACCTGCGCCCGGTATATATCGGTACCGGCATCATCGCCGTCGGTCTCGCGGTGCTGCTCGCGATGACGATCGGCAACAGCGGGGGCGAGGTGAAGCCGGCCGCCGATCCCGGCAGCGAACGGGTTCCGATCGCGACCGGTGGTGGGATCGACGGCAGCGCGATCGTCGAAACGCCTGCCGTGGTGACCGCAGATGCTGCAGCCGCCCCTCCGGATCCCGTTGTCCGCGCTGTCGTCGATGCTGGCGTCGACGCTGCGGTCGCCACCGTCGAGGAGACAATCAGCATCCGCGTGCTGTCAGAGCCGTCGGGAGCCGACGTGCTGCTGGCCGGCAAGCCGATCGGCACGACGCCACTCGACACCACGATCAGGAAGGGCACCGGCCAGGCAATGCTGACCGTGCACCGCGGTGGCTACGCCGACGTCCAGACCAAGATCGATCTGACCGGCGACTTCGAGAAGACGCTGACCCTCGAGAAGCTCGAGCCAGCGCCAGACGGCGGCGAGGTCAAGGATCCGGTCGTACCGAAGAAGGACCCGAAGGTCGTGCCGATAAAGGAGCCGCGGAAAGATCCGGTGAAGGATCCCAAGGTCGTCCCGACGGTGAAGGATCCGAAGAAGGATCCCGTGACGCCGGTCGTGCCGAAGAAGCCGAGCTGTCAGCAGCCCGGGCAGGTCGATCCGTTCGACCCGCGCCCGACCTGCAAGAACTAGCCACAGACGCGAAGCGGCTGGCGGGCGCGAAGCGGACGCGGCGTGCGAAGCACGCCATGGATAGTCGAGCCGGAGCGCAGCGGAGGCGAAGAGCTAAGCGGCGATCTCGGGGACGTCGCCGGCGTAGTGCAGCGGCGCGGCGGTGGCCTTCGCGATCTCCGCGGCCGACACGCCGGGCGCACGCTCACGCAGCGTGAGGCCGTTCGGTGTGACGTCGAGGACCGCGAGGTCGGTGACGATCGTGTGGACGCAGGCGACGCCGGTCAGCGGCAGCGTGCAAGCGGGCAAGATCTTCGAGGTGCCGTCCTTGGTCGTGTGCTCCATCATCACGATCACGCGACGGCTGCCGGCGACGAGATCCATCGCGCCGCCCATGCCCTTGATCATCTTGCCGGGAATCATCCAGTTCGCGAGGTCGCCGGTCGCCGAGACCTCCATCGCGCCGAGCACGCTGACGTCGACGTGACCGCCGCGGATCATCGCGAACGACTGCGCGGAGTCGAAGAACGCCGAGCCCGCGATCGTGGTGACGGTCTGCTTGCCGGCATTGATCAGGTCGGGGTCTTCGTCGCCCTCGAACGGAAACGGGCCGATGCCGAGCAGGCCGTTCTCGGACTGCAGCACGACATCCATGCCAGCGGGGATGAAGTTCGCGACGAGCGTCGGCATGCCAATACCGAGGTTGACGTAGAAGCCGTCCTGCAGCTCGGCAGCGACACGGCGGGCCATCTGATCACGGGTGAGTCGTTGCATGGCTAGCTCCGCTTCCTCGTCGTGCGTTGCTCGATGGGCTTCTCGTAGTTCGTGCCCTGGAAGATCCGCTGCACGTAGATCGACGGCAGGTGGACGAAGTCGGGATCGAGCTCGCCGACGCCGACCAGCTCCTCGACCTCCACGACCGTGATCTTGCCGGCCTGCGCGCAGAGCGGGTTGAAGTTGCGGCTCGTCTTGCGGAATACGAGGTTGCCCCAGGCGTCGCCCTTCCACGCCTTGACGATCGCGAAATCACCGCGGATCGCATGCTCGAGGACGCACTGCTTGCCGTTGATCTCTCGCGTCTCCTTGCCGTCCGCGACCTTCGTGCCGTAGCCGGTTGGCGTGTAGAACGCCTCGATGCCGGCGCCGCCGGCGCGCAACCGCTCGGCCAGCGTTCCCTGCGGACACAGCTCGACCTCGAGCTGGCCAGACAGGAACTGCTGCTCGAAGACCTTGTTCTCGCCGACGTACGAGCTGACCATCTTCTTGACCTGGCCCTGTGCGAGCAGGACGCCGAGGCCCTTCTCGGTCGTGCCGCAGTTGTTCGAGACGATCGTGAGGCCCGTGACCTTGCGGCGCGCGAGCTCGCGAATGCAGTTCTCGGGATTGCCGGACAGCCCGAAGCCGCCGGCCAGGATCACCGCACCGTCCGTCAAGTCATGCAGCGCCGCGCCGGCGTCCGGAAAGACCTTGTTCATCGGAGGTATGCTTACTGCACTTTCCGCCGAGGCGGAGCCTGCGATGGCGATCATCACGTTGACCACGGATTTCGGGACCCGCGACGGCTACGTCGGCGCGGTGAAGGGTGTGATCGCACGGCTCGCTCCGGACACCACGATCGTCGACATCGCCCACGACATCCCGCGCGGCGACGTCGCGCATGCCGCGTGGGTGGTCTCGACCTCGTGCCAGGAGTTCCCACACGGGACGATCCACGTCGTGGTCGTCGATCCCGGAGTCGGCGGTGCGCGCCATGAGGTGATCGTCAAGGTCGTCGGGCACTGGTTCGTCGGTCCCGATAACGGCGCGTTCGCGTACGTCGCGGAGCGGGTCTCGGATGCATGGGCGATCGAATCGGCCGCGTTTCGCGCCAAGCGCGTCAATCGCACGTTCCACGGCCGCGACATCTTCGCGCCGGCGGCCGCGGCGATCGCGCGCGGCGTCGACGTGACGTCCGCGGGACCGATGGTGCGGCTCACCGGCGCGCTGCCGTGGGGGACGCGGGCGCGCGGGCAGGGCCGGATCGTCCATGTCGACCACTATGGAAATCTGGTGACCGACCTGCCGCCCGGCGAGGCCGGCGACGCGGTCACCGTCGCCGGACACACGCTGCCGATCGTCGGGACCTACGAGGATGTCGCGCCGGGCGAGCTGCTCGCGTACGTCGGATCGGCACGCACGATCGAGATCGCCGTACGAGATGGGCGCGCGGACGCGCGTCTCGACGTCCCCCGGGGTACGGTGGTGCTTCCCGCAGCTGTGGGAGAGCCATACCGGTGACACCACCCGCCAAGCGCCCCGCGAAGGGCGACATCGTCGAGCTCGACGTCACCGCGCTCGCCGCGGGTGGCGATGGCGTCGCGCGCGATGCGGGCGGCCGGGTGACGTTCGTGCCGCGCACGGTGCCGGGCGATCGCGTCAAGGCGAAGATCGTCCGCGGGACGTCGTCGCTGGCCCACGCGCAGCTCGTCGAGATCGTGACGCCGTCGGCGGCGCGCATCGAGCCGCCGTGTCCGCACTTCAGGCGCGGCTGCGGTGGCTGTCAGTGGCAGCACGTCACCCGCGCCGAGCAGCTGCTCGCGAAGCAGGCGATCGTCGGCGGTGCGCTGCGCAAGCTCGAGGGCGTCGTCATCCATCCGATCGCCGATCCCGCGCCGCCCTATGGCTGGCGACGTCGCGCACGCTTTCACGTCGCCGGCGGCAAGGTCGGACTGTTCCAGGAGGGCTCGCACCGCGTCCTCGCCATCGATCACTGCCCACAGCTCGAGCCCAAGCTCGACATCGCGCTCGGTCAGGTCGCGGCGTCGTCGCCGCCGGATGGCGAGCTCGCGATGGTCGTCGGCCACCGTGGCGATGTCGCGATCGGTCTACAAAGAGAGTGGGGTGGTGCGCAGCGGCTCGTCGGGCGCGCGGCGATCCGCGGCGTCGTCACCGGCAACAGCCGACTCGGCAATCCGCTCGTCGAGCTCGAGCCCGAGCTGTCGATCGAGCCATGGGAGTTCGCGCAGGCGAGCGCCGCCGGCAACCTCGCGCTGATCGCCGCGGTGCGCGCGGCCGTCGGTCCCGGTCCGGGCGCGCTCGTCGAGCTCCACGCGGGCTCGGGTAACTTCACGCGTGCGCTCGTCGGCGACGGATGGGATGTGACGGCGAGCGACATCGTCGCGCCGCAGCGCAAACCCGCGGCCGCGAGGTTCGAGGTCGGTGCTGCCGCCGAGGTACTCGCGCGGATCACTTCCCCCGGGGACGGGAGTGAATCCCGTTTCCTCGATCTCGGGCCGGTCGACGCGCTCGTGCTCGATCCGCCGCGCACCGGCGCCGCCGAGGCGATCGACGAGATCGTGCGGGTCGCGCCGCGCACGATCGTCTACGTGTCTTGCGATCCATCGACGCTCGCCCGCGATGCCGGCCGGCTCGTCGCCGCGGGCTATCGGGCGACCGACGCCTGGCCGATCGATCTGATGCCGCAGACCTCGCACGTCGAGGTCGTGATGCGGCTGGTCAAGCCCTGAGGCCTACCGTCGCTCGGGCGGCTCGCCGGGCGCTGCTGATGGCGCCGCGCCGGCGGGCGTGAACGGCGGCGCGAACGTCCCGGCGATCTGCCTCGCAGGCGCCACCGCACCGCGCTTCGGGACCTCGATCGCCAGCGCAAGCGCGTAGGTACGGAACATCAGGATGCGCAGCACGATCGTGGCACCGTCGTCGCGGCGCGCCTCGAGGTCGAGCACCGGCACGCCGCCGACCTCGCCGAGGCGGCGTGTTCGCTTCTGGTAGCCGCGGATCTTGCTCGCGATGCCGCGCTCGATCTGCTCGACGTAGGCCTCGCGGGTCTTCGCGCGCCACGCGTCGGTGTTGGGGACGTTGGCTCGCGTGATCGCGAGGAGCTCGCCGGCCGGGCCGCGGCGCGCGAGCACGACCTCCTCGACGCTGACGGCGGCCCAGCTCGCCGGGACGTCGACGACGGCGCGCGTACTCGGCAGCGTGACGACGTCCGCGTGCGCGAGCGCGGCGCAGCCGATCACGAGGCCAAGACCGACGCCGACGCTGATCGCTCGGATCACGCCGGCTCGGCGTCGGCGCTCGCCGTCACGCCCGCGGTCGGCAGCTGGCGCCCGCGCAGCAGCGCATGCACGACGTCGCGCTGATCGGCCTCGGAGGCAAACCAGTCGCGCGGGAACGCCATCGCCTTGGGGCCGATCTCGACGACCAGCACGGGCGCCGAGCGATTCCACGGCACCGAGCGGCGGAGGAAGTACACCGCAGTCACCTCGTCGGGCTTGACCTTGAGCGGCCGCGGCAGGCAGAGCCCGCGCGGCAACGTGACCTCGTCGGCGGTGACGCGGATCGTGCCGGGCGCGTACATGAACGTCTGCACGAGCTGCCACGCGCGCACCGCGCCGATGATCATGAGGACGACGCCGACCCAGACGCCGACGGTGCCGAGCTTCCAGATCAGCAGCGCGCCGACGACGAGACCGAACACCGTCCAGCCCGCCGCACGCTGGCGCGACATCTCGAGCTCGACCTCGACAGGGCCGCGGCCGCGATCGCGATCGGAGGTCTTGGCGCGCGCGGGCTCGCCCTTCGGATCGCTGCCGTCCGCCTTGCCGGCGCCGGGGGCCGGAGCGTCAGGCGCGTCGCCAGGTCCGGGTGAGCTCGATGACTCGGGCTTGGATGTCGTCAAGGGAGACATGGCTCAGGCGCCGGCTGACGACGACCTCCTGACCATCTACCACGACGTCCGTAACTGCGCGAGGTGACAGTGAATAGACGACGTTCTTTTCGAGCGCCTGGATCGGCCACAGCGATGGATCGTCGAGATCGAGCGCGACGAGATCGCAGCGGTAGCCCGGCGCGATCCGTCCGATCGGCAGCCGCAGCACCTCACCGGCGGTCGCGGTGCCGAGCCGAAAACATGTCTCGGCATCGATCGCCTGACCATCGGTGCGATGCACCTTCTGGAGCAGCGCGGCCATCCGCATCTCGTCGAACACGCTGACGCGGTTGTTGGAGCAGCCACCATCGGTGCCGAGCCCGACCTTGACGCCGCGCGCGACGAGATCGACGAGGTCGGTCACGCCGTCGCCGAGGAACATGTTCGAGCCCGGGCAGTAGGCGAGGGAGCCACCGCGGTCCGCGAGCAGCGCACGCTCGCTCGCATCGAACCAGCAGCCGTGCACCGCGATCATCTGCGCCATGTCGACGGGCAACGTCGCGATCGCGTGGAGTGGGCGCAGCCCGAACCGCTCGAGCGACTGCTCGACCTGGTACTGCTCCTCGGCGAGGTGGATGTGCCAGGGCATGCCAGCATCGCGCGCGCAGCCGGCGCCTGCCTCGATCATCTGCGGCGTCGCGCCGTGCTGGCTGTGCGGTGCGGGCTGCACGGTCGTCAGGAAGCGCTCGCGATCCTGGTAGCGCGCCGCGAGCGCCTCGAAGTTCGCGACGGCCTGCGGGATGGTCTCGCGATACGCCGCCGGCGCGCCGTCCCAGTCGTAGAAGCAGCGCGCGAGCACGATCCGGATGCCGAGCTGCTTCGCGGCCTCGATCGTCGCGGACGCGTTGTCGTTCGCCTGATGGTTCAGATAGTAGAAGTCGCAGACGGTCGTGACCCCGTGGAGCAGCATCTCGCCGAACGCGAACAGCGCGGCGGTCGCCATGTCCTCGGCGCCGAGCTGCGGCGAGTAGCGATAGAGCGCCTTGTCACGCCACTCGAGAAACGGCAGGTCGTCCCCGATGCCGCGCAGCAGCGACTGGAAGCTGTGGTTGTGGGTGTTGACGGTGCCGGCGACCATCGCGCGCCGCGACCAGTCGACGCGGCGTGCACCGGCCGCACGCGGATCGGCGAGGACGTCCGCGGGATCCCCGACGCGCTCGATCCGGCCGTCGATCGTGAACACCGCGGTCGCCTCCCGCGGCCCCTCGCCGGGACACGACGTGAGGGCCTTGTCAGCGATGATGACGACCGCGCTCATACGGCTCGTACCCTAACATCGACCGGCCGGGGTCACGGGTCAGGGCCCGGTGCTAGGCTACCGGCCGTGGAGCTACTCGAACACGTTCGCGCGGGCCGGTTCGATCCGATCTACGTGCTGCACTCCGAGCACCCGATCCTGATCGAGCGCGTGGTCGCGGCGATTCGTGACATCGCGGTGCCGCCGGCCGCGCGCGGGTTCAACTACGACGTCGTCGAGGGCAAGCCACGCGGTTCGCAGATTGTCGCGCTGTCGCAGACGCTGCCGATGATGGCGCAGCGCCGGATGATCTACGTCCGCGACATCTCGCTGATGCCCGCCGACGAGGCCGAGCCGCTGCTCGCGTACCTCGCGAAGCCAAACCCGAGCACGGTGGTCGTCGCGATCGCCTCGAAGATCGACAAGCGCATCAAGTTCTACGGCCAGCTCTCGAAGAAGGGCTACCTCCACACCCTCGAGGCCCCGCGCCAGCTGGCGCCGTGGGTCCGCGCCGAGGCCCAGGCCCATGGCGTGAAGCTCGACGGCGCCGCGATCTCGCGCCTGGTCGATACGGTTGGTAGCGACCTGTCACGGCTCTCGCTCGCCGTCGAGCAGCTCGGGCTCTATGCCATGACGGCGGGGGGCGGCCAGCGCGCGGTGACCGCCGATGATGTCGATGACCTGATCGCCGATACCCGCGAGCGCAACGTGTTCGAGCTCACCGACGCGATCGGTTCGGGCGATCGATCGCGTGCGTTGGTCGCGGTGGCGTCGCTGTGCGATCAGCGCGAGAGTGCCGTCGGCGTCGTCGTGATGCTCGCCCGCCACGTCCGTCAGCTCTCGCTCGTCCATGCGCTGCGCCGGGCCAGTGTCTCGCGCTCCGAGTGGGCGTCGCGGCTCGGCGTGCCGCCGTTCGTCGTCGACAAGCTGATCACGCAGGCCCGTAGCTTTCAGCCCGCGGCGCTCGCGCAGGCCACCCAGCGCCTCGCATCCGCCGATCGCGCGCTCAAGGGCGACATCACGCTGTCGACCGCCGCCGGCGATCCGTTCACCGGTCCGCAGCTCAAGGCGCTCGGTCGCGAGCTCGGCGAGCGCGTGATCCTCGAGCACGTCGTCGACGGCATCGTCCAGCTCGCGGGCTAGATCTGGACCAGCGGGTGTTTGGGCTATCGCTGTTCGATCACGCGCTTCGGACCCCAGACTAGCGTGAGATCGAGCTCGACGGCATCGAACGGAGCGGCGCGGACCTTGGCATCGGCGCCGAATGCCGCGACGAGGAACCAGCCTTCGCCGTGCAAGCGGTAGATCTCGAGTGTCTGCTCGAGCGGGTCGAGCAACCAGACGTGACCTACGCGATGGCGAGCGTAGAGCGGCAGCTTGGCGGTGCGATCTTCGATCGTCGTGCCAGGCGACAGCACCTCGCAGATCCAGTCGGGAATCACCAGGAACGGGCCCGTGTCATTCGCGCCGAACCGCTCGATGCTCCACCCCGCAAGGTCGGGAACGCGGACCTCGTCGCCAAACCGGATCCGGGGCTCGTCGAGGATCACCCAACCGCCGGGACCGCCGATGCCGAAACGAAACCAGCCCCCGAGCAGCGTGCCGAGATCGGAGCTGGCCCGGACGTGCGGTGGATTCGATCGGGGCATGACGACGACCTCGCCGTCGACGATTTCGCCGCGGCAGCCCTCGGGAACCTGCTCGAGCTCGCCCCAAAGCTGCTCGAAGCCCTTCGCCTCGCCTCGTCGATCGGCGGAGCGCGACATGATCACACTTTACGTCACCCGGCGAGGACGAGCTGGCTCAGGCTCGGCGTGTGTTGCGACCAGCCAAGGCTGGTCCGGAGGAAGCATGCGTTAGCTTCTGAAATTTGGTCCCGACGAGCCCGACGAGATCGATGGCGCCCCCGAGATGAGCGGGCTCGCACTCGACCTGCGCGCAATGCGGCGACGAGACTCGCGCTACCATTCATTCGTTGACGGCGGGCGTCGACTCGAATTAGCTTCTGCTTCTAGTTGTAGGAGGGCGTGATGGCAGGGCGGGGAGTTCGAAGCGTGCTCGTGGTCGACGGCGATGCCGTCCTGCTGTCGCACGCAAAAGCCAGCCTGGAGGCCGCGCGCTATCGCGTCGCCGTCGCCACCAACGTCGTCGATGCGGACCGGCTTGCATCGACCGAGCAGCCCGACCTCGCGATCGTGGAGCTGTTCTTCGACCGTCGACGAATTGGACTCGAGCTGGCTCGCGGGCTCAAGGCGACCGTCCCCGGGATGAAGGTCGTGCTCTGCAGCGGCTGGCTCAACACCTCGACCGCGGAGCAGGCGTCGGCGGGTGTCGACCACGCCTTCAACAAGCTCTGCTCGTATCGCGACATCGTGAAGGCCGCCGAGGGCCGCGTCATCGTCGAGCCCGATCTCGACGACATGCCCTCGCTGGCGTTCGTCAGTCGAGCGCATGTGGAACGCGTGTTCACCGCGTCGAGCAACAACGTCACGCTGACCGCGCAGCGGCTGAAGATCGATCGCAGCGCATTGCAGCGACTCCGCAAGAAGGCACGCCCACATCGATAGCGGTCGGCGCACATGTACTGCCGCAATTTGTAGCGCTGCTTTTCTCTGCCGGTTCTTCTAGCGTCCGTGCTCCTCGTCGGTCGACGAGGCATCGACGACGCGCTGCACGCGCGTCAGCCATTCGCACTCGGAGGGCGTGTGAGGACACTTGTGGCAACTGCAGTCGTGTTGATCGTGATCGCCGCGGCGGTCTCCTCGTGGAGCGATTCGACGGTGCCGGCCGACCCGCCGGCGCTCTATCCGGTCGGGCCCGAGCCGATCACCGGTCGGGCGGTGATCCCGAACCCCGGTGACGAGACGCCGCAACGCGATCCATTCTCGCCGTACGACCCCGGGCCACCCGAAGCGCTCTGGCAGTACGCGCAGCTCGGCGCCGCCGAGAAGACGGTCGTCGATCACGGTCGCGACACGGGTGGCTGGAGCTCCGTGCACGATGGCTTTCGCAACGCGGTGCTGGAGCAACAGCCTGCGTTCGCAGCCGGCGCAGCCGCGTCGCAGCTCGGCATCGCTGACCTCGCGACGCTCGGAGTGGTGCCATGAGACACCTCGTGCTGCTGATCGCGCTCGCCGGCTGCAACGACCCCGGACGCGAGACGGCGGTCCACGAGCTCGGTACGCTCGAGTACGAGCTTCCTGTCGGCTGGCAGGCGCAGGAGCAGGTGTCCCACGGTCGACGGATCGTCGTCTGGTCACCCACCAACAACCCTCGCAACGAGACCATCACGCTGGTGCGTAGCGAGCCGCTTCCCGCACTCGCGAAGGCGGGCGCTAGTGCGGTCAGTCATCACCTCGCGAGCGCGCAGCTCGCGCTCGCTGGCCGGTTCTCGCCTGCGACGACCTTCACGTCGAAGCACGGCTTTGCGGGGGCGCGCACGATCGGCTCCTTCACGCCGCCCGGCCGCCGCGGCGCCTATGCGCGCGCACACGCGGTCGTCGTCGATGGCGACTCGCTATTGCATGTCTTGTACACGTCCGAGCACGCAGGCTCGAGCATCGACAGCTTCGAAAACCTGCTCGACAGCCTGCAGCGGAAGGGGGCCTGAGATGTGGAAGCGGCTTGCACCGATCGCCTTCGCGCTCGTGGCCATCTCGGCCATGTCGACGCGCGCCGACGCGGCGGAGGTCTGCGGCAACGGACTGGATGACGACGCGAACGGCGCAGCCGATGAGGGCTGTTATCCGACGCTCACGACGGGACAGTGCGAGAGCCCGCTGTCTTGTGAAGACACGGGCATGATCAGTCCATCGTCGGGATCCACGCGCTATTCGCTGCCGCCCGATATCGCGCCGAAGGTGCCGTTCGGCCCCGGCATTGGCATGAGGCGCTTCTACTTGTCGAAATACGCGCCGGGCACCGGTGCCCCGGCGTATCGCAAGCCGATGGGCGAGCGATGGGGCCATACCTACGCGACATGGCTCGATGACGTCTCGAACGGCGGGCCGACGAAGATCGTCCTCCACACCACGCGCGGGCAAGACATCCTGATGAACAAGACCTCATCGGACGCGACCTGGGAGTACTTCACCCCACAGCCCGGCTTCCACTTCAAGCACGTCCGGCGTCGCCTGGCCTCGCCGTTCGAGTACCAGTTCAAGCAGCTGACCGGCGAGGTCACGGTCTACAACACCTCCGGCAGGCTCACCGAGATCTGGGACACCCTGGCCACGCCCAACAAGGTGCTCGTCGCTACGACGGCAACGGTCAAGTCTCGACGGTCACCGACGCCTCCGGCAAGCGCCGGCTGCTGTTCGGGTACACCGGGAGCGTGTTGACCTCCGTTGTCTTCCAGCTCTACGAGTCCTCGGTGTGGAGCACCTACCACTCCACTACATACGGCTACAACAACGGCAGCCCCACCACCGTGACGATCGGCGGCGTCTACGCGCAGGTCAACGTTTACACGAACGGCTACCTGACGCAGATCAACGACGGCGGCGGCAATGCGATCGTCAGCTTCGCGTACGACACGGCGACCGCCGGCAAGACCGTGCGCGCCGACACCCCGCGCGGCATGGTCGGCTGGGAATACAACTCGTCGCGCACCAGCTGCTCGGGCAAGACCGTCCTCTACTTCAACCGCGGCAACACGGCCAGCTGCAGCGTGGACTCGGACTGCGGTTCGGGCTTGCTGTGCGGCGGCAAGACCGGGACCGGTTCGACCGGCGTCTGCTTCCGCGGCGCGCGGTGCTTGAC
>JACCTC010000220.1 GCA_013812655.1 Deltaproteobacteria bacterium | reverse complement strand
GGAGCACGCCGCGGCCATCGGTCAGCCGGTTCGACCGGCGACGAGGGTCATCGACGAGCGCATCGAGCAGCGACTCGAACTCGCCCGCGCCACCGCTGCGCGCGGCGAGCGCGCGCGCCTTCTCGGGATCGAGAGGCGGCCGCACGATCTCGGCCTGGCTCGTCTGGATGACACTGCGCGACATCTCCGAGGGACGATTCGTGCGCCGGCGCGGGCCGTCGACGAGCGCGTCGAGGAGGGACTCGAACTCGCCGGCACCACCACTGCGTGCGGCGAGCTCGCGATCGGCGAGCAAGGTGTCGGCAGCGCGATCGCGCTGACCCGCGGCGAGCCAGTGCCACACGACCTCGCGGACACGCGTGATCTGATCCATCGCACCGAACGCGCCGTCATCGCCAGCCTGCCACGCGAGGCGCGGACCACTCGAGAGTGCAGCGGTGCTGGCGACCAGCTCGGCGGCGGCGCTCGACAGCCGGCACTTCTCGTCGAAGTCCATCTGCGCGAGCACGTCGACGCGAACGACCTCGTGCACGACGACGCGGCCGTCGCCGGCGGGATCGACGAGCTGGCGCGCGAGCAGGCTCGTGAGCGCGGCTTCGCAATCGACGCCGGGCGAGAGCGCTGCCACCGCTGCGGGTGCGACCGGTGCGCGGAGGATCGAGAGGGCCTCGAGGGCGGCGCGGGCCGGCGCATCGAGCGTGGCGATGTCCCAGGCGGCGGCGCCAAACCGCGCGCGTGCGAACTCGCGACGGAGCCCGAGCGGAACGCCGCGGGTGCGGGCGTGCGCGGCGTCGAAGCCTTGCGCCTCGCCGAACGTCTCCTCGAGGCTCGCCCACATCGTGGCGGCGGACTCGACGTCGAGGCCCTGGAGCTCGATCTCGGCGATCGAGGCGCCGACAGCAGCGGCGAGCGGATCTCGGCCGACGACGATCACCCGGCCGAGCGCGGTCTGGCCGAGCAAGAGCGGCGACAGCAGGCTCGTCGCCTCGTCGGTGCGGAGGTGCTGGATGTCGTCGATGATGAGCACGCGCGAGGTCTGCGCGAGCGTCTGAGGCAGCGAACCGGGGACACAGCGCAGCGCTCGCTCGGCGCGAGCCCGCAATGCGGACGCACGATCCCCGGGATGGCATTCGATCAACGTGCACGGAACGCCGAGGCTCGGCGCGAGCTCGGTGACCAGGCGCGTCTTGCCCGATCCGAGTGCGCCGTGCAGCGACACGAGTGGAACGACTGAGAGGTGCTCCTTGAGCTCCGTGAGCTCCTTGTGTCTGCCGGCGAACGTCACCGGGCCGATGGGAGTCATGGGGTTCGTGATCTTGGAGGTGCGCTGCCGCATGAGGGCAGGCCGACTGACAGCAAGGGTCGAGCCACCCGGGGGAAGGATCCCCAAGTGCCCACTGGCACGCAACTGGCCGTTCGATGGTCGTCAATTGTAGGGTGCATTGCGAACGGCTCGTCCCATGAGACGCGAGATCTGCGAAGTTGCCACCTCGGTGGGAGGGCAGTTGGGGCGTGACTCCCCAGATCGGTCAGTGAGGGCGAGCCAGTGTCAGCAGGCTGCCAACGACGGCATCCCACTCGGCCGGCTCGTCCCGGCGTTGCTGGAGCACGCGCTCGATCGCCGGGTACGCCGTCACCGCGTCATCGAGCGCGCGATCGCGGCCCGCCTGATAGGCGCCGAGCGCGATCAGATCGCGGTGCTCTTCATAGATCGCGAGCCGCTTGCGGACGCGTGCCGCGGCCTCGGCATGCCGCGCATCGACGACGCGATCCATGAGCCGCGAGCCGCTCGCGACGACGTCGATCGGCGGGAAGTGGCCGCGCGCGGCGAGCCGGCGGTCGAGGATGATGTGACCGTCGACCAGGCCGCGCACCTCGTCCGCGATCGGCTCGTCGAGATCGTTGCCGGCGACCAGCACGGTGTAGAGCGCGGTGATGACGCCGGTCGCGGTCGCGCCCGCACGCTCGATCAACCGCGGCAACAACGCAAACACGCTCGGCGGATAACCATGGCGCGCCGGCGGCTCGCCGGCTGATAGCCCGACCTCGCGCTGCGCACGGGCGACGCGGGTCAGCGAGTCGCATAGCAGCAGCACCGAGGCACCGCGTCGATCGCGAAACCACTCGGCGACCGCGGTCGCGACGTGGATGGCGCGCAGCCGCACCAGCGGGGGCGCATCGCTGGTCGCGCAGACGACGACGGTCCGCGCGCGCGCCGACGCGAGCTCGTTGCCGAGTAGCTCCGCGAGCTCGCGCCCGCGCTCGCCCACCTGACAGAGCACGATCACGTCGGCGGTCGTGCCCCGGGCGATCTGGCCGAGCAGCGTCGATTTACCGACGCCGGCGGCGGCGAACAGCCCGACCCGCTGGCCGCGGCCGAGCGTGAGCATCGCGTCGATCGCGCGCACGCCCGTCGGCTGGGGTGCCCGGATCGGTGGACGCGCGAGCGCGGCAGGTGCCGGGCGATCGACGATCCAGGTCTCGCCGGTCAGCGGCGCGCCACCATCGATCGGCTCGCCGATGCCGTCGAGCACGCGCCCGAGCAACGCATCACTGCAGGCGATCGCGAGCGGCGCGCCGGTCCGCCAGACCGTGGCTGCGGGCGCGACACCGGCGAGCTCGCCGAGCGGCACGAGCACCGCTTGCTCGCCACGGAACCCGACGACCTCGGCCCCGAGGAGAGCGGCGGCGGGCGACGCGGGATCGCCTGGGGTGCGATCGCGGCGATCGATCTTGACGAGCTCGCCGAGCGCGACGCCGGGCACGGTCGCGCGCACCACCAGACCTGTCACCTCGTCGACGGTCCCGGTCGCGTGCGGTGTGGCCTCGGTGATCGGCTCGCCGGCGATGGTCGATCCGGCGGTGGGGCCGGCGGTGGGGTTCGGCACGTTGCGATGCTGGGCCTCGGCCGCGACGCGCTCGGCGCTCGCGCGGGCATCGCTGACCACGCGTTGCGCGAGGACGTTGGCGTCGAGCAGCAGCCGATCGGCCTCGGCGCGCGCATCGCCGACAATCCGCTTCGCCTCCGCCTTCGCCTCCTGCTCGTCGCCGCTGATCACGCGCCCGGCCTTCATCTCTTCAACCTTGGGCATTCACGCTATCACGCACCCGTCAGGGCCGCCCACGCCGGTGCCGCGTCGCGTGGGTCATGGGCGTGACGCGCGAGCTCGCCGGCGATCACGAGGCCGCGCGGACGTGGCAGGCGAAGCACGAGCTGGCGGTGGCCGAGCGCGTCGAGGTATGGCGCGACCGCGCGCGCACCGATCCGGACGAGCGCATCGTCGGCGAGCGCGAGCTTGCAGCGCGCGATCGCGGCACGGGTCCGGCCGAGCGCGCCGGCAC
>JACCTC010000159.1 GCA_013812655.1 Deltaproteobacteria bacterium | reverse complement strand
GATCCGGAGACCGACGTGCCCGCCTCCGCGGAAGCCGCCGCCGCAGCGCCCGAGTCCGCACCGGCGCCCGCGCAGACCGGTCCCGAAGCCACGGCCCTCGCCGACGTCGACTCGAGTGACGTCTGGCACACCAATCACTGGCACTTCGACGCCCGGCTCGGCGGCGCGATCGACGATGCCGCGCTCGGCGGCTCGATCGGCATCGGTCGCACCCAGAACCGCTGGAACTACGGCTTCCTCGCCGAATGGAACCCGTGGTTCTCGTTCGATCGCGTCAGCGTCCGGCCCGGTGTCTTCAACGCTTACCTGACGCTGGCGTACCGCTGGTTCCAGGGCACTCGCCTCACGATCGCGACGCGCATCGAGGCCGGGACCAGCACGATGCTGTTCGAGCTCCTCGGGCTCGACAAGTACATCACCGGCCTCTACCTCGGCGGCGCGCTCGCCACGATCCGCTTCCCACTGTCCCACGACGTCGCGCTCACCTTCGACCCCGTTCACTTCGCGCTGCCGGCGCCGCGGCCATTCGGCCTGCCGTTCTACTACAAGCAGTATCGCGTCTCGTTCGGCATCGAAGTCCGGCTGTAGCCAGAGACGTCGCCTCAGCCCGGCGCGAGCATCGCCGTCATGCGCTCGGGGCTCGTGATCTGCTGTCCCGCCATCCAGCCATCAGCGGCGGCGATCAGCGTGCTTCCGCGCTCGCCTCCCACGAGCGCGCCGAGCCGACGCCGCGCCGCGGCCGCATGGAGCAGCAGGTCGACCGCGTCGAATTCGCGAGCCGCCTGCTCGAAGAGCTTGGTCGCGATCTCGGAGTTCCCGCGCCGCGCCGCGATGCATGCCCGGATCAGGCCCGCGAGAGGAGTCGACCACGCCATCTTCTCGCGGACGATGCGGCGTGCGTCCTGCTCGGCGAGGCGAAGCAAGCGGTCCTGCTCGGCGGGCTTCGCCGCGGCGGCGCACACGGCAGCGCGCGCGCGGAGATCCCACATGTACGTCCGTGCGAACGAGACGCGCAGGAGCAGTGCACCCGCGAACTCGGGCCACTCGCGCTGGATGCGGTCGAAGGCGGCGAAGCCGTGCGCGTCGTAGAGGTCGATCGACGCGTTGGCACGCAGCGCATAAAAGTGCTGGACGTGGAAGCGCTGCGGCGACCACCGATCGAGCGCGTCGGTGACCTCGGCGCGAGCTGCAGCGGCGTCGTCTGCCGCGAGGCGAACGAACGGTACGGCGGCGGTGCGAAGGGTCGTCGACAGGTACAGGTTTCCGCGCTCCTCGCCATCGCGGATCGAGTGCGCGAGAAACGGCGCGAGCTCGACGAGGCGCCCGAGCCACGTCAGCGACTCCGCGATCCACTGGTACATCAGGTTGAACTCGGCAAACTCGCTGACGCCGTGATGGCGGGCCAGCGCCTGCGCGGCGTGACAGCGATCGAGCGACGTGACGTACGCACCCTTCAAGAAGGCAGCGGTCGCGCGCCCGGCGACCAGCAGCGAGATCAGGTGGGGATTGTCGACGCGGGTCCCGAGCGCATCGGCGGTGTCGAGCAGCTGATCGCCCTTCGCGATCGCTGCACCGCCGGCGAGGGCGCGGTAACCGGCCTCGGTCACGAGCGTTCGCGCGACGCGATAGCGCTCCCCCGCCTTCAGCGCGAGCCGCAGCCCGCGGACCTGAAACGAGTGACCACGCACGTTGTCGATCGGCGCGAGCGTGGTCGCGGCGTAGTACTGGAGATCGATGCGCGCCAGCACCTCGTGGGCGACCTGACTCTCGTCGCACTCGCGAAACCGCAAGCCGCGCAGCGCGAGCAGCGCGCGCTGGCCGACGACCGAGAGCAGCGCGCGTCGCGCGGTCCTCGGATACGCCACGCGCTGGGTCGCGAGGACGTCGCAGAGCTCCGCGATCCCTTGATCGAAGTGGCCGGCATTCAAGAGCGCCTGGATCGCACGCGCGCGCAGATCCATCGCCTGCGCGACAGGCGCACCGTGCGCTGCCGCGAGCAACGCGCGGCCGGCTTCGGCGCCGCGGCCAGCCTTCGCGAGCGCAGCGCCGAGCGCGATCTGCAGATCGCGGACGGCGGGTCCCGGTGGGGTCAGATCGAGCGCCATCTGGTAGAGCCGCGCGGCGCGATCGAAGGCGACGGCGCGAGTGGCCGCAGCTGCCGCGAGGGCAGCGTAGGTCGCTGCCTTGTCGTTGGCGCCGGCTCCGGCGTGGTGAACGGCGAGAGCTTCGGGATCGGCACGTCCGGAGGCCTCGAGCGCGCGCGCCAGATCGCTGTGCAGCATGCGACGTCGATCGGCGCCGAGGTGTGCGAGCACGGTGTCACGCACGCGATCGTGATAGGGCTCGATGCGATCCAGCTTGCGAGCGCCGCCGGTGCGCGCGAAGTGGGCGGTGCGAAGCTGCGCCGCGACCTGCGCGAAGTTCCCGACCGCGATGCCCGCGGCGTGCGCGCAGGTCTCCTGCTCGAGCGGCGCACCCGCGAGCGCCAGCAGCTCGAGCACGCGCATCGGGCCCGGCTCGAGCCGCGCGAGCCGGTTGCCGAGCGCCTCCTCGAGCGAGCAGTGCTCGAGCGGGATCGATGCATCGCGATCGCGCGCGGCCGTGAAGCGAACCAGCTCGTCGACGAACAGCGGGTGACCGTTGGCCTCTCGCGCGATCTCGTCGGCCCTGGCGGCGGCCACGCCACTGCGGGCGAGCAGGAGCGTGGCGAGCTCGGTCGTCGCGTCTGCGGATAGCTTCTCGATCGCGAGGTGCCGGATCTCCCCCGGCAGGTTCTCGAGCCGCTCGCGGATTCCCCCGGGAGCCTCGCCGGCTTCGCGCCAGCTCGCGAGAAACAGGAGCGCAGGCGCATCGGGAGGCCGCAGAACCTCGGAGAGCATCGCGAGGCTGTCGGCGTCTGCCCATTGCAGATCGTCGATCGCCATGATGACGGTGTGGCGATCGCACAGGCGCGTCAGCAGCTCGCGAATTGCGGCGAACAGTCGGCTGCGCTGTTCCTTCGCATCACGCACCGCGTGGCGCGGCGTGCTCGCGAACACTTCGATGCGCGACAGCACCGGGAATACCTGGAGCAGGAGATCGGCCGACTGTGGCGTGAGCGCGGCGGCCTCGACCTGCGAGAGCCGCTGCACGTAGCTCGCGAGCTCGTCGATGATCCCGTCGACGGCCTTGTACGGAACGGCTTCGCGCTCGTAGCAGCGACCGGCGAGCACGACCACTCGCTGATCGCTGGCGACCCGCTTGCAGAACGCGCGCACGAGCGCGCTCTTGCCGATTCCGGACTCGCCGTGCAAGTACACGGTGACCTGGCGCCGCGTGCGGACGTCCGCGAGCGCGGTCGCGAGGAGCGCGAGCTCGGCTTCGCGACCGACGAACGGCGCGGTCTGGGTGCGCGCCGAGACCGACTCGACGGGTAGATCACCGGAGACCCGGAGCCGGCGCTGGATGTCGCGGCCCGACGGCCGCGCTGCAGGATCGAAGCGCAGGAGCTCGACCGCGAGGGCATCGAGATCCTCCGGTACGCCGGTGCGCTCTGACATCGGCGTGGGCGGCGCGATCCGCTGCTTGTCCATCAGGACCTGCAGGTTCGGGCCGAGGAACGGGGGCACCCCGACGAGCGCCTCGTAGAGCACGACCCCGACGCTGTACCAGTCGGCCTCCGGCCCCACGCGTTCGCCGAGCGCCTGTTCGGGCGCCATGTACAGCGCGGTGCCGACGACGGCCGAGTCGCTGTCACTGTCGGTGCCGCCGTGCTCGACGCTCGTCGCCAGCCCGAAATCGAGGATCACGACGCGGTCGTCCTCGGTGACCATGATGTTCGACGGCTTGACGTCGCGGTGGATCTTGCCGGCTGCGTGCAGTGCCAGGAGGCCCGCCGCGAGCTGCGCCATCGCCGAGCGCAGGCGCGGCTCGTCGAAGATCAGCGCGGCGTCGAGCGGCGGGCGGATCTCGGGCGGTGGCTCGTCGAGCGTCGTCAGCGCCGCGGCCCCAACGTGCGCCGGCAGAGGCGTGGTCGCGGTGAGCGCGCGCCCGGTGTCGCCGTGCGGCGAGACACCTTCGACCTGGTCCCATCGCGGCCGCACGTACTTGAGGAAGCTCACGCCGTGGATGAGCTCCATCGTGAAGAACCAGACGCCGCCCTCCTCGATGAGCTCGCCGAGCGCGACCAGGTTCGGATGCTGGACGTCTTGCAGCGTGCGGAACTCCTGCTTGAGCCGCAGCACGCTCTCGCCGTCACGCGTGCGTAGCGTCTTGAGGGCGACGAGCACGCTCTTCTCGCGATCGAGTGCCTCGTAGACGACCCCCATCCCGCCGGCGCCGATGCGGCGGATCACCTTGAAGCGGGCGGTTCCGGGAAACTCGTCCGGGCTGAGCGACGGACGCTTCCTCATAGTGGCAGCGGGTGGCGGGCAATGAACCGCAGCGCCCGCATGCCGGGCAGGAAGAAGTACGCGCCGCCGACGAGCCGCGTGAACTGCGGCATGCCCTTGTACTTCCGGCGCAGCGGCTCGGCAGGGCAGGTGAACTCGTCGCTGACGTTCGGGTCGGGAGGTGGCCGGTGCACGCCGATGATCGGGTCGGCGTCCCGGAACATGGCCGCGAAGTTCGGCGAGTTGATCCACGCGCGCTGCACGAACTCGAACTGACGGCCGATGTGGCCGACGAGGCAGATGAAGTGCAGCCCGCGCACCCCGAGGTCGGGCTCGTCGCGCTTCGCGAGGAAGTCACGCGGGTCCATGCTGTCGGCGAGCGGCGGACCGAACACGCGACCACGCCGGATCATCTGATGCTTGCGCACCATCTCGATCGAATCGTCGCGATCGTGCTCGGACGGCAGCTGGTCGCGCGGGTTGGCGCGGCGGATGTGCGCTCCGAAGGGGCACGCAGTACTGCGATGATGCTGATCTTCGTCGTGGTAGGTGAAGTCGTTGATGTTCGACAGCGCCGGATCGTCATGGCTGGGAGACGCGACCAGTGGCGCACCTCCAGGCCAGCGCCCGACCATCTTCGAGCCGAGCGCGATCGCCCGCGTGACTTCGTCATCGCCCGGCTCGCGCGAATTGGTCGCGAGGTACTTCCAGAACCCGGGCACGTCTTGCGTCATCTCGCGATACACGAGGTAGGTCCCGTTGCGCCCGAGATCCTTCGCGGTGCCATCGCTGGTGAGAGGCAGGTGACCCTGGGGATCGTCGTCGAGCGCGACGGTCGGGCTCTCGCTGTACGCCTCGTACTCGTTCCGGTAGCCGAGCACGAACTCGCCAGCTCGAAACGGGAACGTCCACACCTCGTGCGGATCCGCGGCCCGCTCCGAGCCCTCCATGATCGGCGTGGAGAGCCCGTCTTTCCACCCGAAGTGCTCCTTCTGGTCGGCGCGGAGCGGTGCCGTGTGCTTTGCGACGATCACGTGGAACCCGCTGGCCTCGAGCGCGGTCCGCTCGCGGTCGACTCGCTCCGCGAGCATCAGCTCGTCCTTCGCGTAGATCAGCAGCAGCACGTGGGGCTTCTCACGTCCCCACGTCCAGTGCTCGGGATCGTTGACGCCCTGATCGCCGAGCGACATCGCACGGGTTGGCTCGTCCATGCCTTCGACGAGCTCGCGGGCGAACGACTCCACGGCGCTCGCCGGGACGCCAAGCTGCACGAGCCCCGGCGCGGTGAACGCGACGTGCAACGCGACGTCATCGGGCGAGACATTTGCGGTCGTGACGGAGATGCCGTCGCCGCGCTCGCACAGCCGCTGCAAGTAGCCGCGGGCGAGGACGGCGTCACGCACCTCGAGCAGCAGGAACTGCGCCGACGGCAAGCGACCATACCCGCGTACGATCAGGCCCTGGATCTCTGGTTTGGCGAGTGTCTCCATCGGTCTCAGAGCAGCTGAAGCCACGCCTTGGCTTCGGTTTCGGTGACAGTGCCGAACAGGCCCTCGCGGATCGCTCGATTGCGCTTGATGTTGTCGATGCTGAGGTGGTCGTACGGGCAGTACCAGAGCTCGGTGTGGCGCTGGTTGGCATGCACGACGTTGATGAAGCCGTTCGGATCCTCGACGGCGCCGCGCCGGACGATCCATTCGGTCACCGGATAGCCGTCGCCGAAACCGAACGACAGGTTGATGCGCATCGCCCCGAGGCGGATGTCGATGAAGTCGCGAACGTAAGGTTCGGCGGCGTTCGTGAAGTTGGAGATGAACACGAGCCGCCGGCCGCGATCGATCGCGACCCAGCGCGCCGTGGCGACGGTGGGGATATTGATGCCCTTGGGGAACAGGCGGGGGACACCTTCGGCGGCGCGTGCGACGATCCACAGCGCGATCCGCAGGACCAACGGGCGGGCCGCGCCATCCTTGATGCGATTCGCGATCGTCATCTCGTTGATCACCGGACGGCACTGGGTCGCGGCGAGCGAGCGCACGTCCGCATCCGGCTGCCGTCCTGCCGTGTAGCGCTGCTGGCGCTCGGCATCCCAGACGCCGACGACGAGCGCGAACACGGCGAACAGCGGAATGATCAGTGCGAGCCAGCCGCATGCCACGACGAGCGGAAGCGTGGTGCTGTCCGAGAACGCGAGCGCGACCGTGCAGCCCACAAGCGCGAGGACATATATCCCTCCCAGTGCCAGCACGAGCGCCGAACGCCATTGCCGCGCGAGCCACGAATTTGGTGCTGGCTGCCACGGTGCCTGTGCCCACGCGAGGGTCGGCTCGCGCATCACGAAGCGCTGGATCTCTCGTCGGAGCGCGCCCGCGCTGCAGCCGGCGAATCCGTCCGTGGCTTGCTGCTGATCGACGAACGTCTCGATCGCGGCACGCAGCTCGTCGTGGCGCAGCACGTCCTCGCGGGTGAGATGGTGCATTCCCGAGTAGAACGTGTCGGCGTGACGATGCGCGCGGAGGAACCGCACGAGCTCCGCATCGGAGCATGAGGCCGGGAACCCCTCGCAGTGCGAGAACAGCGCGCGCAGTGCGCTGCCGAGGGTGCGGACCAGGTCGTCCTCGTGTGCGCGCGATGGCCCCCAGAAGCTCGTCGCGAGCATCAGCGTCGCCGGCAGTTCCTCATCGCCGTACCGCTGTGCATCCAGCACCGTCGCGGTCGCGAAGTGGGTCGTGAGTGCGGACGCGAATGGCATCCGTTCGGGATGGGCGCGAAACTCGGCGAGCAGCTCGCGCACGCGGCCGACGCAATCGTCCTTCAGTCGCGCGATGATCGTGTATCCAGCGTGGACCGCGTGCATCGATCGCTTACTTGCCGATCATGATCGCGGCCATCCGCCGGCTGAGCCGCTGGAACGTCGTCGGAGCCAGCCGCTTGAACCGCCACGCCCACCGCAGATCGAGCTGGGGCGTGACGTGGAGCGTGCCGGCGTCGACTCCGGCGAGCGCGGCCTTCGCGACCTGCTCGGCGGTCCACCCGCCCTTCGCGACCAGGCGCATCGCCGCTCCATGCAGCTTCGCGTCCACCGACGTCCGCGGCGATCGCGTGAGGTTCGTCGGGAAGAAGCTCGGGCACAGCACGCTGACTCCCACCCCGTCGCCGGCGAGGTCCGCATAGAGCGTCTCCGACAGCGCGACGACCGCCGCCTTCGTGACGTTGTACGGTGCCATCGACGGCATCGCGATCAGCCCCGCCGCCGACGCGACATTCAAGACGTGTCCGTGACCTTGGGCGCGCAGCCGCGGCACGAACACGTGGCAGCCGTGGATGACGCCCCACAGGTTCACGTCGATCACCCACCGCCAGTCCTCGATCGGTACGACCCCCATCTGCCCGACCACCGCGACGCCCGCGTTGTTGACCAGCAGATCCACGCCGCCGATGAGCCGGTCCGCCTCCTCCGCCAGCCGCTCGACCGCGCCAAGATCCGCGACGTCGCACTGCACCGGATGCACCTGCGAGCCGCACCGGCCCGCCGTCGCCGCTGCAGCCGCGAGATCGAGATCCGCGGCAACGATGCGCGCTCCTCGCGCCGCGAGCACGTCGCAGAGCGCAGCGCCGAGTCCGCTCCCGGCACCGGTGACCACCACACGCGCCTCGCGCGGGATCATGATTGTCCACAGCGGTCGCTCAGCACGGCGCCCTCCTCGTCCATCGCGGCCGACACTACCAAAAATCTATGCCCCCTCCGGGGTTGCGGTCGCAACGGATCGCCCGAGGGAAGCAGGAGGGAAGAGCAGGAACCCCGGAGCGGTCGTCCCCGCGCCAGCGACGCGCTCGAGAACGTCCGAAGAGCAGGAGCCCCGGAGCGGTCGTCCCATCCCGAAGAGCAGGGAGGAAGCAGGAGGGAAGAGCAGGAACCCCGGAGCGGTCGTCCGGTCGTCTTGGAGCGGTCGTCCCGGAGCGGTCGTCCCCAACGACGACCGCCCGTGAGCCGTGTGTCGAAAATCGGCATGCACGGTTTGAAAGGGGGCCCTGCTCCAACCCACCACCCGGCGAGTTAGGTTTCTGCCAATGAACGACGACGAACGCGCACAGCTCGAGGCGACTAAAAACTTCATCGGGAGTTACTTCGCGGCGGCGAGCCAAGCTGACATCAATGCTGCTGAAGCCGCATTGCGCGCGCGGTCCTCGGGCGCGGTCGAGCACGGATCCAGCGTGGAGACCTCGCGCATGGCCGAAGGCTCGTGGTTCGGCGGCCTACGCGCGGTGCCCGGCGGCATCCGTAGCGCAGAGCTGTTCGGCGAGACCAGCGCGAATCGGCTGATCCGCCTCGCACATCTCGAGCTGGTCGAGTCGGTGCCGCATCCCGGCGGTGGCGGGCAGACACGTGTGGTGCCCGTGATCGGACCCGAGCTGCGCGGGCCGATCGAGGCGGACGATGTCTATGCCGAGCCATCGTGCGATGCGCTCTATCGCGAGATCGCAACATTCGCTCACCTCGCGAAGCTCGCGGCCGGCAGTCCATACCTGACAGAAGCTATCGAGGGCATGGCGTTCGCGCTCGCGAGGCTCGCAGCTGGTTGGCCATCACGCGTGTGGGACGCCTGGTCCGACCCAGGTGCGACGGTCGATGTCCCGCGCATCCCACCGATGCAGGAGCTCTATTCGCCAAAGCAGCCGCCGATCGGTCTGCGGCTCCTCGATGATACGTGCGTCGTCGCATTTCCGAGCGCGATCATCGTGGCGCGCCTGCGTGACGGAAAAGTTCTCCGCGCGATCGATACCCACGATGCCGAGTGTCTCGCGATCCCGACGCCGTCACTCGCGCTCTTGAAGGGCGAGGTCGAGACGTCCGACACCTTCGACGTGCGCGCAGCAGCGATGGAAGCGACCCGCCGCTCCCTCGAAGCGATAGGCGGCGACGCGAGCGCGTACGACTACTCGAAGCTACCGGAGAGCGCGCCGGTCCAGGCGACCTGCGTGTTCGCGCTGGACCTGGAGAACGGAACGTGGAGCGCGCGACCCGACTCAGATCTCACGCCCGGCGTATGGTTCAACGAATCACTCGAGCGCTCGTATCTCGTCGACGATCGCGGACGCTCGATCCGCCTGCGTGACGTCTCCGACTATCCAACGATCACCGCGTTCTCGCCGGACCATCGCTTCGTATGGGTCGAGGACAAACATGGCTCCGGCGGCGTCTACCGCACGCGCGATGGCGCACTCGTGACCAAGCGATCCGGCGATAACGACCACCTTGAAGGCCTGCCGCGCCTCACGGCAGCTGGCGCGATCGCCCGCGCCCGCGATGGGTGGTACCCGGGAAACAAGCAGGAGGCGTCCGCGCTCGTACGAACGCCGCGTGGCACGTGGATGTCATTTGGCGACGGCGTCGTGTCGGCGAATTGGAAACCGTTCCTGGTGCTCGATGGTGCCTCGCGTGTGGCCGCATTCGACACGCACGGCACGCGGCTCGCGATCACCGACGGCAAGGTGCTGCGCGTGATCGACGTCGCGTCCCCAGAGCCGAGCGAGCTGGTCCGGTGGCCACTTGCGAAGTGCATCGAGGCGGTGAAGCGGGTGCGTACTGCGCGGGCCAAGCGTAAGTCACGCACGCGGACGCCGAAGCCGGGCTTCCGGAGAGGCAATCCCGTGTAGCGAATTGCTACCGCGGCGGCTCGCGCGTCGCGGCGCCCGCTGCGAGCAGGTCTCGTATCTCCTTCAGCAGCTTCGCCTCGTCGCTGATGGTCGCGGCGATCACGGCAGGCGGGCGCCGGTCGAGCGCCTTGATGACCTTCGAGACCAGGATGAACAGCACGAAGGCGACGATCAGGAAGTTGAGGAGGGCCGCCAGCACGCCGCCGAGCTGGAACTTCCAGACGGTCCAGGCCCGCCAGTCGCCGCCCGGGAGAATCTCGCCGACGACGGGCATGATGAGGCCGGTCACGATCGCGGTGACCACCGCAGTGAACGCGGTGCCGAGCACGACGGCGACGGCGAGATCGAGCACGTTGCCCTTGAACGCGAACGTCTTGAAGTCATTCCACATCGCGTGGTCGTAACAGGTCTGGTGGCGCGCAAGCTCGCACCGGGCAGGCCTTCGGCAAACCTCACGAAGATCAGCCGCCGAACAGCCGACTCAGCAGGCCCGGCTTCTCGGGCGGTGCGCCGGCCTCGAGGGCCGTTTTCATCGCGAGTGCAGACTCGAAGCGATCTTCGCGGGCAAACGCGAGCGAGCGGGCGACGATCGCGTCTAGCCACGCCGGGACGTCGCGGCGCCGCTCGGCGGGGTGACGTTCGAGGTCGCCCTTGAGCACCTTCCCGAGCAGGTCGCGCTTGGTAGTCCACTCGTACGGCCAGTCCCCGATCAGCAGCTCGAACATCACGACGCCGAGCGAGAACAGGTCGGCGCGCGCATCGACGGCACTCGGGTCGCGGTACTGCTCGGGGCTGATGTAAAACGGCGTGCCGAGGATGTGATCCTTCGAGGTCAGCTGGAGCTCGTCGGCGACCTTCGCGAACCCGAGGTCGAGCAGCTTGATCTGCTCGCCGCCGTCGGCGGTCGGCACGACATAGATGTTCTGCGTCTTGAGGTCGCGATGGATCACGCCACGCGCATGGAGTGCAGCCAGGCCGTCGAGGATATCGATCGAGAGCCGCACGACGCGCGCCGGATCGAACGGGCCCTCGGCCTTGCGCAGGCTGTAGAGCTCTCGCCCCTCGAGGCGATCCATCTCGATGAATGCGCAGCCATCGGGCGTGGTACCGGCGTCGTACACGCGCACGAACGCGGGGTGACCGAGGCCAGCGGTCTCGCGCGCCTCGCGGACGAACCGCGCCGCGAGCTCGCGATCCTTCGCGAACCGCTGATGCAGGATCTTCACCGCGATCTCGCGACGCAACACGGCATGCTCGGCAGCGTAGACCGCGGCGATGCCGCCGACGCCGAGCAGCGGGCCGAGCACATACTTGTCACCGATCTGCTGGCCGCTGCGCGACTTCGGACACACCTCGACCTCATCGGGGTGGTGCGCGCCGCAGAGCTGGCAATCGGCCATGGGCCGGCAGCATAGCAGCAGCGCTACATGCCGAGGCAGGCGCGGACGGCGACGTCGTCGGTCGCAGCCTTGATGCAGTCGATGTTCTCGCGCACGACGGGGAGGTGGGCGCGCTCCCGGCACAGCGTCACGCGCGCGGCCCAGTCTGCATCGGTGAACGTGATGCCCGCCTGCGCGCCTTGCTCGCGCAGCAACGGCTTCATCTTCTCCACCATCGTCTCGCAGTCGCGCTGCTGTGCCGCCGCTTCCTCGTCGGCACAGCCCACACCGAGCACGAATGCCAGCCAGCAGGCGCGTCGCATCAGCGCTCCATGATCGTCTGTGCGAGGTGCGCGATCCGCAGGTAGTCGCCTGCGCGCGCATCGAGCACGAGCTTCTGTTGCTCGGCAGCAGCACCCTCTTGCTCGTTGGTGACCATCACGACCACGCGCGCGAGCCGCGCCTCGAACACGAGCCCGACGAAGCCCTGCTGCTCGGCCTTCGCGTGCGCTGCCGCGATGTGCTCGAGCCCGGTGACGGTATCGCCAGCATGCGCGTCGGTCAGCCCACTCGCGAGCTCGAGGCCGAGCCGGATGCGGAACGACTGAAGCTTGTCGAGCTTCACGCGATCGAAGGCCTCGAGCGCCTTCTGCGAGTCGCCCTGAGCGAGCCGCGCGCGGGTCAGGACGAGCCAGGCGTGCGCCTCCGGGCTCACCGCACCACGCTCGGCGGCGGCGGCCTGCGAACGCATCGCCTGCTCGATCGCGACGTCCGGCTTGTTGTCGTCGAGCGCGAGTTGCGCCAGGGCGAGCTCGAGCGTGCTGGTCCGCTCGCCGCTCTCGTGCTTGCGCGCGATCGCGAGCCCGGCCTCGAACGCCTTGCGCGCCGCCGCGAAGTCGCCGCTGTCCGCCTGCGCGTCGCCTTGCAGCTCGAAGCAGATCGCCGCGAGGATCGGGATCTTTGGCTCGAACGTCGCCGCACATCGCCGGCTTCGCTCGACCGCTGTCTTCAGCTCGCCCCGTGCGCTGGCGATCGCGGCACCCGCCATGTCGGCATACGCGAGCGCGAGCGGCGCGTGCCCCGCGTTCGCGGTCGCATCGCGGAGTCGAGTCTCGGCGTCCGCGAGCTTGCCGCGCAGCACGAGCGTCATCGCGCCTGCCGAGCCGGCGATCGACGCCTGCACCTTGTCGCCGGCCTGCACGGCAAGCGCGGCCGCGAGGTCGTACTTCTCGGCGGCCTCGTCGAGCTGACCGCGATCGACCGCCGCGAGCAGCCACTCGACGCCACGTTCGCCGGTGAGCGTCTTGAGATCGATCGGCGGCGGCGGCGGTGGCGCCACGATCACCGGCGCTGGCGTCGATCGCGAGCGCAGCGCGTAGCCACCGATCACGGCGATCGCGACGAGCGCAGCCACGCCGGTGGCGATCGCGATCGTTCGACCGTGGCGCCGCGGCACGAACGTCAGGTCCGCGAGCAGCGCGTCCATCGACGGATAGCGATCCGCAGGCCTCGTCGCGAGGCCGCGCACCAAGATCTTGCGAAGCCGCGCCGGCACCCTGGCGTCCTTCGGCGGCGGCTGCAGCTGGCCGCCCATCACGGCGTCCGCGATCGCGACCGCGGTCTTCCCCTCGAACGGCCAGTCGCCATAGAGCGCGTGGTAGAGCGCGACGCAGAAGCTGAACTGATCGGACCGCTCGTCGGCGCGCTCACCGGCGTGCTGCTCGGGCGCCATGAACATCGGCGTCCCCATGATCGCGCCGGTACGCGTGAGCGGGCTCATCGGCGTGCGCGAGACGTCGACGTCCCCTGGGGCTGGCCGGCGGTTGCGCTTCGTCGTCATCAGCTGGCCGACCGAGTTGATCGCGGCGGCGAGACCGAAGTCCGCGACCCGCACGCGGCCGTCCTTGCCGAGCAGCACGTTGTCCGGCTTGAAGTCGCGGTGCACGAGCCCGGCGGCATGTGCAGCAGCCAGCCCGCGCCCGGCCGCGACGAACTTCTCGATGATCGCCGGTTGCGGCTGGCGCTTCTTCAGCCACTCGCCGAGCGTGCCGCCATCGAGCAGCTCCTGCGCGAGGAACACGATCGTCCCCTCGATGCCGACCTCGTACACCGTGATCACGTTCGGATGCGTGACCCGCGCCATCGCCTGGCCTTCACGCAGCATGCGCGTGCGGTCCTCGTCCTCGGCGGCATCACCGCGCAGCACCTTGAGCGCGACCTGGCGATCGAGCTCGCGATCGTGCGCGGCATACACCACGCCCATGCCACCCGCACCGAGCTCGGTCACGACGACGAACCGGCCGATCTTGCTGCCGCGCCCGATCTCCGAATCACCGACGGTGACCACGGCCCGATACTGCCACTCGCAGGCGCTATCGGCTACTCGAACGGTCTCGTCATGCGCTGCACCGCGAGCGCTGCACGCAGCGCAGCGTCGCAAAGCTCGCTCGCGTTCAACGCGGGAGCTGCCACAGCCCCTGTTCGATCCCGCCGATCTGGAAGATCGCGATCGTGCCGTGCGCGCCGAGCTCCATGCGATCGATCGCGAGCTGAGCGCCGAGTTGCTGCGCGCGCTGCGCGGCTTGATCTAGATCGGCGACGCGAAGGTATGTGCGTACGGTCGGTGCCTCGGTGTCGCGCAGCGGCGCGCGAATCCCGCACCGCGAGCCGTTCGATAGCTCGGCGACGACCGCGTTACCGAGTGCGGGTTCGGGTCTGAACCGCCAACCGTACGCTTGCTCGTAGAGCTCGCGCACGGCCGCCACATCCGGGGTGACGATCTCGAGATAGTGGATGGTGTGCTCGGGGACCTGCATGGTGCGGGTCTACCGCGATTAGGCGCGATCAGGGACAGACACAACTTTCACAACTTCCTCGGACACCCGGACCAGCGATCACCTACTTCCACGCCGCAAGTCGTGGAAGTTGTGGCTGTCCCCAATTCGGGAGACCCGACGTCGTCGGTGCGCTACGACGACTCGCGGACCTTGTCGGCCGTCGACGACGGCGCCGCTGCCGATGCTGCCGCCGACGACGACGCCGATGACGACGGCGGCGACGACGACGACGACGATGCGGCTGGTGCCGGCGCCGCCGCAGGCTTCTCGACCTTCTTCTCGGCCGCCGGCGGCACTGGCTCGGCGAGCACGGCCTCGGTCGCGAGCTGATGCTCGAGCAACTTGGACGCGATCTCGAGGAAGTCGCCCTCGGTCACGATGCCGACGAGCCGGTCATCCTGGACGACGGGCAGGCAACCGAGCTGCAGCTGGCGCATCAGGCGCAGCGCGTCGATCGTCGGCGTCTCGGGGGTCACCGTCGACACCTCGCGCTTCATGATGTCCGCGATCGGCGTGCGCAGCGTCGAGCCGCCGCTCAGCAGGAAGCGGAGGACCGCGCGGTGCGTGACGATGCCGATCAGCCGATGGTCCTCGTCCTCGATCGGGACGTATCGCAGGCGCTCCCAGATCATGAGGTTCGCGACCATCTCGACCGGATCGTCGGCTTGCACCGTGAACAGGTCGGTCGTCATGTAGTTCTCGACCCGCGCGTAGTTGCCCTTGCTCGTGTTCGCCTCGTCGAGCCGCGCGCGCTCCCACTCCGACACCGGCCGCCGCGTGAGCTGGCGCTGCGCGGTCGCCGCGACCAGCGCGTTCGCGCGCTCCGCCTGCGTCGACCGGTCACGCAGCGAGTTCCACGACGACAGCTGCCAGCGCGCTCCGGTGCGGCCGCTGCGGACGCGCTCCTCGACGACGCCGAGGTACTTCTTCGCATCATCCTCGTCGACGTTCTGCCGGCGCAGGCCCGCCGCCGCGAGCGGCAACAGCCGTTCGAGCACGAGCTCGCGTGCCGAGATCTCTTCGTGATCGAGCCACGTGAAGTGCGAGCCGACGCCCTCGCGCGCAGCGGTGTAGAAGTTCGCCGCGGCCTGATCGAAGTCGATCCGCCGGGTGATGTCCTCTTCACGCGCGCCGATCTCGACCATCATGCCGCACCAGAACGCGGCGTTCGCCATCTCGTCGAGCGTGCTCGGGCCGGCGGGCAGCACGCGGTTCTCGATCCGCAGGTGCGGCTTGCCGTCGGTGATCCCGAAGCACGCGCGGTTCCACCGGTAGATCGTGCCGTTGTGCAGGCGCAGCGCCTTGAGCTGCGGGATCTCGCCGCGATCGAGCAGCGCCATCGGGTTCTCGTCGAGATCGGT
>JACCTC010000032.1 GCA_013812655.1 Deltaproteobacteria bacterium | reverse complement strand
ACGGCGAGCCGGACGTGCGCGTCGGTTGGCTTGTGCGCCGCGGCGGTCGACGTGGCGAGGGCGACGATCGCGATGGCCAGGCCGGCGACCTTCATCGGGTTCCCACCGGCGCAGGGACGAGCCCATCGAGACGAACCCCGAGTCGCGCGAGTGACCGCTCGAGCCACGCGTCGCGGACCCCGCTCCCACGGGCCCACGCGATCACCGGGGCCGCAGCCTCCGGGGCGCGCGCGGCGGCCGCGGTCTCGGCGAGCAGGCGCGCATCGGCCAGCTCCTTCTGGACATCCCAGTTGGCGCGCGCGAGCTGAACGGCGCGTGCGGCGTCCCCGTCGACGGCGAGCGCGAACCGAGCCTCCTCGCGGAGGTGGATGCGATCTCCGCGGGCGGCGGCGGCGGCGATCTGGTCCCGCATCGCGGCCGCGAGCCGCGGCGCTTCGGGACCGCGCAGCTGATGCTCCGCGATCGCGCGGCGCACGAGGTGGCTGTCGATCGCGTCGCGCCCGGCAAGCAGCTGCGATGCCTCGGCGACGCGGTCGGTGTCCATCAGGATATCGGCGAGGAGGTTCCGCGCGTACGCATCCTCGCCGTCGAGGACCAGCGCGTCTCGCAGATGGCGTGCTGCGGCCTCGTGATCTCCCAGCTGGAGGGCAAGCTCGGCGAGCGCGGTGAGCGCCCAGCCGCGGATCGCGGGGTCACTGCCGTGCGCCGATGACAAGGTCTCGCCGAGGCGGGGATACGCCTCGGCGGTCTTGCCGGCGATGCCGTCCAACGGTGCCACGCAGGTCGCCGCCACCAGCGGGGGGGCGAGCCGGGCGACTGCGTCGCAGCTCGCGCGGGCCGCGGCGTAATCTGCGGTGATCGTCGCCACCACTGCCCGGGTCAGGTGGGCCTGCGCGTCGTCGGGTCGCGTGTTGACGATGCGGTCGAGGTCGGCCCGTGCCGCGGTGAACTCGTGCGTCGATTGCAGGATGGTCGCGCGGAGCAGGAGTACGTCGTGCGGCGGCTCCGACAGCTTCCACCACCGCGCGAGCGTTGCCTGCGCACGGCCGAGGTACCGCGGATCGGAGAGCGTGCGGTAGCGCGCGATGTCGCTCCGCGCGAGTTGGACGGCCAGCTCGACATTCTCGGGGGAGCTCGCAAGCGCCTGGCGTGCGGCGACTTCGGAGGGGTCGCGAGCAGCGACTCTTGCCACGATCTTGATATCGGACGTCGGCGTGTACACGGGCGCGAGTCGCGCCTTGCGGGCGGGTGCGGCGACGGCCGCGACGGTGACGGCGCCGGCGAGCCCGACGGCGCCAAGCGCCAGTAGGGTCCATCGCTTACGCCGGTTCGTCCTCGTCACTCCATACCTACGTTCCAGAAACCGCGTTGGATCGAACTCTCCTGCAATCTACGTGACCTCACAACGACAGCAGTCTCGTCTACCGCAATACTCTGCTCACGATGGACGACGATCCGACCGAGCTCGACTTCGTGGTCGTGGGATCCGGCTTCGGCGGCAGCGTGTCGGCGTGCCGGCTCGCCGAGAAGGGCTACTCGGTTGCGGTGCTCGAGATGGGGAAGCGGTGGACCGCGAGCGATTTCCCGAAGAGCACGTGGAACCTGCGCCGCTGGATCTGGCGCCCCGGCCTCAAGCTGTTCGGGTTCTACGACATGCGGCCGTTCCGGCACGTGATGATCCTCTGCGGCAACGCGGTCGGCGGCGGCTCGATCACCTACGCGAACACGATGCTGGTCCCGCCGGACTCGGTGTGGCGCGAAGGATCGTGGAAGGGCCTCGCTGACTGGGAGCGCGAGATGCCGGGCCACTACGCGACGGCGCGCCGCATGCTCGGCGTCACCGAGAACCGCATCCTCGGCGAGGCCGATCACATGCTCAAGCGGATGGCCGACGAGCAGGGCTGCGGCGAGACGTTCTACAAGACCGACGTAGCGGTGTACTTCGGCGAGGGCCCGGGCGTCGCGCATCCCGATCCGTACTTCGGCGGCGACGGTCCCGCGCGCTCGGGATGCATCGGCTGTGGCGGTTGCATGGTCGGTTGCCGGTTCAACGCGAAGAACACGCTCGACAAGAACTACCTCTACCTCGCGGAGAAGCGCGGCGCGCAGGTGTTCGCGGAGACGCGCGTCGTCGAGCTGCGGCCGCGCGGCGATGCTCATGGAGCCGATGGCTACGAGCTTGTCACCGAACGTTCGACCGCGTGGTTCGCGAAGCAGCGCAAGACGATCCGCGCGCGCCACGTCGTGATGGCGGCGTCGGCGCTCGGCACGATGGACCTGCTGATGCGGATGAAGGAGCGGGGCTCGCTCGCGGCGATCTCCGAGCGGCTCGGCCACGACGTCCGCACGAACTCCGAGTCGATCCTCGGCGTGCGGTTTCCTGGCAAGGACGTCGACATGTCGAAGGGCATCGCGATCGGCTCGGGTGTTCACATCGATCGGTTCACGCACATCGAGGCAACGCGCTACTCGCGGGGCTCCGACGTGCTCGGTCTGATCGCGACGATGCTGGTGACCGGCAAGGGCTGGCGGCGAATCGGCGCGTGGATCTGGAACGCGCTCCGGCATCCGGTGCGCTTCGTGCGTGCGGGCTGGCCATTCGGGTTCGCCCGGCAGACGCTGATCCTGCTCGTGATGCAGACGATCGACGCGACGCTGCGGTTCCGGCTGCGGCGTCGCTGGTTCTGGCCGTTCCGGCCCATGTTGACGACGCAGGGTCAGCGGATCCCGACGAACATCCCGGCGGCCAACGCATTCGCGGAGCGCGCAGCGCGAGCATTCGGTGGCATCGCGATCACGTCGACCTCGGAGATCCTGTTCGATCTGCCGATGACCGCACACTGCATCGGTGGCTGCGTGATGGGCGTCGACGCGGCGCACGGCGTCATCGACGCCCAGCACCGCGTGCACGGCTACGAGAACCTGTTCGTCATCGACGGTGCGGCGGTCGGCGCGAACCTCGGCGTCAATCCGAGCCTCACGATCACCGCCCTCGCGGAGCGCGCGATGACGTTCATCCCGACGAAGGACGGCTCGGTTCGCCCGGCCGCGTAGGCTGCAGTCGTGGGCGAAGAGCCGTGTAGATCTCACTGTATGGCTTCCTGATACGCGAGGTGCGTACATGTGGGCACCGTACGGCCCACGCAAGGTCGTCGCGCTGTGACGTGATCGCTCGCTTCCGATCCGGATGTGCGCGTTGCGTGGTCGAGCACGCCTCACGGAATCGGCATCAACCCTGCTAGGCACGAGCCCGTGCGGAGCCTGGGGATCGCGATGGTGTGTTGTGTGGCCGTGGCAGGACCTGCCGTTGCCGACACCGCCCGCGATCATGCGACACGCGGCGAAGCGCTCGCGCGCGAAGGCCGGCTGACCGATGCGATCGATGCCTTCAAGGCAGCCGATCAGCTCGAGCGTCGCGCGAGCCACGCGTGTCTGATCGCGCTCGCGTACATGCGCCGCGAGCTGTGGACGCAGGCCGAGCTGTTTCTCGAGCAGTGCCACGAGCGTGCGCGCCCCGAAGATCCGCTGCCGCCGTGGATCACGCTCGCGGAGCAACAGCTCGCCGAGCGTCTCGCGACTGCCAAGCTCGCGGCGATCGAGCTCGTGGTGAAGCCGGCAGTCCCGGGAGTGCAGCTCACGGTGTCGAGCTTCGCGCCCGACGAGAGCTTCTCGCCTCGCACGATCCGCCTGCCACTCGGCCGGCACCTCGTCACGGCCACAACGCCCGGCCGGGCGCCCGTGCACACCACCGTCGAGGTCACCGACGTGAAGGCACGCACGGTCGTGATGTACGTCGGCGGCGCGACCGCCCGCGGCATCGGTCACCGCTCGCGAGTCCCCACGATCGTGACCGCCGCGGGTGCCGTGACCATTGCGGGTGGTCTGGCCTATCACCTGTTTGCATTTCGGCCGGTGCGCGACGAGCTGATCGCCGCCAACGATCCCGCAAACCCCGATCCCGAGCGCTACGACCTCCATGCCGCGCGGTTCGACAGTCGCCGCACGGTGACCTTCGCGCTCTATGGTGCAGGCGTGGCCACGGTGATCACCGGCGTCGTCCTGCGCTACACGATCTATCGCGAGACGTCGGAG
Organism: Deltaproteobacteria bacterium; assembly: GCA_013812655.1. GTDB lineage: Bacteria > Myxococcota_A > Polyangia > Haliangiales > Haliangiaceae > JABFXX01. The sequence goes on along the minus strand of JACCTC010000032.1, from coordinate 31,393 downwards.
TCGACACCGCGGGTCGCGGCGCGCTTCACGAACGGCGGCGCAACCGTCGGCCTGGAGTGGCGTCGATGAGCGTTCACGTCGCCACCGAGCAGCTTGGGGAGTTGTACTGCGCGATGTGCGAGTCCTCGTTCGAGGGCGTCACGTCGTGCCCGCGCGATGGCTCGCGGCTCGTGCGGCTCGCACCACCGCACGATCCGATGATCGGACGCGAGCTCGACGGCCGCTACACGATCCTGGAGAAGCTCGGTAGTGGCGGCATGGGCGCGGTCTACCGCGCGACCCAGCACTCGGTCAGCCGCGAGGTCGTGATCAAGGTCGTGCACGCGAACCTCGCCTCCGATCCCGAGGTCATCAAGCGCTTCCTGCGCGAGGCCAAGCTCGCGAGCCAGCTCAGCCATCCCAACACGGTCGCGGTCCTCGATTTCGGCCAGACCCCGGACGGCCTGTTCTACCTCGTCATGGAGCTGATCACCGGACGGACCCTCGAGAGCGTCTACCTCACGGACGGCAGGTTCGACGCTCGCCGGCTCGTGCGGCTCGGCGTGCAGCTCTGCGACGCGCTCGAAGCGGCGCACGCGCTGTCGATCGTGCATCGCGATCTCAAGCCGGCGAACATCATGTTGCTCGACAACACGCGCGATTCCGCGAAGGTCCTCGACTTCGGGCTCGCGAAGTCGCTCGAGACCGACGCCGCCGAGACGACGAAGTCGGGGGCGATGTGCGGCACCCCCGCCTTCATCGCCCCGGAGCGCGCGTGCGGCCAGCCGTGCGACCACCGCAGCGATCTGTATTCGCTCGGCTGCATCCTCTACCTGCTCGGCTCGGGACATCTGCCGTTCACCGCGGGCTCGATGCACGAGCTGCTGACGATGCAGGTCCACCAGCATGCGCCGCCGATGACCGGCGTGCCGCTCTCGCTCGCCGACGTGATCGATCGCCTGCTGCTCAAGGACCCTGCCGCGCGGTGGCAGACCGCGGCCGAGCTCCGCGACGCCCTCGAGGAGGCGGTGCCGCTGACGATGCAGATGGCGCCGATCTCGCGACCGCACCAGATCCCGAGCGTCCCGGGCGGGTACGAGACGGCGCCGTCGCTGCCGCTCCGACCGTCCGCGAACCACATCGCGGGACGGCGCCCTCCCACAGCGTCGGAGCTGCAGGACTTCGGCGCCGGCGCGACGCACGACGCTGCCGTGGTGCCCCACTCACGTCGCCGCTGGTGGCTCGCGGCTGCGGCCGCAGCTTTGATCGGCGCGGTCACGTTCGCCGCGGTGTTGTCGCGCGACTCCGCACCGCCGCCGGCGCCGCTCCCGGTCACGACGGTCGCGCCGCCGCCCGATCACGAGGTGCCGGAGGTCGCACTCCCACCGCTCGAGGTGACACCGGCCGCGCCAGTCGCGCCGATGCGCATCAAGCCGCGTCCTCCGGCGCGCCCCGCGGCCGGGAAGACCAAGTTGCCATTTTGAGGATGCGGGCGGCGGGCCGGTGCTTCGTGGCTAGCCTGGTGCTCGCGGGCTGTCTGTCGAAGCCCGATCGTCCGGCCGTGCTCGATGCGGCCGACGATCGATGCGAGCCGGTCGCGTGCGGTGCTGCCGGCGGCACGTGCATCGGCGGCGTCTGCGTGATCGAGCGGGGGACCACGGCGTTCGTGACGTGCCCGGCGGCGATGCCTTGCCGGATCGCCTGCAGCGGCAAGGATGCGTGCAAGATGGGCGCGAGCTGCGGCGCCGCGACGACGTGCGAGGTGCGGTGCGACGGCGAGAGCGCGTGCGTCGAACGAGGTGTCGACTGTGGCACCGCGGCGACGTGTGATGTCCGCTGCTTCGGACAGGCTGCTTGCGAGCATCAGGTCTCCGGCGCCACCGCATCCGTCGAGTGTCGCAACGCCGCGTGCACGGTCGAGTGCAGAGGTGACGCCGCCTGCAAGGCTGGCATCGCCGTCGCGGGCGGCACCTGCGAGGCGACGTGCTGCAACGGCGCGTGCGAGGGGCCGACGGGTGCGTGCGTTGTCGATCGTACGTGTCCGTGACGCCGCGCTACGGCGTCAGCACTTCGTAGGTCGCGACGGCACCGAAGCCCTGTCGCGTGGCGCCGCCCGGCACGTGTAGCTTGCCGTCGATCGCGGCGGCGCCCATGCCATGGCGCGGCGTCGGCATCGCTGCGAGCGTGCTCCACGTGTTCGTCGACGCCGCGTAGGCCTCGACCTGCGGATACACGCCGGTCGCGGTCGCCGGATTGCCCTCACCGCCGACGACGATCAACCGATCGTCGATCACGCCACACGCGGTACCGCCGCGGCCCGTCGGCATCGCGGCGCGCTCGGCCCACGCACCGTCAGGCGTGTACTCGAAGAGCTTCGGCGACGTGCTCGTGATCGTGGCCTGGCGACCGCCCGCGACGTAGAGCTTGCCGGCGATGCTGCCGCCGCATCCGTGATCGCGCGGCTCGGGTAGCGCGGGCAACGCGGTCCACGCGTTGGCTCCCGGATCGAACACCGAGACGTCGGCGACCGCGCCGTTGCGTAGCCCACCGGCGACGTAGAGCTTGCCGGCGATCGCGCCGACGACCGCGGCGCCACGCTGGGTTCCAGCCGGCATCACGGTGCGCGGCGACCACGCCGCATCGGTCGCGGGGTTCCACGCCCACGTCTCGCCGGTCGCGGTGAAGCTCGTGGTCTCGAGCGCGCCGAGCACGTAGATCGTGCCGTCGACGACGCCCGCGTTCGCGTGATGGATCGGCTTGGGCAGCTCGGGTCCCATCGACCACGCGCACGCGACCGGATCGAAGATCTGCACGGCGCGGACGATCGCGAGGCTGCCACCCGCGGGCTGCGCGAAGCCACCGAGCACGTAGAGCTTGCCGCCGACCGCGACGACCGCGGTCTCCTGCGTCGGCCCGAGCGCGAGATCGGGCGCGCTTGCCCACGGAGTCGCGGCCGCGCAGCTTGTAGGTGCGGCGTCGCGCGCCGCATCCGGCGGGGTCGCCTCGCCACCGCTGTCGCCGCAGCCGATCACGAGCACGCAGATCAGGGCACGCTGCATGGCGCGATGGTAGCTGAATATGGGCTCAGGCCCGTGCCGGGTGGCTCGCATCGGGCCAGCCCTCGGCACCGACGAGCGGCACGAACCTGACGTCGCCGAGATCCTCCTCGTAGAACGACGTCGAGCTCCGCCGCGTGATCCGCACGAGGCGCTGGTGATCGGCATGGCCGAACGGCAGGACGAGGCGGCCGCCTACGGCGAGCTGGTCGAGCAGCGACGGGGGCGGCTCGGGTGCGCCGGCCGCGACCGCGATCGCCTCGTACGGCGCACCGGGAGGCCACCCGAGCGTGCCGTCGGCATGATGGACCTGGACGTTGCGGAAGCCGAGTCGCGCGAGTCGCTCGGCCGCGATCATCGCGAGCTCCGCGATCCGCTCGACGGTCACGACCTCGCGCACCATCGCCGCGAGGATCGCCGCCGCGTACCCGGAGCCCGTGCCGATCTCGAGCACGCGTTCACCGCCGTGCAGGCCAAGCGCCTCCACGGTCATCGCGACGACATACGGCTGCGAGATCGTCTGGCCGTTGCCGATCGGCAACGGACCGTCGTCATAAGCGTGTTCGATCAGCTCGGGCGGCACGAACGCTTCGCGCGGCACCCGCGCGAACGCCGACAGCACGAGCGGATCGGTGATGTCTCGCCGACGAAGCTGATCGGAGATCATCCGCATCCGCCTTGCCTCCATCGTCAAGCCAGCCCTCGCCATGCCGTCGGATCGTGCATATTCGCGGCCAGCACGCCCAAAAATCCTCGCATCGTCGACGAGCTTACGCCGCGTTACGCCCCGAATGCTGGCCGTGGTGCGCGCGAACCGTGAGGACCGGACAGGGCGCAGAGCGGACCACGGTTTCGGCCACGCTACCGAGGAGCGCACGCGACACTCCGCGCCGGCCGTGGGTGCCCATCACGATGAGGTCGGCGCCGACCTCGAGCGCGGTCTGGTTGATCACCGCCCGCGCATCGCCGGTCTTGAGCAGAACCTGGCCGATGTTCGCGCGCCCGGCCTTGCTGGCGGCGAGCCCGTCGAGGGCGTTCTGGTTGTCGGCGATCATCGAGTCGATGACCGTGCTGGTCAGGGCGACGCCGAGCTCGGGCATGCCAAGCGCGGGGATGCCGATCACGTTGACGAGGTGGATCTGGGCGCCGAGCTGGGTCGCAAGCTCGCAGGCATAATCGAGTGCCTCCTCGGCGCCTTCGCTGAGATCCGTCGGGACCAGAATGTTCTTCGGCAGCATGATGTGGCTCCTCTGGTTGATTCACGCTTCACGAAGCGCGCCATGCGGAACCACGTGAAAGCTTGTCGACGCGCACGCGGCGTTTGCGCACGCCGTGCGCGCACGCGCATGGGTTACCGGGTAGAACTGCGTAGGGCATGCGCCTGACCCGCAAGTTCATCGCGGCGCTCGTGATCGGCGTCGCGCTGGTCGCGCTCGTCCAGGGCTATCTCGACTACCAGCGGGATCGCGAGACGTTCGATCGCCAGCTCCACGCCGAGGCCGCCGCCCTCGGCCGCGCACTCGGCCGAGGCGTCGCCGACGTCTGGCAGCGCGACGGTGAGGCCGCCGCTCGCCAGTTCCTCTACACCGCCGCGAGCAAGAGTGGCCGGCTCCAGGCACGCTGGTTCTGGCTCGATGCGAAGGGACCCGACGCTCCACGCGCGGCACGCGATCGCCTCGAGCTGATCAAGCAGGATCAGGTCGTCACCGTGCGCGACGACGAGCGCCGGTTATTGTTGACGTACATCCGCGTCGACGTCCCGGAGTCGCGGCTCGGCGGCGTCGAGATCACGCAGTCGCTCGAGCAGCTCGACGCATACGTGCGGTCATCGCTCCGCCTCCAGGTCATTGGCTCGGTCAGCGCCGTCGTCATCGCAGGCCTCCTCGCGCTCGGACTCGGCGTCGTGTTCATCGGCCGGCCGATCTCGCGGCTCGCGCAGAAAGCGCGTCGCGTCGGCACCGGAGATCTCACCGGACCACTGCGGCTGCGCCAGCGCGACGAGCTCGGCGAGCTGGCGGCCGAGATCAACCTGATGTGCGAGCGACTCGCGACGGAGCAGGGCGCGCGCGAGCAAGCGACCGAGCAGCTCCGCCACGCCGATCGGCTGACGACCGTCGGCAAGCTCGCGTCGGGTCTCGCCCACGAGCTCGGGACGCCGCTCAACGTGGTGCGCGGTCGCGCCAAGCTCATCGTCGATCGCGAGGTCGACGGCCAGGACGTGATCGACTCGGCGCGGATCGTCGTCGAGCAGGCCGAGCGGATGACCGCGCTGATCCGCCAGCTCCTCGACTTCGCGCGGCCGCGCGCGCTGCACAAGGCAACGGTCAACGTCGCGACGCTGTCGCGTCGGATCTGCGAGCTGGTCGCGACCATCGCCCGCAAGGGAAATGTGACCCTGGAACCGCCACCGGTGACACCTGACGAGGCGGACCGCTTGCTCGTCGAGGCAGATGATGGCCAGCTCACCCAGGTCATGACGAACCTCGTGGTCAACGCGATCCAGGCGACCGCCCCGGGTGGCACCGTCGCGATTCGCGCCCGCCGAGTCGAGCAGGTACCGCCACCGTACGTCGGGGGTGGGCCGCAGGCATGGATGGCGATCGACGTCATCGATAGCGGCAGCGGGCTCGACGAGGCCACGCGCGCCCGCGTGTTCGAGCCGTTCTACACGACGAAGGATGTCGGCGAGGGCACCGGGCTCGGGCTCAGCGTGAGCTGGGGCATCGTGCGCGAGCACGGTGGCTGGATCGGAATCGTGTCGGCGCCGGGCGAAGGTTCGACGTTCACGGTTTACCTGCCGCGAGGAAATGCATGAGCACGGTCTTCGTCGTCGACGACGAGCGCGAGATGGTCGAGCTGATCGCGCTCGGCCTGAAGAAGCGCGGCTTCACGGTCATCCCGTTCGGCAGCGGCGATGCCGCGCTCGCCGCGATCGCGAGTCACGACGTCGACGTGATCATCACGGATCTCAATATGAAGGGGATCAGTGGCCTCGAGCTGTGCCAGCACGTCGTCGCGGATCGTCCCGACATCCCGGTGCTGATGCTGACCGCGTTCGGCAGCTTCGAGACTGCGGTCGGTGCGATCCGCGCGGGTGCGTACGACTTCGTGACCAAGCCCGTCGAGATCGAGGCGCTCGCGATCGCGGTGCGGCGTGCCGCCGAGCATCGCTCGCTGCGTGGCGAGGTCCGCCGGCTGCGCGAGGTCGTCGCCAACACGCGAGGCCGCGGTGATCTGATCGGCGCGAGCCCGGCGATGCAGCAGGTCTACCAGCTGATCGATCAGGTCAGTGCGACGGACGCGACGGTGCTGATCACCGGCGAGAGCGGCACCGGCAAGGAGGTCGTCGCGCGCGAGATCCACAACCGCTCGAAGCGCTCGGCCGGCTCGTTCGTCGCGATCAACTGCGCCGCGGTCCCCGAGCCGCTGCTCGAGAGCGAGCTGTTCGGCCACGCGAAGGGCGCGTTCACCGACGCCAAGGCCAACCGACCAGGCCTGTTCCAGCAGGCGAGCGGCGGCACGCTGTTCCTCGACGAGATTGGCGAGATGGCCCTCGTGCTGCAGCCCAAGCTCCTGCGCGCGCTGCAGGAACGCAAGGTGCGTCCGGTCGGTGCCGACACCGAGATCTCGACGGACGTCCGCCTGATCACCGCGACCAACCGAGATCTCGAGGAGATGGTCGAGGACCGCAGGTTTCGCGAGGATCTCTATTACCGGATCAACGTGATCCACATCCCGCTCCCGCCGCTGCGCGCGCGGGGTGGTGACGTGCTGCTGCTCGCGCAACACATGTTGCGGCACTACGCGGCGGTGTTCGACAAGAAGGTCGTCGGGGTCTCCGCCGCCGCTGCCGAGCGCATGATCTCGTATGACTGGCCAGGCAACGTGCGCGAGCTCGGCAACTGTCTCGAGCGCGCGGTCGCGCTCGCCAACTTCGAGGAGATCCAGGTCGACGATCTGCCCGAGAAGATCCGATCGTCTCGGCACCGCCAGCTCTCGGGCACCGAGCTCCCCGAGCTGTTGACGCTCGAGGAGATCGAACGCCGCCATGTGATCCGCGTCCTCGAGGCGTGCAACGGCAACCGCACCGACGCGGCGAAGATGCTTGGCCTCGATCGCAAGACGCTCTATCGCAAGCTCTTGCGGTGGGGCGTCAACGAGGAGTGAGAGACCGCCAGTCGTGACTGGCGGCGTCGCGCGTTTCGGGCGTAGATGAGGCGATGTCGCGCAGCGTGATCGTCGTCGACCGATTCGCCCCCGAAGCGCCGGCGCTGCGCGCGACGTTCGACGACCGGTTCGCCGAGCCGCGCTCGACGCGCGCCGATCGGTTCGTGTGGGACTACTGGCACGTCCCAGGCCAGTACACCGCGCTGCGTACGCCGGCGTGGACCTATTTCCCGCGCCGTCTCTACGACGCGTTTCACCAGCGGCTTGTCGCGTGGGGCCGCGAGACGCTCGGTTGCCACGATGTCTCGCCGCCGTGGCTCTCGCTCTACGTCGAGGGCTGCCGTCAGGAGCTGCACGGCGACCTGCCGCACGGACCGTGGGCGTTCGTGTTCTCGTTGACGAACTGGCGCCGGCGCGCGTTCCGCGGCGGTGAGACCCTGCTCGTCCGCGACGAGGTCCTCGACTTCTGGCAGGACTTCGCGTCGGTGCGCGCCGTCGAGGAGCGCGAGCTGATCCGCCGCGTCGAGCCGCAGTTCGCGCGCCTCGTCGTGTTCGACCCGCGGATCCCGCACGGCGTGCGCGAGGTCACCGGCACGCACGATCCACGCGCCGGGCGGCTCGTGATCCACGGCTGGTTCGTGCAACCGCGCCCGTTCATTCGCGGTCCGCTCGCGACCCGCGCGCTGGCGTCGCGGATCGGCGATCTCACCGAGCAGCTCGGCACCTGGATCGGCACGCTGCCGATCGCGGGCCTCGCGAGCTTCGCATTCGACGTCGATCGCCGTGGCACCGCGCGCAACGTCGCGCTGCTCTCGGATACCACCCGCGTCCCGGCCGCCGACGAGCGCGCCCGCAAGCGCCTCGTGCGCCGCATCGGCGACGCGATCGCGACCTGGCGGTTCGGCAACCAGCGCGCGCCGAGTCGCGTCACGCTGCCGCTCGTGTTCGAGCGCTGATCACGCGGTGCCGACGGCATCGGACATCAAACCGGCCGACGCCATACATAGACGGGCGGACCGTTCGACACGTCGCGACCAGCGGCTGCGAAGCGACCGTCATGCAGGAACGTCACGGCACCCATCGCTTCCTGACGGCCGCGAACGTCGACGAGGAGCTTCTTCGACCGAGTGTCGAACACCCGAACATGACCGTCCTCGCCGGCGGAGGCCAATCGCTTGCCGTCCCGGGACAGCGTCAAGCTGGTGACGTCGCCGCGCGCGTGACCCGGAAGCGACGCCACCCGACCTCTCGAGAACACCGTGATCGGCGCCCCAGGAGCGTAGCTCGCTGCAGCGATGACACCGTTGCCGATGGCGAAGCAGCTGAATGCGCGGCGTGCGACGTGATGACGCCGAAGCTTGGTGAGCCGATCCGCATCGAGGATGACGACATCGCCGGATCTACCAAGCCCGGCAAGACATCTACCGTCCGGCGAGAACCCGAGGGGGGCATGCAGCTCGATAGCGATGTCGATGTCGGCCGGCCTCGGCGCCGTGGAAGCGAGGTCCCAGCGATGAAGTCTTCCGTCGACGCTCGCGAAGAGCGCGTCGTGTTCGGGGGGACACGTCAGTCCCGCTGCGCTGGCGATGTGGATCGGTTCGAGCGCGCGCCCTCGCGGCAACGCGATGCGGTGGATCGCGGTCGTGGTCGCCGCAAAGAGCATCGCTCCGTCGGGGGATAGCGCGATCGAGCGAAAGCCGTCGTCGCCCTTGGGCCGCTTGAACGGCAGGGCACGCGGCCGGCGTCCGAGCCGCCACGCGAGTAACTCGGCACCGCCGAACCAGCCGGCCGCTGCCAGGGTCGAGCCGTCCGCCGAGAGTGCGAGCGAGTCGATCGAGTAGACCTCCTTCCCCGGGAGGAACGTGGGCTTTCCGGTCGGCTCCGGAACCTCGAATGCGGCCTCGATCCGTGGCCACACCGCACGCGGGTTGAGCTTGCGCGCGAGCTCGACAACTTCGCGATTGCTTTGATCGCTGCGAAGGATCAGAACCGCCACCGCTTCGCGCGCCTTGCCCTTTCCGAAGAAGCCCGAGCGATCCAGTGCACGCAGCGCCTCGATCGACGACGCAAGCCCGGCTTTCGCGGGTCGCGTGCCGAGCACCTCGAAGTGCTCCTCGCCGAGCTGGTGGTACTCGAACTCCTCGGCGAACCAGCGCAGCTCCGATGCGTCCGTGTCGAGCGCCTTGGCGCGCCGCGCGAGTGCCTGCTCGCTGTGGCAGCTCGGTTGGAGATCGTCGCCAGTTTCGGTGAACAGCGCGTAGACGTAGAAGTCCTCGCGCGGGTGCTCGCGCCTGGCCTGCTCGAAGGCCGCGCGCGCTGCCTGGGCGATCTTGGTAGCTCGAGTAGCCATGCTTCGTTCCGAATTGCAGTGGTCTACTTCGCGAGCTGCGGAAACACCGAAGGCGCCGCGATCCGCATGATCTGGTGGAGGATATCGGCGAGCAGATCGCGGAGCTCGTCGCGCGTCAGCCGCGCGCTCGTGCACCAGTCGAGCGACGCGTGCTCGACGAAGCCGATCCAGCCGCGCACCGCGGTCTCGAAGCGCGCATCGCCCCGCAGGATCGGCGCGAACGGCGTGCCGTGCAGGAACTTGTCGAACAGCCGCGTACGAACGCCCTCGACGACCGCGGCGACCTCGGGGTCACTGCCGATGCCGCCGCGCATGAGCGACACGAACGCCCGCGCATGCCGCGTGATGTGCTCGAGGTACGCATCGAGCGAGCGCCGCACGCGATCGATCGGCGCGAGGTCCTCGGGGACGTTGCTGATCGCCGCCACCAGCTCGTCGGCGATCTCCGAAAGCCCCGCGACGTAGAGATCACGCTTGGTCGGGAAGTAGTGATAGAGCAGCCCCTTCGAGATCTTGGCCTCGCGCGCGAGATCATCGATCGAGACGTCGTCGTACGCGCGATCGGAGAACGAGCGCTTCGCGAGCGCGAGCAGCTGGGCCCGCCGCTGATCGGTCTCGAGCCGGATCCGCTGGCGCTTCGGCCGGGAGGCGGCGGCGCGGACGAGGCGTATGGCACGGCGAGGCGGCACGAGACGCTCATCATAGCGCCCGGCGTTCCGCGTTGTTACCCGCGGCCACAGATCGGCTATTGACTACGTTTCAATAGCGCCTAGACTCCAGACATCAACTTCTCCCTTGGAGGTCCCTCGTGACCGCGATCGTTCCCCGCGATCTGGACGTCGACTTCGCCACCGTGCCGCGCAACTGGCTGGCCGGCAGCGCCGCCGCGACCGCTGTCGCCAACGGCGTCAACTTGCTGTTTCCGCATGGCGAGCGCTTCTTCGTCCGCTCGGTGAAGCACTTCCTCGATCAGATCGACGACGAGGTCCTGCGCGCGCAGATCAAGGGTTTCTTCGGTCAGGAGGGCAGGCACGCCCGCGAGCACGATCGGTTCAACGCGATCCTGCGAGCGCAGGGCTACGAGATCGATCGATTCCTCGAGAGCTACCACCGGCTGTCGACGTGGATCGAGGAGCATACGTCGCCGAAGCTGAACCTCGCGATCACCGCGGCCTCCGAGCACTTCACGGCGATCCTCGCCGACGGCGCGTTCGCGCACGGCCTGCTCGACGCATGCGATCCGAAGATGCGCGCGCTGCTCGCGTGGCACGCCGCCGAGGAGATCGAGCACAAGGCTGTCGCCTACGACGTGCTGCGCGAGGTCGATCCGTCGTACGCGGTCCGGGTGACCGGGCTCGCGATGGCGACCGTGATCCTAGGCGGCTTCTGGATCTGGGGCGCGGCGGTGCTGCTACGGCAGGACCGTGTTGGCGTGCGTGGCTTCGTCCGCCAGGTCCGCGCGCTACCGATCGGCGAGCCGGTGATCCGGCGCGTGTTCCTGCACGGTATTCGCCAGTACCTGCGCCGGAGCTTTCATCCGAGCCAGAGCGCGAACGAGACGCTCGCGACCGAGTGGTTCGCGGCACGCGGAATGACCATGCCGAAACCCGTCAAAGAGGCAGCGTGAAGCTCACCGGCAAGGTCGTCGTCATCACCGGCGCGGGTAGCGGCATCGGCCGCGCGACGGCGCTCGCGTTCGCCGGCGAGGGGGCGCGGATCGTTGCGTGCGACGTCGATCAACCACGGCTCGACACGCTCGCCACCGAGCTCGGCACGCGCGCACTCCTCGTGCGCAAGGTCGATGTCTCCGATCGTGCGGCGATGCAGGCGTTCGCCGACGAGGTCCACGCCGAGGTCCCCGCGATCGACGTGATCGTCAACAACGCCGGCGTCTCGGTCGGCGGGCCGTTCCTGCAGACCAGCCTCGACGACTGGGACTGGCTGCTCGGCATCAACCTCAAGGGCGTCGTCCACGGCTGCCACTTCTTCGTCCCGAAGATGGTGGAGCGCGGCCTCGGCGGGCACGTCGTCAACATCGCGAGCATCCTCGGCATCTATCCGGCGCCGAACGTCACCGCGTACGTCGCGAGCAAGTTCGCGGTCCTCGGGTTCTCGCAGTCGCTGCGCGCCGAGCTCGACGAGCACGCGATCGGCGTCACCGCGATCTGCCCGGGCATGATCGCCACCGCGATCGTCGACGACGGCCGGTTGAGGGGCGCGATCGGCGAGCGCAAGGCGAAGGTCTCGGCCGCCTTCAAGAAGGGCGCGTCTCCTGCGGTGGTCGCGCGGTCGATCCTCGACGCCGTGCGCACGAACCCCGCGATCCGGCCGGTCGGCCGCGATGGCTGGGCGATCTGGGCGATGAGCCGGCTGGCGCCGAAGACCACGTCCATGCTCGGCGCCGTGCTGTCGCGGCGGTTCGGCGGGCTGGACTGATCCGCCTTCGAAAATCGGGCATTTGACCGTAGGGGAGAGGCCGTCCGGCCGAGCGACCGCGAAGGTCATGAGTGCCGTAGGGGAGGGAGGCCGTCCGGCCGAGCGACCGCGAAGGTCATAAGTGCCGTAGGGGAGAGAGGCCGTACCGCGAAGGTCATAAGTGCGCCAATTGCGGCGCGACCGATCACTCCACCCACCGCGGGTTTAGCGCTAAGGTCGCGACGACATGAAGCTTGCGACCCTCCGCGACGGTTCTCGAGATGGTCGATTGCTCGTGGTGCGCCGCGATGGCAGCACCGGGGCTCCAGCGCCCGACACGTGGCCCACGCTGCAGCGCGCGCTCGATGACTGGAGCGCGGCCGAGCCGGCGCTGCGCGCGATCGCCGAGCAGCTCGAGAGTGGCGCGCTCGCGGGCAGCCCTGTCGATCCGTTGCGGCTCGGGGCTCCGCTGGCCCGCGCGTACGAGTGGATCGATGGCTCCGCGTTCCTCAACCACGTGATCCTCGTCCGCAAGGCGCGTAAGGCCGAGCCACCACCGACGCTCGAGACCGATCCGCTGATCTATCAGGGCGGCTCCGGCGATCTGCTCGGGCCGCGCGATCCGATCGAGCTGCACGAGCCGGCGTGGGGTCTCGATTACGAGTCCGAGATCTGCGTCGTCCTCGACGACGTGCCGATCGGCACACCCGCGGCCTTCGCGCACCGCTTCGTGCGGCTCGTGATGCTCGCGAACGACTGCACGTTTCGCAACCTCATCCCCGACGAGCTCGCGAAGGGCTTCGGGTTCTTCCAGAGCAAGCCGGCCACGGCGTTCTCGCCGTTCGCGGTGACGCCCGACGAGCTCGGCGACCTCTGGCAGGACGGCCGGGTCTTCGCGCGCGTGCAATCGATCTACAACGGCAACCTGATCGGCGACTGCGATGCCGGCCCCGAGATGCACTTCTCGTTCTTCGATCTGATCCAGCACATCGCGCGGACGCGGCGGTTCACCGCCGGCACGATCCTCGGCAGCGGCACGATCTCGAACGCAGACCGCGCGCGCGGCGTGTCGTGCCTCGCCGAGCGCCGGATGATCGAGACGATCGAGACCGGCAAGCCGTCGACGCCCTTCATGAGTGTGGGTGACAAGATCGAGATCGACGCCGTCGATGCCACCGGCACCAGCCTGTTCGGCAAGATCGAGCAACTCGTCGTCCCCGGACGCGCTTCCGCTGCAGCACCGGTCGCATGAAGCTCGCACTGCACAACTACTGGCGCTCGTCGGCGAGCCATCGCGTGCGCATCGCGCTCGGGCTCAAGGGGCTGGCGTACAAGTACGTCGTCGTCAACATCGTCAAGGATGGTCAGTTCGCCGACGCGTATCGCGCGATGAACCCGTCCGCCCAGGTGCCGACGCTCGAGATCACCGAGGACGACGGCACGGTATGGTCGATCTCGCAGTCGCTGCCGATCATGGAGTATCTCGACGAGCGCTGGCCGGAGCCGCCGATCCTGCCGATCGCGACGCCGTTCACCGGGAACGCGGCCTCCGATCGTGCGATCGCCTTCATGCGCGCTCGCTCGCGCGCGCTCGCCGAGATCGTGAACTCCGGCATCCAGCCGCTGCAGAACCTCACGACGACGCGCGCGGTCAAGAAGTTCGGCGGTGACGACGCGGCGTGGGTCAAGCCGTTCATCATCAGCGGGCTCGCCGCGTACGAGCGGCTCGCGGTCGACACCGCGAAGCAGCTCGGCGGAGGGCCTGGACCGTTCAGCGTCGGTGACGCGCCGACACTCGCCGACTGCTGCTTGATTCCCCAGCTCGCGAGCGCGCGCCGGTTCGGCGTCGACTTCAGCCAGCACGCGTTGATCGCGAAGATCGAAGCGGCCTGCATGGCGATCCCCGCGTTCGTGCAAGCGATGCCCGACCAGCAACCCGACGCCGTGAAATAGAGGACGCGATGGCGAAGCCCACTCCGCTCGGAATCAAGCGCCTCGAAGGCATCCACTACTACGTCCGTGACCTCGAGCGGTCGCGGCAGTTCTATACCCGCAAGCTCGACTTCGCCGAGACGTGGCGCAGCTCGCCCGAGCTCGTGAAGCAGGGCCGCCAGCAGTCGGCGTGTTTCTCGGCGGGGAACATCCAGGTGGTGTGCAGCTCGCCGTACGGCGAAGGTGGCCGCGCCCATCGGTTCCTGTCGAAGCATCCCGACGGCGTGGGCACGCTGGTCTTCGAGGTCGAGGATGCCGCGCGCACGTTCGCGCTGCTCGACGAGCGCGGCGGCACGATGATCGACGAGATCCAGACGTTCACCGACGACGGCGGCACGCTGAAGCAGTTCTCGATCACGACGCCGTTCGGTGACTGCACGTTCCGGTTTCGCGAGCACGGCGGCTATCGCAGCCTGTTCCCGGGTGCCGTGCCGTATCATCCGTATCAGGGCGGCGGCACGAACAAGTTCGGCTTCGAGGAGATCGATCACGTCACGTCGAACTTCCAGACGATGAAGCCGATGTTGCTGTGGCTCGAGCAGGTCCTCGGGTTCGAGCAGATGTGGGAGGTCGCGTTCCACACCTCGGACATCGACCCGAAGCGCAAGAGTGGTTCCGGTCTCAAGTCGATCGTGATGTGGGATCCGACGAGCGGCACCAAGTTCGCGAACAACGAGCCCGCACGGCCGTTTTTCAAGAGCTCGCAGATCAACATCTTCAACGAGGAGCTGCGCGGCGACGGCGTCCAGCACATCGCGCTCTCGGTCACCGACATCCTCAGCGCGGTGCGCGGCCTGCGCGCGGCGAACGTGACGTTCATGCCGACCCCGGGCAGCTACTACGACATGCTGCCCGAGCGGATCGAGAAGACCGGCATCAAGACGATCGACGAGGACCTGAATACGCTGCGCGAGCTCGAGGTGCTGATCGATGGCGATCACCACCACGCGTACATGCTGCAGATCTTCCTCAAAGAAGCGGCGGGACTCTACGGCGATCCCGCGGCGGGCCCGTTCTTCTACGAGATCATCCAGCGCAAGGGCGATCGCGGCTTCGGCGCCGGCAACTTCCGCGCGTTGTTCGAGAGCATCGAGCGCGAGCAGCAGCAGAAGGCCGGACCCGCGGGGCCCGCGAACACCAACGAGCGCGGAGGCACCTGATGCTCGACCGGATGTGCGTCGGCGACGTCGCGCGCAAGCACCACATCCAGCTGCGCGGCGCCGATGGAGCCCTGCGCTACGAGGAGTGCTTCACGCGCGACGGGTTCGATGGCCCGTACACGATCCTCTATCACCTGCGGCGGCCGCACACCCAGCGTCTCGCGCCGGTCAAGCACGGCTGGGCCAAGCCGATCGACGCCGGCATGCGCGAGCTCGCGAAGCGGCACTACCGGACGCCGGCACTCGCGACCCAGACCGGGCCGCAGATCGATGGCCGGATCGCGCTGCTCTTCAACGACGATCTGATCGCCGGCGTCGCGTTCCCGACCGCGCCAGATCCCGTCTACATCGCGGATGGCGACGCCGATCAATTGATCTACATCCACCAGGGGGGCGGCACCCTGCGCAGCGTGCTCGGTGATCTCGCGTTCGCACAGGGCGACTACGTCTACGTGCCGCGCGGGCTCACGCACAGGTTCCTGCCCGCCGATGGCGTCGCGCAGCACTGGCTGTGGTTCTCGTTGATCGGTGGCATCCACGTCCCGAAGCAGTGGCGCAACGAGGTCGGCCAGCTCCGCATGGACGCGCCGTACTCGCATCGCGACTTCAAGCGGCCGACGTTCGACGGTCCGCGTGATGAAGGACTGCGCGACCTCGTCGTCCGCAAGGGCGGCGCGTGGCACGGCTTCGTGCTCGAGGATTCGCCGCTCGACGCGGTCGGCTGGGACGGCACGGTCTATCCGTGGGCGTTTCCGATTCTCAACTTTCAGCCGCGGGTCAGCTCGGTGCACCTGCCGCCGACGTGGCACGGCACGTTCGCGGCGCGCGGCGTACTGATCTGCAGCTTCGTGCCGCGGCCGGTCGACTTCCACCCCGAGGCCATTCCCTGCCCGTATCCCCACAGCTCGACCCACTGCGACGAGATCATCTTTTACTGCGACGGTAATTTCACATCACGACGCGGGGTCGGACCCGGCAGCATCTCGCATCACCCGATGGGACTGCCGCATGGTCCGCATCCGGGAAGCTACGAGAAGTCGATCGGCACGACCCGCACCGACGAGCTCGCGGTCATGCTCGACACCTACCAGGTGCTCGCGGTGACTCCCGCGGGCCTCGCGATCGAGGACGCGAACTACCAGGACAGCTTCGTCTAACAGGCGCCCGGCAGCCGCCCGGCAGGCGCCAGTTCCGGCATATGATGCCGCCGAATGTGCGCCGCGCTTCGTGTCCTGACAGTTGCATTGCTGCTCGTCCTCACCGGCAGCGTGGCCGATGCCAAGAAGATCGCGGTGGGCCACGTGGTCTCCGAGGCGGACGTCGCCGACGAGGCCGGTGCGCTCACGCTGCTGATCCACAGCGCGCTGGTCGGCGATGATCGTTCGCTCGTCGAAATGCCGGCGGACCTCACGCTGTCTGGCGCGGTGGCCGCGCTGACCAAGGTCGGAGCCGATGACGGGCTGTTCCTCGATCTCGGTCGCGAAGGCGCGAAGCTGCGGCTCACCGTCGTGCTCGTGGCCCTCGAAGGGCCGCCGGTCGTGTTCGTCGCGCGCGCTGGTGACGGTGACATCGGCACGCTCGCGCGGGGCGCTGTCGAGCACGTGACGACGAAGCTGCGCCTGATCAAGGGCAAGGTCCCCGATGTCGCGCTCGGGCGGCTGCGTCCGTACGCGACCGCGCTCCGCCTGCGGACGTCCGATCCGACGGCCGCGGCCCGCGCGCTCGCGGATGCCACGCCGCGGACGGCCCTCGCGGTCGATGCCGTTGGTACGCTGCTGGCCGGCCTGCCTGCCGCGGTGACCGACGACGCGCTCTCGGTGATCGCGGCGCGCGCGATCGGCGATACCAAACACCTCGACACCGTCGGCGCGCGGGCCGACGACATCGCGCTCGCCGCACGGGCACTCGCAGCTCTCGCACGCACCGATCTCGCGGCCGCGAAGCTCCAGCTCGCCGGCAAGCCGAAGCTGACCGGCCTCGTCACGCTCGTCAGCGCGATCCTCGCCGAGCTCGCAGGCGATCAGAAGCGGCTCGACCAGCTGATCGTCTCGGGGCTCACCTCCGACCAGCCGCGCGCGATCCTCGCGCTGGCGTCGACGATCAGCACGCTCGACAAGGCGACGCACGCCGCGCTCGTGGCGTACGCGGAGAAGATCGTGGCGGAGGCCCCTGGCGTCAGCAGCGCGATCGGGCTCGCAGCGGCGGAGGCGGGCGTCGACAAGTCACGCGCGCTCGCCCTCGTCAGCGTCCGCGAGCTCGGCGATGCCGCGCTCGTACGCCTCGACGCGCTGATCGCCGCGGCGACCGATCCGACGAGCCTCCGCATCCGCGCCGAGCTCGCGCTGCGCCGTGCCGATGGCAAGGAGGAGCTCGCGGTCGGCGCATATGCCGCCGCCGCCGCCGACGCGCCACTCGCGCATCGCTATCACGGCTGGCTGCACGCGGGTAAAGGGAGATTTGCCGATGCCGCGGTCGCGTTCGCGAGCGCCAAGGCGAAGCGCGAACAGGTCCGCGCGCTGGTCGCCGCGAACGACCTCAAGACCGCGGTGACGCTGATCGACAAGCCGACCTCCCCGGAGGAGCTCGCACTGCTCGCGCGGATCGACATGCTCGAGAACCGGCTCGCCGAGGCCGAGACCCGGCTCGCGCTCGCCGAACGCGGGGCGCCGATCAGCCCGCTTGTCCAGACCGTCAACATCGAGATGGGACTCAAGCAGGGCAACGCCGCGCAAGTGAGCATGGGACGCCTGCTCCTCGGACAGGCTGACGGACCGGCAACGCAGACCGCGGTGATCAGCCCGCCCAAGGGTGCCAAGGGCACGAACAAGGTCGTGATCGATCTCGGGACCGCGTCCGACGACACTCGCCTCGTCGAGCCGATGCTCGAGGCGCTGGAGCTCGACGAGCTGGCGAAGAAGAAGATCATGATCGCCGAGCTCGAGTGGTCGCCGCCGGCAACGTCGTTCCGCGAGACCCATTCCCGCGTGCTGCGCAGCGCGATCGAGCAGCTCCTGCTGGCGTCACCGTACGACATGCAGGTGGTGGCCGCTCCGAAGACGTTCACCGGCAAGACGGTGCCGCTCGACGAGCTGAGGGCACTCGGCGCCGATGCCGATGCGGTGCTCGTCTACCGTGTCGAGGCGGATGGCTCCAACGCACGCATCACCATGCTACTGCACCCGACCGGTTCCACCGAGGCGTCGCAGGTCACCCGCAAGATCGCGATGCCGGGGCTCGTCACGTTCAACGTGTTCAAGCTGGTCGCGTTGCTCGGCGCGCTGCTGATCCTGATCCTGGTCGGCGTCCTCTACTTCACACGCGCGATGGGGCGCATCGAGATCCAGATCGCGCGCAACGCGGATCTCGACGAGGCGCTATGCGTCGAGATCACGAAGCGCGAGGCGCGCCCGCCGATCCCCGACATGCTCGCGTTCCACGTCGCGACGAAGCAGGCCGGTGCGATCACCCGCAAGCGGAACGCGACCTTGATCTCGAGCGGCTTCGCGATGCGCGTTCCAGTCGGCTCCTGGTATGTCCACCTGTACGGCACGTACTCGCCCGGCGGCAAGCTGAGGCTCGTCCCCGACATCTGCACGCAGCTCGTCGACGTCAAGCGCGGCGCGCTGGTCGAGGTCGCCTTCGATCTGGTCGCGACCGACGCCGAGGTCACCGTGCAGGTGATCGCCGAGCCGCGCCGCGGCATCCTCGTGTGGTCGGACATAGAACCCAACAAGCTCGCGACCAACGATGCTGGCGAGGTCGAGCTCAAGCTGCCGATGGGCACCCGCACGATCTCGATCGATGCGCATGGTGCACGCCTCGATCGCGAGCTTGCCGTCCCGACGGCGAAGTCTTTCACCGTCACGATCAACGTGGCACGGGAGCTGCGGCTCATGAAGGACGTCGTGCTCGATGACGACGCCGCCACGCACAACGACCTCGAGCTCGTGCTCGCGCCGTCTGGACCGCGCACGCCGCTGCCGTTCGCCGCCGCTTCCGATCCCACCGGGGGAGCGAAGACCCAGGCGGCATCCGCCGATACCGTCGCCGCCGCGGTACCGCGACGGATCCGGGCGTCGACGCCGGTACCTGGCGAGCTGCTCCTCGAGCGCTATCGCGTGACCGCGGAGCTAGGCCGCGGCGCGATGGGGCTCGTGCACCGCGCGTGGGACGTCAAGCTCGAGCGCGAGGTCGCGATCAAGGAGATGGCGGACGAGCTCCGCACGATCCCCGAGGCGCTCGAGATGTTCCAGCAGGAGGCCAAGGCGCTCGCGCAGCTCAACCACACGAACATCGTGTGCATGTACGACCAGATCACCGACGTCGACAAGGTCTACATGATCATGGAGTTCGTCGACGGCCGCTCGCTCGAGTCGATCGTCGCCGAGCGCGGCATGCTGCCGTGGATCGAGGCGGCTGCGATCATCGACCAGGTCTGCGCCGGGCTCGCGTACGCGCACGCCCGCAAGGTGATCCATCGCGACATCAAGCCAGCGAACATCTTCGTCGCGAAGGACAAGACGGTGAAGCTCGGCGACTTCGGGCTCGCGCGCGTGATGCGCGAGGTCACGATCCGCCGCACCGAGATCCGCGGGACGCCGCTCTACATGGCACCCGAGCAGGTCACCGGCGTGGACGTCGATCACCGCGTCGACCTCTATGCAATCGGCTGCACGATGTTCGAGCTGCTGTGCGGCCGCCCGCCGTTCATCGACGGCGACATCCTCTACGCTCAGGTCAACACCCCGCCCCCGGCGCCATCGTCGCTGCGGGCTGACATTCCGCCGCAGCTCGACGCGCTCGTGCTGTCGCTCATCGCGAAGCACCCCGACGATCGGCCGGCGAACGCCGCGGTCGTGCGCACGACACTGCGCGATCTAGCGTGAGACCCGCGCGAACCGGGCGACAAACCCGACGAACGCTTCGCCGAACCGTGCGAGCAGGGTACGCGTCGACTCGTCGGTCAACCGTCCGGTCGCGTCGAACCGGTCCTGGGCGCGCGGGATCAGGACCTCGGGCTGGCCCAGGCACTGCGCGTCGCTGAACAGCAGGATCTGGCGCATGTGGGTCTGCGCGCGGATCGTGCCGGACATCCCCGACGCCGCACCGACGAGCGCGACCGGCTTGCCGCGCAACGGCGAGAGCGGTGGCGGGCGCGAGATCCAGTCGAGCGCGTTCTTGAGCCCGCCCGGGATGCTGTAGTTGTACTCGGGTACCGCGAACACCACGCCGTCGGCCTGCGCGATCGCGGCCTTGAGCTCGGCGACCGCGGCCGGCTCGCCGAGATCGCTGTTGAAGATCGGCAGGTCGAGCGCCCCCCACATCGCGAGCGTGCTACCTGCCGGCAAGGTCTCGCCGACCGCGGCGAGCAAGGCGCGATTGAGCGAGCCCGCGCGCAGGCTGCCAGAGATCCCCAGAAGCGCGGCCATGCCTCGAAGCTACCAACTCCCTCGGTGCCCGGGCGTGTGGTAGGCAACGATCATGTTCTCCTCCTCGAAGAAGTCGCACATGCCCGATCCCGCCGAGGCGCTCCCCGGGCGCGCCGCCGCCGTCCGCGTCGGCGAGACCCACTTCGTCAACAGGAACCGGATCCAGCCGCCGTTCCCCGAGGGCATGGCGCGCGCGATGTTCGGCATGGGCTGCTTCTGGGGCGCCGAGCGCAAGTTCTGGCAGCTGCCCGGGGTGTACGCGACCGCGGTTGGCTACGCCGCCGGGCTCACGCCGAACCCGACCTACGAGGAGGTCTGCTCGGGGCGCACCGGTCACAACGAGGTCGTCCTCGTGATCTACGACCCGCAGCAGGTCAGCTACGACGCGTTGCTCGCGACGTTCTGGGAGAGTCACGATCCGACGCAGGGCATGCGCCAGGGCAACGATGCCGGGACCCAGTATCGCTCCGGCATCTACACGTTCGACGATGCACAGGCCAAGGCCGCCGCAGCGTCGCGCGGCGCCTATCAGGCACAGCTCGCGAAGGCGAGATATGGCGCGATCACGACCGAGGTCAAGCCGGCCGGTGACTTCTACTACGCCGAGGACTATCACCAGCAATACCTCGGCAAGAACCCGGCCGGATACTGCGGGCTCGGCGGGACCGGCGTCGCGTGCCCGGTCGGACTCGCTGCGAAGTAGCGCTGGGGCCGATCAGCTCGGCGGGCGCTGGACGACGAGCAGGTACTGGAAGCGCGCCGTCGCGGCGCGCGCGAGCAACCCGGCCTCGCTCGGGGCCTCGCCGCCGGTCGTCTGCCCCACGGCGCCCTGCTCGGCGTCCGCGATCATCGAGCACGCGGCCTGGATGCCCTCGATCTTCTGCGCGATCCGGTAGCGGCTCGCGGTGTCGAACAGATTCGCGAACGGCTTGGCCGCCGCGCCGGTGTCGGTGTCGAGCAGCAAGCTGTCGGCGGCGCCGGCACGCTGCCCACCGCACGTCACGGCCGAGACCCCGGCGGGGCGGCGATCGATCGCGGTGACCCCGACGAGGCTCTGCGCCGCCGCTGCATCGACGCGATCGATCCGGTACTGCGCGAGCACGGCCATCCGCGTGGTCACCAGCGGCAGCGGCGCGGTCAGCGTGCCGATCGTCGTCCCGTCCGGTGGCGTCGCGACCACCTCGCCGCCGCGAAATTCCCAGTTGCCGACCATCTTCCAGCCCGACGGCAGCGTCGCGTTGAAGCCCTCGAACAACACGATCCGATCACCTGCGACCGACGGATCGGGATCGCACGGACCATCGACCTCGTCGCCGTCGCTGTCCGGCGCCGCCAGCGGCCGCGCGATCGGGCAGCGGTCGCAGTCGTCACCGACGCCGTCGAGGTCCTCGTCGTACGTGCCGCCGGGAATCGCGTTGCAGAAGTCCTTGTCGTTGCGCAACCCATCGCCGTCGATGTCGCCATCATTCGCGATGCACGTGCCGCTGCGGCCATCGCCATCCGCGGCGCTCAGGTTGCACGTCGCGCCATCGTCGCAGAGGTCCTCGAGGTCACACGGCCCGCCGATGTCGGGGCCCCCGCCGCATGCCGTGAAGACCAGGAAGGCGAGGATCGATGAGGTACGCACCGGCCTAGAGTAACAAAAGCCGCGGCTGTGACGGCGAACCTATCCCCGAGGATGCGGATGGAGCAGGGCCTCGAGCAGCACGAATGCCAGCGCGAATGCGATGAGCGTCACAGCTCGTCCAGCCACAGTGCAGATGCTGTCGCGATGACGGCACCAGCCAACGCCTGACCTGTCGTGAACAAGAGCTGGACAAATCGGCTCATGACAGCCGTACGCTCGGGGAGGCCATCCGGATCGACGGATCATCGTCAGAGCGTCTTCATGTACTCGAGGAGCGTCAGGCGGTCCGCCTCCGCCAGCTCCGAGCCAAAGGTGTACAAGAGCGCCGAGTCGATGACCCGAGGTCTTCGCACGGACCGAGCCTCATGCGCTGCCGTCAGCTCGGCGGTTTGCGATCGTACACGGTGACCGAGCCAAACGTCGCGCCGCCGTTCTGGGTCCACAACGCGACCTGGGCTCTCGCGATTGGCGCGGGATTGCCGGCCGGCACCCGCGACACTTCCTCTCCGGTGGGCAAGAAGGTCGCCGCGCAGCGCGGCGGTCCGCCCGTCGTCGTCATGGAGCTCGTGCTGGCCTGCAACATGAAGTGAAGCGGCCAGCCGACCGGCGCGGCACTCCCGCCGTAGGGAACGAGCGGATCCGTTCGATGATCCCATAGGCCCAGGTGCGCGGTGGCGCCGTCGTAGTAGCAGGTCAAGCCGGGCGGGAACACACCGGTATTGTCGAGCGAGGTGATCAGGTAGACCCCGGCGCGATGCGCGAGAGCCTGTTCCTGAACCACGACGTCGAGGGTCGCCAGGATCGTCGGATCCACGAGCTCCCCGAGCTCGAGGACCGTGAGCTGACTGTTGGCGACCGAGGAGACTTGGAGCCCGCCGTCGACCGGCATCCAGTCGCCTGCCCGCGAGCTCCAGCCCGTGAACGTGTCGAAGCTGGCAAACAAGCGCAGCCGATCCGTCGGCGACGTCGGGTGCGGATCGCACGCGTCACCGACCCGGTCGTCGTCACCATCCCGCTGATCGTCAAGCACGCCGGGGCAGACGTCGATCGAGTCATCGAAGCCGTCGAGATCCTCGTCGTGCATCGCCAGGGGAGGCGCTGCGTCGGGTGGATCACCAAGCCCCAGGACCTGATCGCAGCCGGCCAGAACCAAAAACCACAGCAGGCGGCGCATGTCCTCATTGTTACATGATCTCACGCCTCATCAGCCGAAGTAGAGCGGGAAGCGGCAGACGGTGGTGAAGCCGAGGCGTTCGAGGATCGGGGCAGAGGTGGCCTCGCGGGCGTGCGAGGTCGCGAGCACGAGCCCACGCGCACGCGCGTCGACGAGGCGTGCGTTGACGAGCGCGCGATAGAGGCCACGCCCGCGAAATCGCGGCAGCACCACGCCACCGACGAGATAGGCCGAGCGCGGTAGCGCGACGTAGCTCGCGGTCGCTGCGGGCTCGCGGTCGCACGACGCGATGAACATGCGTTGCCGGCTTTCCGTTCGAACGCCGGGCGCGGCGACCAGCGCGCGGTTGAGCGCTGCGATCGCGGTGACCTCGGTGTCCCAGCCCTCGGCCATCACGCGCGAGAACACGTCGACGTTCGTGGCGTCGACCGCGTCGACTGCGATCGCTGCATCGGCAACGATCGTGTCGTCGATCGTCCGCGCCATGCCGCGACCCCAGCTCTCGACGAGGCCGCATCGCAAGAGCCGCGTACCGAGGTCCGCCGGAGCGCTGCCGGGGCCCGCGTTCCACCGGAACTTGAGGCCGAGCTCGCGGTATTGCGCGAGCGTCGCGTCGATGATGGCCTCGGCCTCGTCGTCGGGGAGCGCCGAGTAGATGACCTCGTTGAGGCCGCCGGTCTTGATCGATGGCGTCACGATCTGCAACCAGCCCGGCCGCTCGATCACGCGCGTGTCGGGCAGCACCGGGAAGGCGCGACGGGGTGCGACGATTACTTCCTCGAAGATTTCGTCAGCGGTCAGCGTCGGATGGGCCGTCACGCGGCTCATTGTGACACGTGGGCGGCTTCGCCCTGCGATCGCTCGGTTGACGCGCTCTCATCGCGTCCTATGATGGTCTGCAGTCGAGGGGGAGTCGTCCAGCAAGGGCCGCTTCGCGGGAAACCAGCGCAGGGGAAGGTGAGGCGTGATGAATGCTTCGAATCCACGACGATGTATCGCGAATGACTTCGTCGTCGACGGCGAGCATATCCGGCTCGTGCTCGCGAACGACGTCACCGAGCGCGAGCAATTGCGGGACAGCGCGCAAGGGAACGACGAGCAGCTCGGTCAGGTCCACAAGATGGACGCGGACCACCCAGGCAGGCGTAGCTCGCGATCACCGCGAGCATGTTGTTGACGTCGTGCGCAACACCGGCCGCGACTCGAAGACTCGCACGGCGCAGGCGACGTGCGCCGCAACTATGCGACCGAGATCCGGTTAGCCTCCGAACGAGCAGCCGTCATCACGCGGCAGCTGCTCGCGGTGAGCCGCCGCAGCGTCGTCGCGCCGCCGGCGATCGACCTCGGCGCGACCCTCGCGGGCATCATCCCGATGCTGAACCGCCTGATCGACGCACGGATCGCGATCGTCGTGCACCAGCGTCCGATCCCTCACGTGCTCGCGGATCCCGGTGAGGTGACGCAGGTCCTGATGAACCTCGTCGTGAACGCGCGAGACGCGATGCCGGACGGAGGTCGGATCACGATCGAGACCGAGCTTCTCGTTGTCGATGACGACGGCGCGGCCACCGGTGGCCTGCGTGCGGGTCGCTATGGCGTGCTCGCGGTGACCGACACCGGCACCGGCATGGATGCCGCGACCCAGCGCAAGATGTTCGATCCGTTCTTCACGACCAAGGAGATCGGGAAGGGCACCGGTCTCGGCCTGTCCATCGTGCATCGCATCGTCGCGCGCGCGGGCGGTGCGATCGCCGTGTCCAGCAAGCCGGGTCACGGCACCACGTTTCGCATCACGCTCCCGGTCGTCACGGCCGGCGGCTGATCGTCAGTTTGCCGGCGCCGGCAGCGGGGTCATCGCCGGGACCTCCTGCGTCATCGTCTGCTTCAGCGGTGCGGCGGCGACCGTGGCCTTGCGGCAATACACCTTCAGGGTCGCGACGTTCTCGTTGATGCGCTGCATGAACTGCGGATCGCCCATGTCACCCGTGATCGGGATCGTGCAGATCGAGTAGTCACCGGGGACGAGCTCGTCGAACTCCGGCAGCGGCTTGCCCTCGCCGAACCAGAACTTCATGCCCTGCGCGCCGCCCGCGATGAAGCTGTCCATCAGCTGCTTACCATTCGCGGGCAGCGCGGTCCCCGAGAACAGGAAGACCTGCGCCGCATCGACCTTGTGGCCAGCCGCTGCCTTGATCTGGACGACGAGCGTGACCTGACCGACCGGGAAGTCGATCGTCACCTTGGTCTCCTTGCCAGCGGTGACCTGGGTGTTGGCCGTCGTCGTCTTCATCGACATCATCTTGTTCTGCATCACCTGGAGGACGACCGCGCCCTCGGGGACCTTCTTCATCGTGAAGTTGCCCTGGTCGTCAGTCTCGGCGGCGCCGAGCTGCGCGCCTCCACCCCTGGACGAATGCGTGACCGCCACGTTCGCGAGTGGCTTGCCCTGTTGCGTGACCTTGCCGGAGATCGAGCCGAAGCCACGCAGCGTCAGCGTGACGGGCAGCGGATCTTGCTTGCCGTCGAGGATCGCCACCGACACCGAGCGGCCCGCGGTCGGATGATCGGCGGCGAGCGTCGTCGCCTTGGCCGGCACGCCGATGATCGAGAACCGGCCGTCCTGGTCGGAGACCGCCGAGCGGATGCCGCCCATGTTCTCCGTCGCGTCCTCGTCGTCGTCGGGCTTGTCGTCGTCGGAGAACATCAGCATCTCGCCGAGCTTGACCTTGGCCCCGGCGATCGGCTGGCCCTTGCGATCGACGACCTTGCCGGTGACCTTGCGGCCGCGATGCACGGTGACCGCGCCGAGATCGACGGTCTTGCCGGGCTCGACCTTGACGTCTCGCTTCGTGGTGACCGCGAAATCAGGGCCGCGGAACGTGACGTCGTAGGTTCCGGCCGCGAGCTCCCTGATCTCGAACGCGCCGTCCTGCGCCGGCGTCGGGGCCTGCCAGCCGACACTGACGTTTGCGAGCTTCGGTGCACCGCCACCGTCCTGCGTGACGATCGTTCCCTTGATGCCTCCCGCCGCGGCGAGCGTGATCCGCACGTTCTTGTCGCCGGTCTTCGCCGACGTGTGGTCGCGACCCCACCCGCCGCTGCTGCTGGTCGAGCGCGCGGCCCACAGCCGGTACGCGCCGTCGGGTAGCCCGGTGATCGTGAACGCACCGGCGCCGTCGGTGGTCGCCGGCGACATGCTGGCGAGCATCATGCCCTCCATCGACTCGCCGCCGAGGATGTCGGGAAACGCGCTGACCTGAACCTCGGGAACCGGCGCGCCCTTGTCGTCGACGACGATGCCGGAGATCGTGCCGGTCACGTCGAGTACGAGCTCGAGGTCGCGGGCCTCGCGCTTCTCGGTGAGGTCGAGCGTGAGGAGCTTGCTCGCGGCGCTCTCCGATTCGGCGCGCGCCTGGAGCTTGGCCCGGGACACGCCACGCAGCTCGAACGCGCCCGTGGCATCGGTCGTAGCCTGGCGTCCCGCGACCTGCATCATCTGCTCGTCCGCACCGGCGACCCGCACGGTGGCATACGCGACCGGCTTCTTGGTGGCGTCGACGACGGTCCCCGCGATGACCCCGCCGGCCTTCATGACGAGCTGGACGCCGGTGATCGCGCGATCGGTGACGGTGATCGGCGCGGACCGCACCGGTGCATGCTCGCCGTCGATCGCCGCGAGGATGTGCGTGCCGGCGGCGACCGCGCGGATCGAGAACTGTCCCTTGTCGTCGGTGGTCGCGATGTTCGGATCCGGCTTGCCACTCGCCGGCGGCTCGCGCTCGAAGCGCTCGAAGCCACCGAACCCGCCGACGCTGACGTGCGCCTTCGCGACGGGCTTGCCGGTGTCGTCGACCACGTGACCCGAGATCGCAAAGCCGCGATGCATCGTGATCGTGAGCCGGCCGACCGCGCCGGCCGAGCCGACGGTGGTGAACCCGGTCGCCGGTGCATAGCCGTCGGCCTGGACCTCGACGCCGGCGTACCCCGGCGTCAGCGGCTTGAGCGTCGCCTCGCCCTTGCCGTCGGTCCGCGCCGTCGTCTCGTGCGCGTCGCCCGAGCGGACCTCGGCGTTCGCGACCGGACGCTTGCCCTCGTCGACGACGCTGACGACCACGGTCGCGCCCTCGCCGAGCCGGATCACGACGGGGTCGCTGCTCGCGGTCAGCTTGTACGTCATGCCGCCGATCAGAGCGCCGGATTTTGCGGAGAGCGCATAGGTGCGCCCGACGAGCTTGTCGAACGAGAACGTGCCGTCCTCCTCGGCCTTGGCGGTGCGCGGCGGCACCGAGCTGAGCCAGACCTCGGCGCCGGCGACGCCCTTGCCGTCGGGGCCGACCACCTGGCCCTCGAGCCGGATCGGTCCGGCCGGATCGAGATCGAGCGACCATCGCGGCGCCATCGCGCGCGGTGCGTCGGCCTCCTCGTCGGGATTTGCGGGAGGCGTCGCCGACGGCGTGATCTCCGCGGTCCGACCGCTGCCTCCTGCGGGCTTCGGCTTGTCGCCATCGCCACGCAACCACAGGAACCACACCGCAACGAGCGCGACCACGAGCGCGACCAGTCCACCGACGAGCTTTCGGTTCATGTCACTCCGATGCGCGAGGTTGCGCGCGCGAATCATGGTGATGAATGTGGGAACCCGCCAGGGGTGCGACAGGCCGCGACGTACGGTGTCCGCGAAATATCTCGCGCCGTGACGACGGGTTCGCAGGCTGTCAGCAGCGATCGCTATGGCTCGTCGAGGAAGCGGTAGCGATAGTCGGTCGGCGACACCAGGGTCTCCTTGATCGTCCGCGGCGCGACGAACCGTAGCAAGTTCAGCGGCGAGCCGGCCTTGTCATCGGTGCCCGAGGCGCGCGCGCCGCCGAACGGCTGCTGGCCTACCACGGCGCCCGTGGGTTTATCGTTGATGTAGAAGTTGCCGGCCGCGTTGCGCAGCGCGGTCGTGGCCTCGACGATCGCGCGACGATCGCGCGCGAACACCGCGCCGGTCAGCGCGTACGGCGAGGTCCGGTCGACGAGCTGGAGCGTCTCGCTCCATGCCTGGTCGGGGAACACGTGCAGCGTGACGATCGGGCCGAAGAACTCGTCGCGCATGTGGCGCACCATCGGGTCCTCGGTCGTCAGCAGCGTCGGCTCGATGAACCAGCCCTCGCGCGCGTCACAACCGCCGCCCGCGATCACCTTCATGCCGCTGGTGTCACGCGCCTCGGCGATCGCGGCCTTGTGCTTCTCGAAGGTCGGCGCCTTGATGACCGCGCCCATGTAGTTCGAGAAGTCGGAGACGTCGCCCATCTTGATCGACTTGATGGTGTCGACGAGCGGCTCGCGGATCTGGTCCCACAGCGACCGCGGCACGTACACGCGCGATGCCGCCGAGCACTTCTGTCCCTGGTACTCGAAGCCGCCGCGCACGATCGATGTCGCGAGCGCGAGTGGATCGGCGGACGGATGCGCGATGATGAAGTCCTTGCCGCCGGTCTCGCCGACGAGCCGCGGATAGCCGGCGTAGCGCTCGAGGTTGTCGGCAACCCGCTTCCACATCATCCGGAACACGTCGGTCGAGCCGGTGAAGTGGATGCCCGCGAGCGCCGGGTTGTCGAGGACGACGTTCGTGCTGCCGTGGGGCAGGCCGGGGATGAAGTTGATGACGCCCGGCGGCAGGCCGGCCTCCTCGAGGAGGAGGTAGATCTGCCACGCCGCGAGCAGCTGGGTCTCCGCGGGCTTCCACACGACGGTGTTGCCGAGCAGCGCGGGTGCGGTCGGCAGGTTGCCGGCGATCGCGGTGAAGTTGAACGGCGTGAGCGCGAAGATGAAGCCCTCGAGCGGGCGCAGCTCCATCATGTTCCAGACGCCCGAGGACGACCTCGGCTGCATCCGGTAGAGGTCCTGCGCGAACGCGACGTTGAACCGCCAGAAGTCGATCAGCTCGCATGCCGAGTCGATCTCGGCCTGGTGCGCGGTCTTCGACTGGCCGTGCATCGTCGCGGCGTTCATCCGCATCCGCCACGGCCCGGCGAGCAGCTCCGCCGCCCGCAACAGCACGCCGGCGCGCGCTTCCCACCGCATCGCGCTCCACTCGCGGCCCGCCTCGAGTGAGGCCTTGATCGCGCGCTGCGCGACGTCCTCGGTCGCCGCATGAAACCGCGCCACCACGTGCTTGTGGCGGTGCGGCATCACGACCTCGCGGATGTTGCCGGTTCGCACGCGCTCGCCGCCGACGACGCACGGGATCTCGACGACCTCCTTCTCGATCGCCGCGAGCGCTGCCTTGAGCCGGGCTCGCTCGGGGCTACCCGGCGCGTACTCGAGGACCGGCTCGTTGACGGGATCCGGAACGTGGATGATCGCGTCGTGCATGTCGCACGTGTACCACGCGATCGGAGCTCCCGAAGCCGGCCCTCAGGGAGATGCCGGCGTCGCGGGCGCGGGCACCGGAGGCACCGTCGGCGTGGGCGCGGGCGGCTTCGCGTCGTCGCGGCCGTCGCGGCCGTCGTCGCGGCCGTCGTCGCGGCCGTCGTTACGGATCGACCCCTTGCGACACGCCGCGATGCCGGCCATGTCCTTCGCGGCGACGATGCACCGGCGCTCCTTGGCCGAGACCTTGCGTGCCTCGCACTGCTGGATCTCGAGGTCGCGGTTGCCACGGCCGCCCATGTCACCGTGACCGGGATACGCCACCTGCACCACGGACAGCACGTGGTCGGTGACCTCCGCGCACGTCGGAGCCTTCTTCTCGGCCTGCTTCGAACAACCGGCACCTGCCGGCACCAGGAACGCGATCAAAAAAACCCAGCGCATCGACGCGATCCTACGCCGAAGTTATGGTGGAGGCGATGCTGATCCGGCCCGCCCGCGATGACGACTTCGAGTCGATCACCGCGATCACGAACCACTACATCACGACCTCGACCATCCACTTCGCCTACGAACCGCTCGCGACCCGGGTGCTCGGCGAGATGTGGCTTGGCTACCGCGCGCGCTATCCGTGGCTGGTCTGCGAGGAAGCCGGGCGGGTCGCTGGCTACGCGAAGGCGGGAACGTGGCGAGATCGTGCGGCCTACGACTGGACGACGGAGATCGGGCTCTACGTCGCGCCCGACGTGCGCGGCCGCGGCTTCGGACGTGCGCTCTACGGCGCGCTGCTCGACGAGCTCACCACGCGTGGCTTTCGCTCGGCGATCGCCGGGATCACGCTGCCGAACGACGCGAGCATCGCGCTGCACCGCGCCTTCGGCTTCGTCTCGGTCGGCACCGTGCGCGACGCCGGCTTCAAGCACGGCGTGTGGTGCGACGTCGAGTTCTGGCAGAAGCGGCTCGCGACCGCGGCGGCGGACGGGTCCCCGTGATCGAGCCGCGCGCTACTCGCGACCGAGGTACGTGTAGCCGATCATGCCCTCGCGGAACCGGTTGATCAGCGTCCGGCTCTCCTCGATGGTCATCAGCTTCTTGCGCAGCGCGTTCTCGACGTTGTTGCGCAACCGACCGAGCAGATCGCTCGGCGAGTAATCGACGAACGCGAGGACCTCGCTGACGGTATCGCCTGCGACCACTTCCTTGACGTCGTACTCGCCCTCGGGAGACAGCTGGACGTGAACCGTGTTGGTGTCGCCGAACAGGTTGTGGAGATCGCCGAGGATCTCCTGGTACGCGCCGACGAGGAAGATCCCGAGGTAGTAGTCCTGGCCCTCGGCCTTGGGGTGCAGCTCGAGCACGTGCTTGACGTCGCGCAGATCGATGAACGAATCGATCTTGCCGTCGGAGTCGCACGTGATGTCGGCGAGCGTCGCGCGGTGTGTCGGCTCCTCGTTGAGCCGGTGGATCGGGCAGATCGGGAACAGCTGGTCGACGGCCCACGCGTCGGGGACTGACTGGAACATCGAGAAGTTGCAGAAGTACGTATCGGACAGCGCCTTCTCGAGCCCCTCGAGCTCCTCGGGCATGTGCTCCTTGCCGTGCGACATCAGGTGGACCTTCTCGCAGATGGCCCAGAACAAGTTCTCGCAGATCACGCGGTGCTCGAGCGACAGGTGCCCGAGGTTGA
>JACCTC010000023.1 GCA_013812655.1 Deltaproteobacteria bacterium | reverse complement strand
GGCGGCGAGCTCGCCGTCGAGATCGCTGCCCGCCAGCACGCGTGCGCGCGCGAGGATCGCGCCGACATCGACCTCGTCGTCGACGCCGGCCTGGGCAGTCGCGATCGGGCCCGAGGCACTCTCGATCAGCTCGGCAAGCCCAGGCCGCCGCCGCCGCGGTGCCTCGGGCGCGAGTGGCTGGACGACCGGTGCGGTGCGCGCGACCGCGATCGGTCCAGACTGCCGTGGCGCGGTCAGGACCGGCGCCGATGACTCGGTCTGCGGCACCGCTGCGGGCACCGCTCCGCTCGCGACGTCGCGAATGCCGGTATCGACGAAGTCGCTGCGCCGCGCGGCCTCGATGTCGGCGGGCATCGGCACGCTCGTCTCGACCAGACCCATCTGCCGTCGCCGCTCGAGCATCCGCAGGATCAGATCGCGACTCTCGCGGGTCACCCGCATCAGCTCGATCGCGAGCCCGAACGTCGCGCGCGAATTCGCGGGATCGGGCTCGCGCACGGCCTTGACGCGACCGAGGCCCACGAGCACCGGCTTGTCATTCGCGAGCCGCAGCTCGAACTTGATCTCGGTGCCGACGGGCTGCAGCGACTTGGTCGGCAGGAACAAGCCCGTCTTGCCGACGTTCGGTGCGAAACGATGAACCATCGTGTCGACGTCTTCGTAGCGGAGCTTGATGCGCAGCACGACCGGCCCCGGTCGCGCCCCGCTTGGTTCGTCGGACGCCATGGCTCACGGCCCATCCCCGGGGCCAGTGGCAATTATCCCGCCCCCGGTGCGCCAGCGTCAAACAACGTCCTGAAAGAAGGCACGAAACCCCAGTGCCGTGGTCTCGGCGAATCCCCGGTGTCCGGAACTGGGATCGAGCTTCCCAGCACCGCACACGTCGCCATGTAGGCGGCCCATGATCTCGCGCAGTTGACGTGGCACGGGCGGTGCTGAACGCCTGCCATGGGCTCGGTCTGGCTCGACGTTCGCTACGCGCTTCGCATGATGCTGAAGGCGTCGGGGCTGACGGCTGTCCTCGCGATCACCCTCGCACTCGGTATCGGCGCCAGCACGACGATCTTCAGCGTCGTGAGCTCGGTGTTGCTGCGACCGCTGCCCTACGAGGGCCCGGACCGGAATCTGTTCGTGCCGTTCTCCACGACGAAACCCACCGGCTCGGGCATCGGCCTCGTGCTCGCGCGCCAGATCGCGGAGGCGCACGGCGGCAGCCTCGTCGTGCAGAACCGCAAGGTCGGGCGTGGCGCCGAGGCCATCGTGACGTTGCCGACTATCGCACTCGCAGCACGTTGATCCGGACGGCCGCCGATCGGCCCACATGTCGGAATCGTCGTCGGGCAAGTACCCGATCGATACCCCACGAGGGGGTCGATCGAATCGGCAATTGGCCGAGTCACTCTCTCGACGGACGCGAATCACAGCGCCCACCACCGCCAGGAGAAACACACCATGTCCACGAACCAGATGACCGCGCTCTCGAATCTCTCGCTCCGTGGCCTCCTCGCGCTGTCAGTCGCGATCGGCGCCGGTGCATGCGTCACCGAGGGTGACGAGCTCGCCACCGAGACCCAGACCTTGGCGAATGCCGCGACTGTCATCCCGATGAGCGGCACCGGCCAGGACCGCGAGGTCATGAGCTCGTTCGACGCCCTGGTCGTGAGCGTGCACGATACCTACGGCAACCCCCTGGTCGGCGCGTCGGTCCAGTTCACCGCCCCGGCCAACGGTGCGAGCGCGACGTTCCGGTTCGACGGCATCGCCGAGACCGACGACGAAGGCCGCGCCGAGGTCCGACCCTACGCGAACTCGATCAGCGGCATCTACCTCGTGAAGGCGTACGTCGACGGCGCCGACCCGGTCCCGTTCGTCCTCCGCAACCAGGCCGCGGCTCCGGCCATCATGCTCCCCGTCATCGGAACGAACCAGGCCCGCCCGCTCGGCGAGCTGTTCCCGCACGCGCTGACGGTGGCGGTCTACGATAGCTACGGTAACGCCGTCGAGAACGCTCCGGTCGTCTTCGAGGCGCCGACCACCGGTGCGACGACTGACATGACCAACCCGTCGACGATCACCAACGAGGACGGCCACGCCAGCGTGGTCGCGACCGCCGGCCGCATCGCGGGTACCTACACCGTGAATGCCCGCGTCAAGGGTGCGCCGAGCATCCCGTTCGTCCTCAAGAACACCACGATCGAGCCCTTCCCCGACCTGGCGACGAACAACGAACGCGCCGCCTCGACCGGCACGCTGACCTCGGCGCCCTGAATCAGGCGTGGTCTTCGACCCACTGGCGCGCGAACACGAGCGCTTGTGGTACGGCGGCGGCATCCTTGCCGCCGCCTTGTGCCATTTCGGGCTTCCCACCGGCGCGACCACCGAGCTGCGCCGCGACCTCGCCGAGCAGCTTGCCCGCCGAGACCTTGCCGATCAGGTCCTTGGTCACCATCGCGACGAGCTTGACCTCGCTGCCGCCGGTCCCCGCGAGGATCACGACGCCCGAGCCCAGCTTGTCGCGAAGCTGATCGCCGGTGTCGCGCAGGACCTTCGCATCGTCGACGTCGATCGCCGCGGCGAGGACCTTGATGCCCTTGATCATCACGGCCTCCGACAGCAGATCGCGACCGCCACCGCCCGACGCGAGGCGCTGCTTGAGCTGGCCGATCTCGCGATCGAGGGCCTTCTGATCCGCGAGCAGCTTGTCGACCCGCTGCGCGACCTCGAATGGTTGCGCCTTGAGCCGGTCCCCCGTGCGTAGCAGCTCGTCCTCGAGCTTGCGCAGGTAGTCGAGCGCGCCCGCACCGGTCACGGCCTCGATCCGGCGCACGCCCTGCGCGATCCCCTGCTCGCTGAGGATCTTGCACAGACCGATGTCGCCGGCGCGCCGCACGTGGGTACCACCGCAGAACTCGATCGACTCGCCGCCGATCGACACCACGCGCACCTGGTCGCCGTATTTCTCGCCGAACATCGCGACGGCGCCCTTCTGCTTCGCCTGGTCGAGCGGCAGCACCTCGACGACGCTGTCGATGTTGCGGCGGATCTCGAGGTTCACGAGGTCCTCGACCTGGCGCTTCTGCTCCTCGGTCATCGGCGCGCCATGCGTGAAGTCGAAGCGCAAGCGATCGGGCGCGACCAGTGACCCCTTCTGCCCGACGTGATCGCCGAGCACGTGCTTGAGCGCGTGGTGCAGGAGGTGGGTCGCCGAATGGTTCGCCCGGATGCGATCGCGGCGATCGTCGTCGACCTGGAACGACACCTTGTCGCCGACCGCGATCGAACCGGTCATGACCTCGCCGAGCAGCACGTGCATGTCACCCGCCGGCTTCTCGGTGTTGTCGATCCGGATCTCGGCGCGACTGCTACGCACCGTGCCGGTGTCACCGCTCTGACCGCCCGAGCTGCCGTAGAACGGCGTCTGATCGAAGACGAGCGCGACCGTCGCGCCCTGCTGTGCACTGTCGACGCGCTTGCCATCGATGATGATCGCGCGCAGCGCGCCGTCGCCCGCCGTGCCGCGGCCGTCGTAGCCGAGGAACCGGGTGGGGCCGAGCTCGTTCGCGAGCTCCTTGTAGATCCGGCCAACCGCGTCGTCGGCGCCGACGAACTTGCTCGACGCCCGCGCCGCCGCGAGCTCCGCCTTGAAGCCCTCCTCGTCGATCTTGAGGCCACGCTCCTCGGCGATGATCTTCGTGAGGTCGTCCGGAAACCCGAAGGTGTCGTACATCGTGAACACCTTCTTGCCCGGCAGCGTGCCCCCGCCGGCACGCCGCAGGTCGCCGAGCTCGTCCTCGAGCTGCTTGAGCCCGCGATCGAGCGTCGCGCGGAACCGGGTCTCCTCGTCGAGCGTGACCTTCGCGATCAGCGACTGCCGCTCGCGCAGCTCGGGGAACTGCGTGCCCATCAGCTCGACAACCCGCGCACAGATCTTGTGCATGAACGGCTCGGTGATCTTCAGGTGCTGCTGACCATGGCGCACCGCGCGCCGGAAGATCCGCCGCAGCGTGTACTCGCGCGTGGTCTTGTCGGGCAGCACGCCGTCGGCGATCAGGAACGCCGAGCAGCGCGCGTGGTCCGCGATCACGCGCAGCGCGGTGTCGGACTCGGGGCCCGCGCCGTACGCGATGCCGGAGACCGCCGCGGCTTCCTCGATGATCGGGCGGAACAGATCGGTGTCGTAGTTCGTGCGCACGCCCTGGACGACCGAGGTCACACGCTCGAGCCCGGCGCCGGTATCGACCGATGGTGCAGGTAGCGCGTGCAGCGGGCCATCCTTCTCGCGACGCTCGAACTGCATGAACACGAGGTTCCAGATCTCGAGCCAGCCCTGCCAGCTCGCCGGATCGGTGGTCGGCCACTTGCCCTGCGCGTCGAAGTTGAAGTGGATCTCGGTGCACGGACCCATCGGCCCGGTGTCCCCCATCTGCCAGAAGTTGTCCTTCTTGCCGAGGCCGATGATGCGGTCGTCGCCGAAGCCCGTGACCTTCTTCCAGATCGCACGTGCCTCGTCATCGGGCGCGACGCCCGCGAGATCCTTGTCGCCGCCATACACCGTGACGACGAGCCGTGACGTATCGATCGCGTAGACCTTCGAGAGCAGCTCCCACGCCCACGCGATCGCGTCTTCCTTGAAGTAGTCGCCGAACGAGAAGTTGCCGAGCATCTCGAAGAACGTGTGGTGGCGCGGCGTCTTGCCGACCTCGTCGAGATCGTTGTGCTTGCCGCCGGCGCGCACGCACTTCTGCGAGGACGTCGCCCGCTTGTACGGACGTTGCTCGGCGCCCGTGAACACGTCCTTGAACTGGTTCATGCCGGCGTTCGTGAAGAGCAACGTCGGATCGTTGCTCGGCACGAGCGAGCTCGAAGCGACAACCGAGTGGCCGTGCTTCTGGAAGAACTCGAGGAACGATCTGCGGACGTCGGCGGCTGTCATACCGTCGACAACCTAGCACCAAACAATCGATAGACCGCGGTTTAGAAGAAGTAGCCGCCGGTGATCGCAGCGCCGATATAGGTGTCACGCGCGCCGCCAACGGCGCCGTCCATCGTCTTCGTACCGGTGCCCTTGAACTTGAAGCCGATCGTCTCGAACTTCAGCGCACCACGCGCGAAGATGTTGCTCGTGATCATGTAGTCGGCAAACAGCGCGCCCTCGACGCCACCGACCGTCGCCGCGCCGTACTCGTCGGCCTTCTGGATGCCGCCGGTGTTCGAGATCAGCATGTAGCCGACCGAGGCGTTGAGCGCGAGCGTCGTCGACAGCGGATACTTGAAGTGCAGCTGCGGGTCGATGATCGTGTAGTTGACGTTCGGCACCGGCGAGTTGCCCTCGATCGTGAAGTTCTGCCGGCCGTAGCGCACGCTGACCCCGACGACCGGAGACGTCGCGGTGCGGCCGAGCGGGTAACGGAACGTGACGCCGACGGCGTAGCGCGCCTGCGACGACGTCAGCTTGTTCCCCATCGCGTCCTTCGAGTTGATGACGAGGACCTTGTCGATCATCACGGTGGCGCCGAGGTTCTTCAGCATGCCGCCTTCCTTGTGACCGACGGCGAGCGGGAAGAATGTGAGATCGAGGACGGCGCCGGCGACCGGCGTGCCCTTGTAGCCGGCCGGCTTGGTCGCGCGGTTCGCGTCGTAGATGAAGCCGAGGCGACGCATCGTGAACGACATGCCGACCGCGGCATCGATCGCGCGGTTCCCCGGCGACCGTGCGAGCGCACCCTTCATCTTCGACGGCCGCTCGGCAGTCTCCTCGACGCCTTCCTCCTCATCGTCCTCCTTGGCCGCGACCTGCTTGCCCTTCTTGGGCGCCGGAAGCGGGGAATCTTCTTCCTCGTCCTTCTCGACGACTTCCTTCGGCTCGAGCTTGGGAGCCTTCTTCGCGGGCTTCACTTCCTCGACGGGCTCGGCCTTCTTGCTGAAGCCCTTCTTCGCCGGCTTCTCTTCCTCGACGGGCTCTTCCTTCTTGATCTTCTTCGCGGGCGCGGCCTCGACCTCTTCTTCCTCCTCGTCACCGCCGCCGCGATTGGACTCGAGGCTGTCGATCGAATCGAACAGCTCGTCCTTGAGATCGCTCTGGGCCCCGCTGTCGAGCTTCGGCCCGTCGGCCTTGATGTTGACCTGGCTGCCGACCAGCGCACCCGAGCCACCCGCACGCAGCTTGATCCGCAGGATGTACTCGTCGCGGCGCTTCTCGACGGTGCCCGAGATGACGCCGTCGATCTTGAGCTTCTTCGCGACCTTCTTGACGTTCTTGTCGGTGACCTTCGACGCGCCGAGCTCGTCCGCTGCGGTGTTCCACTTCTCGGTGGTGATGACGGTGTGGCTCTTCTTCAGGAACTTGACGAGATCGCCGTGAAACTTCTCGGCCTTGTCGCCGTCGAACTCGAGCACGACCAGCCGCTTGCGCCCGGCGTCGGCAACCCCGCTCGTGCCGAGCAGCACGCCGAGGAGCACGAACGTGACCAGCGCGACGCGCCGGCGCCAGCTACTCGATTT
Organism: Deltaproteobacteria bacterium; assembly: GCA_013812655.1. Taxonomy (GTDB): domain Bacteria; phylum Myxococcota_A; class Polyangia; order Haliangiales; family Haliangiaceae; genus JABFXX01. The sequence goes on along the minus strand of JACCTC010000023.1, from coordinate 56,806 downwards.
CGAACTCGTCATTACCAAGTGCTCCGGGTTTGGAAGTCGCACCGCCTGCAAACGCGCCGTCCGCACTGTTCGAGACACCTCGGAACTGCAGCGCGAAGTCGGCCGGGCTGCTCGAGTTCTTGACCGCCTCCTCGTAGGTCACGAGACGCTGCTTGACGAGGCTCGCGAGGCTCTGATCGAACGAGATCATGCCGTACGGATGCAGTCCCTCGGCGATCGCGTTCTTGATCTCGCGGGTGCGCTGGGGCTCCTCGATCATCTCGCGGACGCGCTCGGTGTTCACCATGATCTCGAGCGCCGGCACCATACCCTTGCCGTCCGCACGCGGCAGCAACCGCTGCGAGACCACGCCGCGGAGCACGCTCGCGAGCGACAGCCGCGCCTGCTGCTGCTGGTGGGTCGGGAACATCGAGATGATACGGTTGACGGTCTCGGTCGCATCGACGGTGTGCAGCGTCGACAGCACGAGGTGGCCGGTCTCGGCAGCCGTCATCGCGATCTCGCAGGTCTCGAAGTCACGCATCTCGCCGACCAGGATCACATCTGGATCCTGACGCAGCGCCGCGCGAAGTGCCCGCGAGAACGACATCGTGTCGAACCCGATCTCGCGCTGGTTGAGCACGGACCGCTTGTCGCGGAACGTGTACTCGATCGGGTCCTCGACGGTGACGATGTGATAGGCGTGCTGGGTATTGACGTAGTCGATCATCGCCGCGAGCGTGGTCGACTTGCCCGAGCCGGTCGCGCCGGTCACGAGCACGATCCCGCGGTTGTTGTTCGTCATGTCCAGCACGGTCTGCGGGAGGTTCAGCCGCTCGAACGGCGGAACCTCGGGAGGGATCAAACGCAGCACCATCCCGACCGATCCACGCTGCTGGAACAAGTTGACGCGGTACCGCACCCCGTCGGGGGTGCCGTAGGCGAGGTCGATGTCGAGATGTTGCTCGAAATCGGCACGTTGCCGGTCGTTCATCATGTGGACGGCGAACTGCGCGATCGCTTCGCGCGTCAGTGCCGGCACATCACGTACGGTTCGGAGGTCACCCTTGATCCGGAAGATCGGGGGTAACCCTGCTTTGAGGTGGACGTCCGATGCACCGAGTTGGCGGGCGGCCGTCAGAACACGATCGAGGACCTGACTCATCCCGTGACGACCACGGTATCACATGGTGCGTGCCGGATCCGGCGCTGTTCGCGTCGAGGCGGAGGCGCGGTTGCGTCATAACAGCTCCGCATAATCGAGCGAGATCCTGCCAGCTGAGTTACCCTTGCCGACGGGATGCGTTGCCCGAGCTGCAACACCCAGAACGAGCCGGATTCCCGGTTCTGCGGGGGGTGTGGTGCGAGATTATCCGGTGCCGAGAGCCGGCTGGCACCGACCCAGAAGATCGAGACTGGCGGGCAGCCGATCCAGCCCATGCCACCTGTGGGACAGCGCACGAGTGCGCAAGGTCCTGCGCGCCTGCCCAGCGGTCCGGTCGCGGCTCCGCAGCCTTTCCCGCTCGCGCCGAGCGTCCAGCGATCGCCGAGCAGCGCGCGACCGGCCGAGCGCCCGGCGAGCATCCCGCCGGCGAGCATGTCGCCGAGCTTCCCACCGACCAATGGGGTTGGCGCGCAGAGCATGCTGCCGACGTCGCCGCGACCGCCGACGGGCACGGACGATTCGATCGCTGCCTCGCCACGCCGCAGCATCGGACTCATCCTCGTCGTCCTGCTCCTCGATCTCGCGCTCGCGGCGGCCGGTGGCTGGATGCTGCGCGAGGGCCTCGCCGGAGATGTGGCCGGAGATGTGGCCGGAGATGCGGCCGGAGATGCGGCCGGAGATGCGGCCGGAGATGCGGCCGGAGATGCGGCCGGAGATGCCGCCGGAGATGCCGCCGAATTGCCGAAGCCAGCGGCCTCGTCGACCGGCAAAACGCCCGCGCCAGCGAAGCCCGCCAGTGCGACGACCACGCCCAGCGCGGGCAGCAGCGACCACGGCAGCGCGAGCACGCCGAGCCCTGGCGGCGCGAGCGAGCACGCGACAGCCGCGCCATCCAAGGTCACCGTGGTTCCGATCGTCGGCGAGCCGAAGGGGATCGAGCCGCCGCAGCCACCGCAACCGGAGGCCAAGTCGCAGCCGGAGTCCAAGCCGCAGCCGGCCGCCAAGCCAAAGCGCGATTCGCGACGCCGCAAGGCGAGCGGCGGGCTGAAGCCTATCGATCCGTACGATGCTCCTGCGGGTCCTGGCCCGAGAGACCCATTTCCGCCGACGATTACACCACCACCACCGCCGCCCCCGTCGCCCTTCCCATGACCACCAACGAAGTCTCGATCACGTATCGCACGCAGATGTCGGGCGCCTTGCTTGTCGGGGTCGAGGTCCTGGTCCTCGACGGTGACGCGCGGGTGCACGCCGGTATCGAGCAGCTCCTCTCCGAGGCGCAGCTCCACGTCACCTGTGTGGCGGCACCCGCCGACGCGCTCGCGCTCGTCGATCGTCAGTTCTTCTCGGTCGTGCTTGTCGATATCGACTCACCGGAGCCACGCGCGGGCATCGCGACGATCGCCGAGATCAAGCGAAAGTCGCCGACGTCGATGGTGATCGCGCTGACGCCGCGGCGCTCGTACGACGACGCCGTCGACGCGGTGCGCGCCGGTGCGATCGATCTGATCCTCAAGGCACCCGAGTCCGTCGCCTACCTCAAGGAGCGCGTGCTCGACGCCGCCGGCCGCTCGGTTGGCAAGCGCGAGGTCGATGCAGTGCTCGACGACGTGCGCCGCGTCCACGACGAGTTCCTCCAGCGCTTCATGGATGCCGAGCGCCGCGCGATCGATCTCGCCGACAAGGCCGCGGGCCGCGACGCCGGCAAGCTGGTCCAGCTCGACGAGCTCAACGTCCTCGTGATCGACGAGGTCGACGACTTCGTGAGCTCGATGAACGAAGCCGCGCCGAAGGGCTTCTCGTTCGTGCACGCCACCAGCGGCGGCGAGGGCCTCGATCGGATCAGCACGGGCGTCTTTCACTACGCGATGATCGCGGAGGATGTCACCGACCTGCCGGCGAAGACGCTCGCGCGCACGATCCGCAACCAGCACCCCGACACCGTCGTGCTGACGTTCCTCGGCCCGTCGCAGAATGGCCGCGTCGAGCTCGTCGAGATGGCGGGCACGCGGATGCTCGTTCAGCCGTTCAGCGAGTCGCAGCAGCTCGTCGAGCGCCTCGACACGCTCGCCGAGGCCTGGCGCGTCAAGGCACGCGAGCGGCGCTACACGCAGGCGTTCCGCGAGCGCCACTACGACTTCCTCCGTCGCTACGTCGAGATCAAGACCAAGATCGATCGTGCGATGAACGACGGCCCCGGCTAGATGACAGGGGCGGCCGGTATAGTCTGCCGGCCATGGTGGCTCCGCGTACCGTCGTCGTCGTAAATCCGAACTCGCAAGGCGGGCGTCTCGGCAAGCGATGGACCGAGCTCGCGGATACGATCGGGCGTGCGTTTCCGTTCGATGACGTGCACACCAGGGCGCCCGGCGATGCCACGCGGTTGACGCGCGAGGCGCTCCAGGCCGGTGCGGAGCGCGTGATCGCGATCGGTGGCGACGGCACCGTGAACGAGGTCGTCAACGGGTTCTTCGACGGCGCGGGCACACCGATCGCGCCCGAGGCCAGCTTCGGGCTGATCCCGTTCGGCACGGGCGGCGACTTCCGGCGGACGTTCCGGCTGCCCACCGAGACCGCGGAGGCGGCGGCGGTGATCGCAGCGAACCAGCGCCGCAAGATCGACATCGGCAAGCTCGAGTTCCGCGCGACGAGCGGCAGCACGGTGACGCGGATGTTCGCGAACATCGCGTCGTTCGGGGTGTCGGGCGTCGTCGACCGGCTCGTCAACGAGAGCGGCAAGAAGCTCGGGCGGCTGTCGTTTCTGTGGGCGACGGCGCGCGCGACGCTCTCGTACAAGAACCAGCGCGTGCAGCTCGTGTTCGACGGCAAGGATCGCGTCGAGGCGACGATCAACACGGTCGCGGTCGCGAACGGGCGCTACTTCGGTGGCGCGATGATGGTCGCGCCACACGCCGAGGTCGATGACGGCGTGTTCGACGTGGTCGCGCTCGGTGACCTCGGGTTCGGCGATCTGCTGACGAGCGGGCGCCGGCTTTACAAGGGCACGCACCTGACGATGGACAAGGTGACGACGCGGCGCGCGAAGGTCATCGAGGCCGAGGGCGTGGATCCCCGTGCGGTGATCGAGCTCGATATCGACGGCGAGAGTCCGGGCCGGCTGCCCGCGCGGTTCGAGATCATCCCCGGAGCGCTCTGGATGGTCGTTCCGTCGACATATTGACCATGCTGCGCGCGGTGCATAGCAACCGCGTCGAGAATCTCTTCTCGGCGCTCGACGAGGCGTTGCCTCCAGCGGACCCGTTCGCCCCCGTCACGGTGATCGTCGGCAGCAAGCTCGTCGCGCGCTGGCTTTCGCGCGAGCTCGCGTTCCGGCGCGGCATCGCGGTCGGCCTCGACCTCGTGACGTTCGACGCGTTCGTCGAGGCGACGTGGGGCGACGCCGAGGCACGCGCGGCCGGGCTCGCCCCGCTCGATCGCCGGCGGCTCGGTGCGGCGCTCGCATCGGTGCTCGCCGATGACGTGATCGTGCGGCGGTTGCCTGCCGTCGCGGCGTATCTCGCCGCCGCACCCGCGCAGGGTGATCGCGCCGGTCCGCGCCGTGTCCAGCTCGCCGAGCACCTCGCGGACCTGACGTGGAGCTACGCGCTGACCCGTCCCGATTGGATGCCCGCGCTGATCAGCGGCCACGTGCCCGGCGAGCTCGCGGATGACGACACCGCGCGCTGGCAGGCCGCGTTGATCGGCGCGGCGATCGCACGGCTCGGCGGCGACGCATCACGCTGGGCGCCGTTACCGATGCTGCCGTGGTTGCGCCGGCGCGCGCAGCTGCCGCCACCGAAGCTCGCCGCACCCGTCGCGGTGTTCGGGATGTCGTTCCTCGCGCGCGGCCAGCTCGAGGCGCTCACCGATCTCGCGGCGACCACCGACGTCACGATCTACGTCCTCGATCCGTGCGAGGAGCTGTGGGACGATGTTGCCGGTCGCGGCGGGCGTGTCGCCGGCCGGGGCGGGCGCGACGAGATCGAGGCGGTCGCCGATCCGTTGCCGCTCGTGCTGTGGGGGCGGCCCGTCCGCGACACGCTGGCGGCGCTCGTCGAGCGCACCAGTGGCGATCTCGATGGACCGTTCACGAGCTCCGGCGGTACGACCGCACGCGAGCGGCTGCTCGACGATGTCCAGCGGCGGCAGCCGGTCGCCTCGGGGGGCGAGCTTGCGCCGGTGGCCGGCGTCACCGTGCTCGCGTGCCCGAACGCGCGCCGTGAGATCGAGGTGATCGCGAGCGAGGTACGGCGCCGGCTCGACGCCGATCCGACGCTGTCGGCGCACGAGATCGGCGTGTGGATCGCCGGCGATGCCGAGCACTACCTCGCGCAGGCCCCGTCGGCGTTCGAGGCGGTCGGCGTGCCGTGTCACCTGATCGACGCGTCGATCGACGATCGCGGGCGGATCGGCGAGGCCGTGCTCGCGCTGCTCGAGCTGCCGACCGGCGAGATGACGCGACGCGAGCTCCTGCGCGTGATGACGCATCCCGCGGTGCTCGCCGGTCATCCGCACGTCGACGCCGCGGACTGGGTGCGGTGGACCGAGCGGCTCGGGATCGTCCATGGCGCCGACGCCAGCGCGCATCGCGGCACGTACCTCGAGGCGCACCCCGGTCAGTTCCACTGGGACCAGGGCGTCCGCCGGCTCGCGCTCGGCGCGTTCATGGTCGGCGAGCGCGCGGCGCGTGGCCCGGCTCTGATCGGCACCTCGCCGTGTGCGCCCGAGGAGCTGCGCCCCGATCAACAGGCGAGCGCGGCGACGTACGCGCTGCTCGTGCGCTCGCTGTGCGCCGATGCGAGCTGGCTTGCCGATCACGCGGCGCCGCTCGCCGAGTGGGCCACGATCTTCGCCGGTCTCGTCGACGCGTACCTCGCGCCGCGTGACGAGGAGGCCAAGCGCGATCTCGAGCGCGCACGCTCGATGCTCGCCGGGATCGCCGAGCTCGATGTCGACGGCCGGCGCGTGGGGTTTCGCGAGGCACGCGAGCACGCATCCCGCCGGCTCGGCTCGGCGCGCGCGGACCGCGGCGAACCGCTCGCGAGTGGCGTGATGGTCGCGCCGCTCGTCGCGATGCGCGGCATCCCGTTCCGCACGGTGTTCGTCGCCGGCCTCGACGAGGGCGGGTTTCCCGCGGCTGACCAGCCGAGCCCGCTCGATCTGCGGCGAGTGTCGCGACCGGGCGATGTGTCGCCGCGCGATCGCGATCGCGCCGCGTTCCTCGACGTGCTGCTGTGCGCGCGCGATGCGCTGTTCCTGTCGTACGTCGCGGTCGAGGCGAAGAGCGGCCAGCCGCTCGGGCCGTCGTCTGTCGTGCTCGAGCTCGCCGACGCGCTCGCGCCGTACCTCGGCGCTGCGTCGAGCCGCGAGGCGCTCGCCGCGATCACGGTGCGTCACCCGCTGCATCGGTTCGGCAGCCCAGGCGACGGACCAGGCGACGGCACCGACGCGGCCGTGCTCCCCGCCGTCGCGCGCGAGCGCTGGGGCTGTGCGGTCCGCGACGCACTGCGTGCGCACCTGCGTGCCGCCGGCCACCCGATCCCCGACGAGGATGGTGGGCTCGCGCTGCTCGCGGACCCGTCGCAGCACGCGCTGCGTGTGGCGCTCGCGATCGCGGAAGCTCCGCTCGGCAAGCCGAGCGATGCCGCGGCGAGCCGGACCCTGTCGATCGCGAACGTCCGCAAGTTCCTCGAGCATCCGATCCAGGCATGGGCGCAGGCGGTGCTCGGGCTCGACGAGCTGCCCGACGACGCCGTGATCGAGCACAGCGACGAGCCGTTTCACCTCGCCAGGCCGATCCGCGCCGGCGTCCTTCGCGACGTGCTCGCCGCGCAGCTTCGCGAGCCCGCGCGTCCGCTCGCCGGGCTCTACGACGCGGTCGTCGCGGACCTCCAGCTGCGCGGCCAGTTCCCGGTCGGCGTGTTCGCCGAGGCGTCACGCGAGCTCGACCTCCAGCTGCTCGAGACCTGGCGCGCCTCGCTCGGGCCCGTGCCAGTCGGCGGTGCCACGCGCTATGGCTTCGGCCGCGCGCAGGCAGCGAGCACCGAGCTCTTGCCGGCGCTGTCGATCGAGCTGCCCGCAGCAACGTCCGGCGGCGCGCCGCGGATCGTACGGCTCGTCGGCCAGACCGAGCTCCTGATCGCAGACGGCGAGCGCCGGACCTCGGTGATCACGTCGCTCGGCAAGCTCGACGCGAAGTCGCCATACCACCTGCGCGGCGCGATCGATCACGTCGTGCTCGCAGCCGCGGGACTCGCGCCGGCCGGTCACGTTCACAAGCTGCTCGATCCCGAGGGCAAGGTGCTGACGGTCGAACACGCGCCGTGGACGGTGGACGACGCGCGCGGCTACCTCGCCGGTCTGATCGGCGAGCTGCTCGATCATCCGCACGGCTATCTGCTGCCGTTCGATGGCCTCGTCAAGGCGCTCGCTGGTGCGGCGCCGGGCAGCTCGCGCCACGGCGATCCGACTGGCGGCCTCGGCTACGGCCCGATCGAGCGTCGCGACGGGCTCGCCCCACCCGACGACGCTCACGCCATCGCGGCGCGCCGGCTCGGCCCGCTCGTCGAGCGGATGCGCGGCGATCACAAGTTCGAGCGGAGCCGCGGAGGTCACAAGTGACGACGGCCCCGACAACCTCGCTACGCGTCGCGCGGCCGGCAGCGCTGCCTCCGCACGATCACGAGCTCGTCGTCGTGGAGGCCTCGGCTGGCACCGGCAAGACGTACTTCCTCGAGCACCGGGTCGTCGATCTGATCGTGCGTGCCGAGGCCGAGCTCGGCCAGATCTTGCTCGTCACGTTCACCGACAAGGCGGTTGCGGAGCTGCGGCTGCGGATCCGCGACGTGCTCGACCGGTTGTCGCGCGTCGAAGCGTCGACAGCCGAGCCCGACGACCCGCACTGGCAGCTCGATGCCGCGGCGCGCCGCCGCTTGCGTGCCGCGGTCACCGCGTTCGATCACGCCCCGATCTTCACGATTCACGGTTTCTGTCACCGCGTGCTCGTCGAGGACGCCTTCGCGTCGCACCGGCTGTTCGAACAGACCCAGGTCGCCGACGAGGTCGCGTTCGATGTGGCGTTCGGTGCGCTGCTGCGGGAGCAGTTCGCGCGGGTGTCACCCGACCGCGAGCTCCTGTCGGCGTTCCTCGCCACCGACCGCAGCGTCGATCGGCTGCGCGACATGCTGCTGGTCTGTGCGCGTGCCGGCATCGATGCGCGGGTTCGTCGCAGCCTCATCCCCGACGATGTCCGTGCGACCGCCGATGCCTTCCGCACCGCGTTCGGCACCGAGGCGCGCCGCAACATCGTCGCGGCGGCGCTGACGAGCGAGCGTCGCTGGCTGACCGATCGGCTCGCCGCGGTCGCCGATGCCCTCGAGCGGTGTTCGGGCGATGCCCCGCCCGCGCAGCTGCTCGTGATGCTCGATGGCTGTCGCGATACCGCCGAGAAGATCGCGGCGCGTGCGGCGAAGCTACCGCCCGACATCGTCGCGGCCGTGCGCGGGGTCGTCAACGCGGTCTCGCTCGACGAGGCGGTGGCCGCGGCGATGCTGCCGCCGATCATGGCGCGCATCCAGGCCGACAAGCAGGAGCACGGTCAGTTCGACTACGACGACATGCTGCAGCTCGTGTGGCGCGCGCTGAACGGGCCACGCGGCGAGGAGCTCGCGAGCCGGCTGCGCGCGCGCACGCCGTGGGCGATGATCGACGAGTTCCAGGACACCGATCCGGTGCAGTGGAGCATCTTCCGCAAGGTCTGGATGCACGCGGACACGCGCGGGCTGACGATCGTCGGCGATCCGAAGCAGGCGATCTACGGCTTCCGCGGCGCGGACGTGAAGACCTACCTCGATGCGCGCGACGAGATGCTGCGCGCCGGCGCGACGCGCGTGCCGCTCGATATCAACCGGCGCTCGACCGAGCCACTCGTCGCGGCGGTCAACGAGATCCTCGTCGGCAACCTGTTGATGCCGCTCCTCGCCGGCGACATCACGTACGACGAGCCGGTCCGCGCGAGCGGCGATGTCGTGTGCGACGACGTACGGCCGCCGGTCGCCGTGCTCGCGCTACGTGGCGACGGCAAGACCTCTGCCGATGGCAACCGGCAGGCGCTCGCGCGCGGCATCGGCGACGCGATCGAGGCGCTCCGTGCCGCACCACCGGCGTGGACTTCACGTGGGGTCACGCGGCCGTTCCAGCTCGGCCACGTCATGGTGCTGACCCGCACGAACCGCGAGAGCACGGACATCGCGGCGGCGCTGCGTGCGCGCGGCCTGCCGTGTGCGCTGGTCGAGCCCGAGAAGCTGTTCGCGACCCGCGAGGCCGCCGAGCTCGCGTGCGTGCTCGCCGCGATCGCCGCGCCGCGGGACCGCTCGGCCCGCATGCGCGCGCTGCGCACCCGGTTCTTCGACGTGCCGTGGTCGGATCTCGTGCACGTCGTCGACGCGCCCGACCACCATCCGCTGATCGCGCGGATCTTCGACTGGGCGCTGCTCGCGTCGCGGCGCGCGTACGAGACGCTGTTCCGCCGCGTCGTCGAGGACAGCCGCTACGCCGAGCGTGCGCTCGTGCTCGGCACGGGCGAGCGTGCGGTCACGAACACCTGGCACCTGATCGAGCTGCTGCTCGCCGAGCTCGGCCGCGCGCGTAGCGACCTGCACGAGCTCGTCGGTCGGCTGCGCGGCTGGATGACCGACGAGACGAGCCATCCCGACGAGCGCGACGTCCAGCGGGCATCTACAGATCCCGGGGACTCCGGCGCGGTAAGGATCTTGACGGTCCACAAGGCGAAGGGGCTCGAGGCTCCGTACGTGTTCCTCTATGGCGGGATGTCGGGCGGGCCAAAGGGCAACGTGCACACGCTGCGCGACGCGACCGGCCGGCTGATCATCGTCGGCGCCCACGACGAGACCACCGGTGCGGCGCTCGAGGCGGTGACCGAGGCCGAGAACCAGCGGCTCGCGTACGTCGCGCTGACCCGCGCGCAGGTCCGGCTCTACCTGCCGCTCTATGCAAACTTGAAGAAGGACGCGACGTACGGGCCGATCCAGCGCTGCCTCGCGCCGCTCGCGGAGCGTGCGCACCGCGGCACCCGCGTGCTGTTCGAGCTCGTCGACGTCCCGGTCGATCTGCCCGAGCTGCCCGACGCGCCGCCCGATGCCCTCGCCGGGTTCGTCGCGCCGGCGCCGCCGGCCCCCGCCGAGCTGGTCGCGTTGCCGGCCGAGCGCGGTGGGCTCGTCATGCTGTCGTACACGCGCCTGGCGCACGATCTCGCGGTGCCGATGACCGCGGCGAAGCCCGGCGACGCGCTCGCGATCGATCCCGCGGAGTTCGACGTCGACGATGCCTCCGGGACCGCCGATGTGGCGCCCCTCGTTGGACCCGATGACCTGCCGCCCGGAGCGGCGTCCGGTCTGCTCCTCCACGATGTCTTCGAGATCGCCGACGTCGCGCGTGCGCGAGCGGCGCCCGATGCCGTGGCGTGGTCTGCCGATCCCGAGGTCGCGCTGCAGCTTGCCGACGCCGCACGCGCCCGCGGCATCGACGCTCGCTACCTGCCGCACGCCGCCCGGATCCTCCACGCGACCCTGACCCGGCCCCTCGCGCTCACCGACGGCTCGACGCTGCCCGCGCTCGCCGACGCGCCCCGCTTCGCTCGCGAGGTCGAGTTCAGCTATCCGCTCGCCTCGGGGCGCGGCCTCGTGCGCGGCTTCATCGACGCGCTCGTCGTGATCGACGACGAGCTGTGGGTCCTCGATTACAAGAGCGACGTGCTCGCCGGCGACGACCGCGTGAAGGCGGCGCACGAGCGCGTCGCCTCGCACTACGCCGTGCAGGCGCGGCTCTACGCGCTCGCCGCCGATCGGTTCCGCGGCAACCGGCGGCTCGCGGGCCTGCTGTTCGCGTTCGTGCGCCACGATCTGGTCGCGCCGCTGCGCATCGAGCCCGGGACCCTCGAGACCTGGCGCGCCTGGCTCGCGACGATCGCAGCGCGGCCCACCGGCGAGGTCGCGTCGTGAGCGCGCCACTGCTGCCCCGCGGCACGCTGCGCTCGCGGTTCATGGCGACGCCGGCGAGCGACGTGTTCCGCAAGATCGGCGCCGGCGCACGCAGCTGCGATCTCGGCGACGAGGGCCTGTACCTCGCCGAGGAGCTGGTCGCGGCCGATCGCTGGCTCGGCGAGGCCGACGCACAGGCGCTCGCGATCCTCGTGCTCGCCTTGATGATCGCGCAGCGCCAGGGCTCGACGCGGTTGCCGCTCGATCCCAAGCGCGGGCCGCTGAAGACGCTGGTCGGCGACATCAACCGCGTCGCGAAGCTCGACCTCGACGTGCCACGCGTGCTGAGGACGATCACCGAGCTGACGCGGACCGGCCGGTTCACCCACGTGATCGGTGCACGCGATGCGCGGCTGCCGCTCGTCGTCGATCACGACGCACTCTACACAGAGCGCTCGCGCTGGCTCGAGCAGCGGGTCGCGACCCGGCTCGCCGAGCGGCTCGCGGCACCGACGATGGATGTCTCCGCGATCGTCGACGATCTCGTGCGCCGGCCCGCGCTGCGGGCGCTCTCTGACGAGCAACGCATGGCAGTCGCGATGGCGCTGTCCGGCAAGCTCGCGGTCGTGACTGGCGGCCCCGGTACTGGCAAGACAGTGGTCGCCGCGGCGATCGTGCGCGGCCTCGCGCGTCTCGGGGTCGGACAGGTCGCGCTCGCGGCGCAGACCGGCAAGGCCGCGAACCGGCTGACCGAAGTGATCCGCGAGCAGCTCGCGGCGATCGCGGATCCCGCGGATCCCGATCGCGAGCTCGCGGCCCATCCGCCGGCGGCGCAGACGCTGCATCGGCTGCTCGGGTACCGGAGCGGTCGGTTCGCCCATCACGCGCAGAGTCCCTTGCCAGTCGGCGCGGTGATCATCGACGAGGCCTCGATGATCGACCTCGAGCTCGTCGATGCGTTGCTCGACGCCCTGCCCGCGTCCGCGCCGCTCGTGCTGATCGGCGACGCGCATCAGCTCCCCGCGATCGATGCGGGCCAGCTGCTCGCGGATCTCGCCGCCAACGAGCCGGGTACACTCGAGAGTCCCGGCGCCTCGCGCGTCGCGGTGCTCGCGAAGAGCTTCCGCATGGACACGAGCGATCGGCACGGGCTCGCGGTCTACAACGCCGCGCAGGCGATCCACGCGGGCACACCGAACCTGCTCGTCGACAAGTCCCACGCGCTGGCGACACTCCGCACGCCAGGCACCCTGCAGTTCCAGGGCGCCGAGTGGGTCGACACCGCCGCCGCGCCGCGCGCACAGGACATCACGCTCGCCGTCGCGACCGCGCTCTGGCACCACTTCGACGGCCCCAAGGCGCTGCGCGCCGGCGAGCGGGTGTTCAGATTCATCGACGGCCGGGTCGACGACGCGCAGCGCCCCGAGCTCGAGCAGCTGTGGCACCTGCTCGGTCGCGCGCGCATCCTGACCGTGACTCGCGCGCTCGCGACCGGCGCGATCGCGATCAACGATCACGTCCACGAGCTCGCGCTCGATCGGCTGTCGGTGACGGGCCGCCCGGACTTCGTGCCTGGCGAACCGGTGATGATCACCGCGAACGACTACCAGCGCGGCCTGTTCAACGGCGATCAGGGCATCGTCGTGCGTGCCGACGAGGGGCTGGGTCGGCATCACTACCGCGCGCTGTTTCGCAGCGGCGGCGAGCTGCGGCCATTCGCGATCGAGGCGCTGCGCGATCGCCTCGAGCTGTCGTGGGCGCTCACCGTGCACAAGAGCCAGGGCAGCGAGCTCGACGCGGTCGCGTTGCTGCTGCCACACGAGGATCTTCCGCTCGTCACCCGCGAGCTGCTCTACACGGGCATCACGCGCGCGCGCACCGGCGTCGTGCTCTGCGGCTCCAGGAAGGTTCTGACGGCGGGCGCCGCGCGCCGCGCGCTCCGCGAGTCCGGGCTTGGCGACAGGCTTCGCGCTACGCTGCGACCGTGACGCGCGCGCCGACCGCCCCGCCCGCCGGATACGGCGATCCGACGTGTCCTCACGTGACGCGTACCGACGGTGTCTGCGAGCGCTGCGGCCACTGCGCCCACGACGTCATCCTCAATGCCGCGTGCCTCTACTGCGGCACGACCGATCTCGATCCGATCGCGATGTCGCCGAAGCAACCGCCCGCGGTCATTCCCGCCGACGCGCTTGTTCGCAAGAAGAGCTAGGCGCTGCGAAGAGCTGAGGCGCTGCGAAGAGCTAAGCCGGCGCGTCGTGCTCGTAGAGTGCGACTGGCTCGGAAGCGCGCCACGGCCCATCGCCGAGCGGCGGCGCGCCCTGCCAGAGGATCGCGAGGTCGAGCTCGATCGCATCGAACGGCTCTGCGCGGACGCGCTGGTCGCTATGATGGGTGGCGACGAGCAGCCAGCGGCCTTCATGCAGGCGCAGGACCTCGAGTGACTTGTAGATCGGATGTACGAGCCAGACATGGCGCACGCCGGCGCGCGCGTAGATCGCGAGCTTCTGGAGGCGGTCGGTCTTCTCGGTCGACGGAGAGAGCACCTCGGCAACCCAGTCGGGCGCGAGCGCGAAGTACGGCTCGACCGGGATCGTCGGCATCCGCTCGAGGCGCCAGCCGCCCAGATCCGGGACGAGCACGTCGCTGCCGAGGTGAAGCTCGGGCTCGAACAGGATCATCCAGCCGCCAGGCCCGCCGCGCCCGCGCTTGAACGGCGGGCCGAGCTCCTCGGTGAGGGCGGACGCCGCGAGCGCGTGGCGCGGAGCCGGGCGCGGTGACATGAACAGCTCGCCGTCGATGATCTCGGCGATCTGGTGCTCCGGGGCATCGACGATGTCCTGGTAGGTGGCGGGACGGCGGGCGGGCGTGGCCATGGCCTACTGTAGCAACCGGCTCTGAACGTGGCGGGCGCGAATCGTTCAGCGAATCAGTCAGCGAATCAGTCGCGAATCGGCTCGAAACGCATGACCTCGAGTGGGAGCTCGGTCTTGAACCTCACTCGATCGACCACGAGATCGACCGCGAACCCGAAGCGATCACATGACTGGTAGGCGTCGACCGGGACGAACTGCACGCGAACGCTGTAGCGCTGCGGCGGGTTCGCCGGGAGCGCGACGCTGGCCTTGCCCTTCGCGATCGGATCGCTGCTGGTCCAGTTGAAGGCCTCGTGCCCGGTGATCTTCAGCCGTGTGCGATCACGCCACTTCTCCTCGCGACAATGCGCGCGCAAGAGCTCGATCGCCTTGACCTCGATCGTGTGCGCGCGGCCGTCGCGAACCTCGAACTTGATCGACGCATGACCGATCGACGCAGCCTTGCCACCGTGCTCGTGCCGCGCGTGGTTGACGCTCTCGACGAGGTCGATCCCCGGGAAGCTCTGCGCCACCTCGAACACGACCGGCGCATCCGCGGGCTCGGGCGGGTCGTCGGGAGGCGGATCCGGCGGCGCGCTCGCGGTCGCCGCGTCGACCGTGGCGGTGACGGTGACGGACACGCTCGCATCCGCTGGCGGCGCTTCGCTCGGCTCGCGCGGCTGGCGCCGATCGCCCGACGAGCACGCGGCAACCAGGACGACGGCGATCCAGCGCACGCCGCGTCCTCAGAACTGCTTGCGGAGGCGGGCCTCGACGATCGGCGTGGGATCGAAGCCGGTGTCGGCCTTGATCGCGTCGACCATGTCCTGCATCGACGCGGCCTTGTTCGCGTGGGCGCGATAGAAGCGGCCGATCACGCCGTCGAGCACGTCGGCGCCGACCTGCGCGGCGACGTCCTTGTAGAAGAAGGCGCCCTGCATGTACGGCAGGTTCGTGAAGAGCTTGTCGCGGATGATGTCGATCTGGTTGCAGCCCTTCGGCCACGCCGGCGCGCCGCCGGTCGCGATCGCGTCGTCGAGATCGCGCTGGTAGTCGGCCCAGATCTTGGCCTCCATCGTCGGGCCCGCGACCTTCGCGAGCGCGCGCGCGGACAGATAGCTGACGGTGCCTTCGGAGAGCACGAAGTCTTCCCAGCAACGCAGGCGGACGCCGTCTCCGAACCAGCCGTGAGCGGCCTCGTGCGCCTGGGTGACCTCGTCGGCCATCGCGTCCTTCGCGACGTGCCACAGCGGGTGGTGCTCCATGCCGCCGTAGAGACCTTCTCCCCACACGACCGAGACCGCGCCGGCGTGCGAGCCGAACGAGTACGGACCGAGTGTCTTCTCGAACCAGTCGAAGACCTTGACGAGGTTCTTGGTGCCGGCGCGCGCGGCGGTCTCGCCTCCAGGCAGCCAGTCGACGGTGAGCTTCGTGCCCGCGGCCGTCGTACCGAGCGTCGCGCGGGTGTACGCGCCGACCGCCCACGCGAGCATGTACGGCGGGGCATCGGCATCGATCGCCTCGGGATATACGGCGGTCTTGCCGGCAGGGATGCCATCGAGCGCGAGCGTGAAGGTCGTGCCGTCGGCGGGCTGCGAGTGGCAGGGAAACACGTTGCCGCAGAAGTACGGCCAGATCACGGTCGAGCCGCCGGGCAGCAAACCATCGGCATTCGCGTGCTCCGCGAAGCCGTAGGTCACGACCAGTGGGCCGAGCACGCGCGACACGAGCAGCTTGCCGGCGAGGATCTTGTAGCGGCGGTGCCCGCGATCGTCGGTGACGTCGGTGATCGTCAACCCGCCAACCTCGAGGGCGACGTTGCCGTACCGCTCGAGCTCGATCGTCGCGACCGCGGTCCGGGTGGCGAGATCGACCTGCAGGTTCGTCCGCGCGACGTCGACCGCGCTGGCCCCGTCACCCTTGCCGTCGAGCCACGACTCGTCGTCGATGTCCTCGCCGGGCTCGGCGGCGCAGCCCGCGAGCCCGAGCACGAGCGACCAGCCGAGGAGCCATGCAGTCCGCATGGCGGACACCTGCAGCAAGCGCGAGGCCAGCGCGCGCCCTGTGAACTCGGCCAGTTGTCAGCGGGTGGCCACTCGAGTCGCCGGCGTACCGAATGGGGACGGTCTCCACTTACTCAACTTTCGATCGCCAACCTTGCGAACTCGTTGAAGCGAACAGGGACGGTCTCCACTAACTCAACTTTCAATCGCGAACCTCGCGCACTCGTCGAAGCGAACCGGCCAGGCAGCGGTCCGTAAGTTGAGTTAGTGGAGACCGTCCCCATTCCGGGCCGGAAGTCGAGAGACCGTCGCCATTCACGCAGGTCGCGCGGGTTGCCTCTGACCTAGGTCGCGGCGAGGCCGCCGTTCACGGCGACGCCCATCGCCTGGTAGCCCTTGTCGACGTAGACGGTGCTGCCGGTGATGCCGCTCGCGAGCGGGCTGCACAAAAACGCCGCGGTGGCGCCGACTTCCTCGGCGGTCAGCCGGTCGGTCAGCGGCGAGTTGCGCGTGGTGTAGTCGATCATCTGGTCGATGAAGCCGATCGCGCTCGCCGCGCGTGACGCGTACGGGCCGGCCGAGATCACGTTGACGCGATGGTTGTAGGCGCGGCCCGCCTCGTACGCGAGCACGCGCGTATCGGACTCGAGTGCAGCCTTCGCCGATGACATGCCGCCGCCGTAGCCGGGCACCGCTCGCTCGGACGCCATGTACGAGAGCGAGAGGAACGCGCCGCCGCGCCGCATCACCGGCGAGAAGTGACGGACCATCGAGACCATCGAGTACGCCGACGCTGAGACCGCGGAGAGGTAGCCTTTGCGCGAGGTCTCCATCAGCGGTTTCTTGACCTCCGAGCCGTTCGCGAGGCTGTGCACGACGATGTCGACGCCGCCGTCGGCCTGCACGGCCGCGGCGAGGCCGCTGATCGTGAAGTCACCGAGGTCGCGATAGCGCCGGCTCTCGCGGAGCTCGGCGGGTGCGTCGTCGAGGGTGTCGAACTCGGCGTCGACCGGGTAGATCTTCGCGAAGCTCAGCTTGCTGCCGTCGCGGAGCGCGAGCGAGGCGTCGAACTTGCCGCGCTCGAGGAGCGTCTTGAAGATGCCGAGCGCGGGCGGCCAGGTGGCAACCGAGACCTTCGCGCCGGCCTCGGCCATCGCCTTGGCGATCGCGAACCCGAAGCCCCCGTCGTCGGCTACGCCGGCAACCAGCGCGTGCTTCCCCGTGAGATCGATAGCGAGCATGGCCGGGTGATCGCGCGAAACCCGAATGGAATCAACACGGCATGCCTGCTGATGCAGCGCCTCGGTGGTCGGCATGTGGCTGCCAGCACGCGTGGGTCGTTTGGGCTCGCACCGCCCCGACAGGTCACCTACGGTTTGCGCCATGCGCGTTGCCCTCCTCGCCGCCGTCTGTTGTTTTGGTGCGCTCGGTCTGCCAACGGTCGCTGCGGCCGAACCGATCACGAAGCGTCCCATCATCTGGAAGAATCGCGTCCTCGAGGCACCCGCCGCGACCGACGGCGCGATCGCGCTGGCCTCGGTCTCGCGCAAGCTCTACATCAACGACTGCAAGCCGAACGGCTGCACGGTGAGCCCGGGCAACGACAACTCGCTGACCAACCGCTCGAGCATCGCCGAGAGCACGGTGACGCTGAGCCCGTACGGCCACGGTCAAGAGCACTGGGACAAGCTCGTGCAGTGCGTGCGCGACACGTTCGCGCCGTTCGCGATCGAGGTCGTGACCCAGGATCCTGGCCAGACCTCGCACTTCGAGGTGATGGTCGGCGGCAGTGACACCCAGCTGCATCCCGAGCTGTCGGCCGGCGGCGTCGCGCCGTTTCTCGGCTGCGGCACGACCCGCAACAACATCATCAGCTTCGTGTTCCCCGAGACCACGAGCGACCTCGAGTACCTGTGCGGCGCGGTCGTCCAGGAAGCCGCGCACGTGTGGGGCCTCGACCACGAGCTCAACGCGAATGACCCGCTGACCTATCTCGATCTCGGATCGCTCAAGCGGTTCCAGAACGACGACGCGCGATGCGGCGAGGACCTCAGCGATCCGCGCCCCTGCTACTGCGGCGGCAGCACCCAGAACACGTTCCGGTTCATGAAGAACGCGTTCGGCCTCGCACCCGGGCTCGCCGAGCCGGCGATCGAGATCACGACGCCGCGCGAGGGAGCGTGGGTCAAGCCGGGCTTCCCGATCGCCGCGAAGCTGACGTCACCGCTCGATCCGATCGGCGCGATCTTCAAGATCGATGGCGCGACCACCGCGACGATCCCGACGGGCCCGTTCGCGATCAACGCACCGACCACGCTCAAGGCCGGCGACCACGCGGTCGAGGTGTCGATCAGCGACGCCGGTGACCGCAGCGCGGCGGCGACCATTAACGTCAAGGTGATGACGTCATGCGCCGGCGGCGAGAAGTGTGGCTCGGGCTTCCACTGCCTCGGCGGGCTCTGTTTGCCTGGTGCAGGCGTCGACGGTGGCCTGGGCGCCGACTGCACCGATAACGCCGAGTGCGTCACCGGCAGCTGCGGCTCCGACGGCGACGACTCGAAGTGCACCGCGACCTGCGACGCCGGCAACAGCTGCCCGGGCGGGTACGAGTGCCTCGGCGCCGCGAACGGCTCGGGCGTCTGCTGGCCCGCCGAGGGCGGTGGCTGCTCGACCAATGGCAGCTCGCCGGCGTTCCTGCTCGCGGGCCTCGGCGCGCTCATCCTCGCGCTGCGTCGCCGTCGCTGATACGTTGACACGGTGAAGGCCTGGTTGCTTCGCGGTGTCGCACGCGCTGCACTCGCCGAGCCGATCGTCCGGATCCTCGCGCGCCGCCGCCAGCGCGATACCGACGTCGGTCTCGATCGCCAGATCGCCGGTGTCCTCGAGCTGCAGCGCCTGATGCGGCTGCCGCCTCTCGAATCGATGGCGCCGCCCGACGCGCGTAGCTTCGCCGCGGATGGCCTCGGCCCGCTCGACATGCTGCCAGTGCCGATGACTCAGATCGTCGATCTCGAGGTGCGCGGTGCGGCCGGCGGGATCCCGGCGCGGATCTATGTCCCGCCGGATGCCGGTCCCCACTGGATCATCTACTTCCACGGCGGCGGCGGCGTGATCGGCTCGATCGCGAGCTCCGATCCGGTCGCCCGCCACCTCGCGGCCGAGACCGGGTGCACGGTCGCCTCCGTCGGGTACCGGCTCGGACCCGAGGATCGCCACCCCGCCGCGATCGACGACGCGATCGCCGCATACGCCGCCCTCGCCGCGCGGGTGCGTGCGGGCGGCAAGCTCGTCGTCGCAGGCGACAGCTTTGGCGGCTACCTCGCGGCGCACGTCGACCGCGCCGCCGTCCGCAAGCCGGACCTCCAGGTGCTGATCTATCCGATCGTCGACATGACGCTGACCTCGCCGTCGATCGATCGCCACGCCGACGGCTATCTGCTGACGCGCTCGATGATGCATTGGTTCCGCGGTCACTACCTGAACCCCGCCGATGACCGCCGCGCGATCTCGCCGACGTACTGGTCAGATCTCGCCACTGCCGCCCGGGCGATCGTGGTCACCGCGGGCTACGACCCGCTCGTCGACGAGGGCGACGCGTATGCCGCGGCGCTGCGGGCCGCCGGCGTCCCGGTGCGCCACCGCCGCTACCCCGCGCTGATCCACGGCTTCATCAGCCTGGCCGGCGCCGTGCGCGCGGCTCGCATCGCGATCGACGAGGTCTGCAGCGACATTCGTGAGCTGCTTGCCGCGTCGCCAGAAGCGCAGTGATACGCTTTTTGCGTGACTGTCGTCCTCATCGCGCTTGCTGACGTCGGCTCCGGCGTCCAGCTCGAGGAGCAGCTGGTCAAGGCCGGCCTCGAGGCAACCTGGGATGCCGGGCAGGCCGATGGTCCGCGCGGCGGTGGTGCGCCGACCGTCGTGTTGCTCGATGCCGATCAGCTCGGCGCGCGGCTCGCGGCCGTCACCGAGGCGTGGCGCGATCATCCCGCCGTCCCTGGCATCGTCGCGATGGGGATGTCCGCCGCGGCGCGCCAGTACGCCCCGGTCGCGCGCGTCACGCTCGTCGCGCCGACGGCGAAGATCACGACGCTCGTCGGTGCGATCCAGGAGGCCGAGAAGCTACGGCTCGCGACCGGCATGCGATGGAACGTGATGCGCGCCGCCTGCAAGTTGCCGCCGGCACTCGACCGCCGCGACACCTGGCCGTCGGCGATCCTCGCGGCGCGCAACGTCGACCTCGACATCGCACGCAGCACGCTGCGCTGGCACGTCCACCACTACGTGACGCCGACGACGCGGCTCGACGAGCTGCGCGAGGATCGCGTGCTGAGCGTGCCGGAGCTCGAGCTCGCCGCGCAGATCGACGGCACGCTCACCGTGCAGTCCACCGTCAAGGTCGGCCCGCTCGAGCCGACGCAGGCCGCGCGCTTTCTGTGGGCCCTCGGCTCGCTCGGCGCCGTCGACTTCACGCCCGAGGTGCGCGACGTCGCGACGCCCGCGCGCCGCATGCTCGCCGAGGTTCGCAATCACATCCGCGCACGCACCGCCCGGCTCGAGCGCAGCACCTACTACGACGTCCTCGAGATCACGACCGCCGCCGAGTATCCCGACATCGAAGCGGCCTACGAGCTGGTGGGCTTCCGGTTCTCGCCCGATGCGCTGTCGGTGTTCGATCTCGCCGAGCTCGCACCGCAGATCGCGCCGATCTGGGAGCTCGTCGAGAAGGCGCGCTCGGTCCTCGTCGATCACGCACAGCGCGGCCGCTACCACGACTGGCTCCGTCAGAAGCTGCCCGAGCTCCGCACGGTATGGGCTATCGAGCCCGGCGCTGCCACGCTCGCCGCCGACTACTACATGCGCGGTCAACGCGCGCTCGGCGAGGGCGATGTCCACAAGGCGATGAGCGATCTCGCGACCGCGTGTCGGCATTTCCCCGGGCATCCCGAGTACGAGGCCTATCTCGCGTGGGCGCGCTATCGCGTGCTCGTCGGGTCCGGCCGCGATCGCGCCGCGACCGCACTCGCCGAACGCAAGACGATCGAGGACATCCTCGACGGCTGCCGCCCGTGGCCGCGGTCGCTCGTGGCGCTCGCGCTGATCTGTGCAGCCGGCGGCGATACCGACTCGGCGCGCTGGCACCTGCACAGCGCGCTCACCGTCGATCCGACGCTGCCCGCCGCGGTGCAGCTCGCCGCGCGCCTCGGGATGCGGCGGTCGTAGTACGCGATTCTCAGAAGAAGGTGATCGCCGCCCTGGGGTGCACGAGATCGCGGCCGAGCTGGGCCGGTGACGCACGGATCTCGAGGCGCTCGAGCCGCCGCATGCGTGCGAGCGCGGTGCGCAGGTGATCGACCTGCAGCTCCGAGCGCAGCCTCGGCAACCGTAACGCGACCAGCTGGTTACTCACCGTCAGCATGCGCACCAGCTCGAAAGGATCGTAGTCGGCGGCGAGGTTATTCGGGTCTGTCTTGGAGCCCACTTCGTTGCGTGACAGGTCGAGCGATCGCAGCGCGGGAAGCCGCGAGGCGTGCAACAAGCCCGGGAGCGAGGCCCGACCTTCGTGGACCCCGAGCTGCGACGCGTACGCGAAGTCGAGCTCGGTCAACGAAGGCAATGGGCTTCCCTTACCGATCAACGCTTCGAACGCGTTCCACCCCGACACCCGCAGGCTTCGCACCGTTGGATGCGCGACGTCACCGAGCACGCGATGACCCTCGAGCTCGAGCGTGTCGAGGTGCGGCGTCGCATCGACGAGCGCACGCAACGGTGCCTCGCGGACGGACGGCAGGTCCCCCTCGTTCCACTGCCGAAGCACGAGCCGTACGAGCCCGGGCCGCGGCGCCCACCCGATGATGCCGAGCGCCTCGAGGATCTGCGCCGGCGTGCCCGCGACCAGCACGGTGCGGATGTACGGCGCCGCCGGGTTCTCGAACGCCGCCAGCGTCTGGAACACGGGATCGGCGCCGCTCGCGTCGACGTCGACGAAGCCGTGCTGGATCTTGCCCGGCGGCTGGGTCGCGAGCCACGCGGTGAGCAACTCCTTCCTGCGTGCGACGAGCTCGGGCAACGGGCCGACCTCCTCGATCCGCAGATCGAGCACGATCAGCTCACCGCGCACCTCGCCGAGGCCCTGCAAGTGATCGGCGTAGACCGCGAGCGTGCCGCGATCCCAGTGCGCGCGCAGCGAGGCCTCGAGGTCATCTCGCAACGCCATCGCCTCATCCTAGAGGATGCCGGGTCGCGTATGCTCCTCGGTATGTCCGGTCCCCGTGAGGTCCTGGCGTTCTGGTTCGGCGAGCCCGCGCACGACGATGCGACGTTCCGCGCGAAGATCCGGCGCTGGTACATGGGAGGCTCCACGCTCGATCGCGAGATCAGCGAGCAATTCGGCGCCGTCATCGACGAGGCGCTGGCCGGCCGGCTCGAGCGCTGGGCCGACTCGCCCCGCGACCGGGTCGCGCTGATCGTCGTGCTCGACCAGTTCACGCGATCGATCTATCGCGACGACCCACAAACGTACGCCGGTGACGAGGCGGCGCAGGCCGTCACCGTCGACGCGCTGGATCGCGGCCTCGAGTGCGAGCTATCGATCGAGGAGCGGCTGTTCCTGAACATGCCACTACTCCACGCCGAGTCGCTCGATCACCAGGAGCGCGGCGTGCGCGAGATGGAGCGCCTCGTCGCGGAAGCGCCGGCGTGGGCAAAGCCAGTGCTCGCGATGGGCGTCGAGCAGGCGCACAAGTATCGCGGCGTGATCGCGCGGTTCGGGAGGTTCCCGCATCGCAACCAGATCCTCGGTCGCGCGAGCACGCCCGACGAAGCGGCGTTCCTCGTCGACTGGAAGCAACGCCAGCCTCCGACCGGCGCGCACGATCCGCCGGCCTGACGACCATGACCGCCACCACGCGCGAGATCGAAGACCGCCTCCACGCGGCGCCGCCCGGCACGATCGAGGCCGAGCTCGTCGCGATCGCGCTCGAGGCGACCGGGGCGGAGCACGGCGCGCTGTTCGTGTGGGACAAGGATGCCGGCGGGCTCGCGCTCGTGCACCACGTGGTCGGCGGCGTGACGGTGACGCTACCGCGCGTCGTCAAGCCCGAGCTACGCGACCGCAGCGACAGCGCGAAGGCCGGCATCGCGATGCACGTCTTCAACGAGGGCGTGCCGTACCTGTGTCCCGACACCTCGCGCGACCCGCGTTACACCCGCTACCTGATCGACGTCGGCTCGATCGCCGCGGCACCGCTGCAGTACCAGAAGCGGCCGATCGGCGTGCTCACGATCTCGGCCCGCGAGCCGCGCGGCATCGATGCGAACGCGATGCGTGCACTCACCGCGATCGCCGAGGTTGCCGCCCCGCTCCTCCGCCGCGTCCAGGTCGACAAGCTCTCGCGCGCCGCGACCGGGCGGCCGCTGATGATCAAGGGCCTGTCGCCGGCGTGGCACGAAGTCGAACGCAAGATCGAGCTCGCGGCGCCGACCAACGCGCCGATCCTGATCCGCGGCGAGAGCGGCACCGGCAAGGATCTCGTCGCGCGCGCGATCCACTGGAACAGCCGGCGCGCCGAGAAGCCGTACATCGTCGTCAACTGTGCCGCGATCCCCGAGACTCTCCTCGAGTCGATCCTGTTCGGCCACATGAAGGGTGCGTTCACCGGCGCGAGCTTCCAGAAGGTCGGCGAGTTCCAGAAGGCCAACGGCGGCACGCTCTTCCTCGACGAGGTCGGCGAGCTCCCCGTGATGCTGCAGGCCAAGGTGCTGCGCGCCGTCGAGCAGGGCGAGGTCCAGCCGCTCGGCTCGAACGACCCGCCCGATCGCGTCGACGTCCGCCTGATCTGCGCGACGAACCGCGACCTCGAGGCGATGGCGAAGCTCGGCACCTTCCGCGATGACCTCTACTACCGGCTCAGCGTGATGACCCTCGATCTGCCGCCGCTGCGTAGCTACAAGGACAACCTCGAGACCCTCGCGAACGTCTTCCTCGAGCAGTCGGCGACCTCGCACGGCAAGCCCGCCCCGCGCCTCGGCACCGCCGTCCTCGCCCGGCTTGCTGCCTACGACTTTCCCGGCAACGTCCGCGAGCTCAAGAACACGATCGAGCACGCCGTGATCCTGTGCACCGGCGACGAGCTGCGCGTCGACGATCTGCCGCGCCCGCTCCACAGCGCCTCGAAGCTACGCGCGCGCACCGCACCACCGACACAGATCACGCTCGACGAGGCTCGCGAGACCTGGCTCGAGCCCCTCGAGAAGCAGTACCTGACCGAGCTCCTCGCGAAGCACGGCGGCAACGTCAAGACCGCGGCGAAGGCCGCCGGCATCAACACCGTCACCCTCTACCGCCTCCTCAAGCGCCGCGGCCTCCACCTCGGCCGCACCATCGGCCCCAAGCCATAGGGACAGCGCCCCTGGTGCTCGATCAGGGCATCGAGGTGAACATCAGCTGGCGGGTCTGCACACCGGCGATGTAGCCACCCTTGCCGTAGTGGACGTCGACCTCGCCGAGCCGTGACCGCGAGACCGACAGCGTGACCTCGCAGGAATCCGCGACCTGCTGGTTGTCGCGCTTCATGATCGTCCCTGCCGCGATCGCGCCGGTGCCGGTATCGCCGGCGAACGTGCCACTCGCGCGTTCGATGCAATCGCCCTCGGCGACCCAGCTCATCGCGTCGGTCGAGCCGGCCGGTGACCACGACACCGCCAGGGCGGTGGAGCGTGCGGCACTCGCGGGCCCCGCCCCGAGCGTGAACTTCGCGGGCAGCGTGGCGATCGAGCTCGGCGCGCTGACGTCGTCGCCGCGCAGGAATGCGACCTCGAACTGCTCGCCCTCGGCGTCGGTCTGGAACTGCGCGCGGTAGCTGACAACGTTGAAGAGGTCGGACTCGACCATCACCTTCTCCATGCCGGCGTGGCTCGCCAGCAGCTCGTCCTCACCGGCGAGCTCGACGAAGTTGAGGTTGATCGGATTGCCGAGAAAGAGCGTCGTGCTGACGTTCGTCGTGCCGTCGCCGAGTGTCGACGCGGTGATCGATGCGTAGATGCCAGATGTGCGGATGTCGGTCGATTCGGTCTTCGAGCACGCGCCGAGCACGAGCACGAGCAATGCGAGCTTCTTCATAGGGCCCCCTTTAGACCTGCACCGTATCGCCGTCCCACCGCGGACAACAGAGCTGACTCAACCTTGCCGGGACGCGTGATCCACGCAACCGCAGCGAGCGTGATATCAGCGACGGCATGAAGTGGATCTTGCTCGTGACGTGCTTGCTTGCTGGCTGCAAGGATCGCGACCGGCGCGAGGGCCCGCCGGGTATGGTCACGGCGAAGCTACCGGCCGAGCCTGGATGCCCCGCTGGTGCCGAGCTCCTCGGCGCCGGTATGTGGTGCCAGCGGAGGGCAGGCGGACAGCTCGAAGTCCTGCGACTCGATGGCACGCTGTGGGCCCGCGGCGCGGTCGACGAGCGCGGCTTGCAGGGGCCGATCACGTTCTACGCGCCCGATGGCAAGATCGCGATGGTCCGCAACTACCGCGACAACAACACCGACGGCGACGCCGACGTGCGAATTCCGGGCATCGAGCTGCCTCCCACCATCCTGCCGGTCTGCCTGCGCGACATGACGATCGCGCCGACGACCACTCCCTGCCCGTGATCGCGAATTCCGGAAACGAAAAACGACCGGCATTTGCAGTGCCGGCCGCCGGTCGTTGAATGAGAGGTTCTTAGAGGACGTTGATGGCCGGCAGCAGGGTCTGCAGCGCCGTCATGCCGTCCTGCGCGCTCGCGCGGGTCGTGTACTGCTGGCTGACGCCGACGATCTGGCCGTTGAGCGCCTGCACGGTGAAGTAGAAGCCACCCGCGCTGTTCTCCTTCAGCGAGTACGACGCCGTGTTCTGTCCCTCGGTCTGCACCGCGAACGCGCCGTTGAACGCCGCCGCGGCGGTCGTGTACGCCTCGGACGACAGGACGACCTGGCCGTTACGGGCGAAGAAGTTGAAGCGGAACTGGCCCGAGTCGCCCTGCAGCACATCGACGCGCGCGCCGGTCGTGTTGGCCTCGCGCTTGTCGAGGTAGCTCGTCACGGCGCGAACCGAGGAGCCCACCGCGCGGGTCGCGCTCGACTTGGTCGAGTAGACCTGCGAGAAGCTGATCGACTCGTGGTTGCCGGCGAGCAGGTGGACGTTGTAACCGGTCTGGGTCTGGCGGACCTGGTACTGCGTGGGATCGACGCCGTTCTCCTGGACCGAGAGGATGCCGTTGATCGCGCCGGTGCGGCTCGTGTAGGCCTCCGACGAGAGCAGCACGGCGCCGTTGCCCGACTTGAGGTTGAAGCGCCACTGGCCGTCGGTCGACTGCCACATGGTGAACTTGCCGGCGAGCGACGCCTCGCCCTCGGACTCCGAGTACTCGTCTTCCGAGCCGGAGGTGGCGCAGCCAACAGCCGCGAACGAGGAGAGGGAGAGGACGACGACGGTGATAAGCGAGGAGAGGTTGCGCATGTTGATGAGGTCCCACTAGTACAAAGGGTGGGCCACTGTAGGTGCGTGCAACCTACTGGAATCTTGAGGTGCAGATCCCGGCTTACATGCAATCGCGCAAAGTTAGTTGCACGAATGCAACTCGAATTGCCTCAGTCGTAGCGGAGGCCGTCGACCGGGCGCATCGCTGAAGCGGACTGCGCGGGCACGAGCGTCGACACCACGCTGATCGCCATCGTGATCCCGGCGACCAGCAGGACCTCGAGGCCCTTCACCTCGATTGGCAACCGGTCGATCAGATAGACCTTGGGATCGAGGTGGTAGCCGTATGCGCTGACCACGTAACAGGTCGCCAGCCCGATCGCGACGCCGATCAGCGTGCCGACACCACCGATCGCGAGCCCGACAACCTGGAAGATCTGCGCGACGCTGCCGTGGGTCGAGCCCATCGACTTGAGGATCGCGATCTCGCGGGTCTTGTCGGTGACCATCATCGTCAGCGCGGAGACCATGTTCACGGCGGCCACGATGATGATGAGCGTCAGGATGATGACGAGCGCGAGCTTCTGCAGCTTCAGCGCCGTGAACAGGTTGTGGTTCAGCTCGTACCAGTCCTGGACCTGGTAGGGCGGCCCGCCGAGCTTCTTCTCGAGGCGCGCGGCGATCGACTCCGCCTCCTCGACGTCACGTACCTTCATCTCGACACCCATCACCTGATCGCCGCGGCCGACGAGCGCCTGGGTGTCGCGCAGCGCCGTGTACATCAGCCGGCGGTCGTACTCGTCGAAGCCGCTGTAGAAGATGCCGCTGACCCGGAACTTGCGGCTCGTGGGCGCACTCGACTTCGCGCGCCAGGTGTCGAAGTCGATGTTCGACAGTGGCACCACGACGGTGACGGTGTCGCCGACCTTGGCCTTGAGCTTCTGCGCGAGCGCCTTGCCCATGATGATCGGGGGGGCCACGTCGGGCTTTGGCTCGGCGGCGAGGCTGTCGACCGAGCCCTCGATCATGTGCCGCTCGAGATCCAGCACTCCGCCGACGAGCTTGGGATCGATGCCCTTGATCGCCACGCCCGAGAGCTCGCCTTTGCCGCGCGTCACCAGCATCTCGGCGAAGATGAAGGGCTGGACGGCGAGCACGTCGTCGTCGATCTCCATCGCGGTCTTCATGACGTCGCGGTACTCGGCGAACGTCGACTGGCTCTTCAGCACGATCACGTGCGCGTTGACGCCGAGCACCTTGTCGCGGAACTCCTGCTGGAAGCCGGTGGTGACCGCGAGCACGATCGTCAAGGCCGCGACCCCGAGCGCGACGCCGAGGATCGAGACGCTGACGAACACGCTGAAGATCGAGAGCAGCGTGAAGACCGCGGTCGTGATCACCCCGACCACGAACATCAGCACGCCGATCGGGTTGCCCTTCGAGAGCAGCAGGACGCCGAGGCCCGCGAGCGCGACGACGAGCGAGCACAGCGCGAGCACGAGCATCAGGCGGTCGTGCTTGCCTCCGTAGAGATAGCGCCAGCCAATCTTTGCCTCGTACCGCACGGACGGGTCAGCTTGCCTTGCCGGACCCGCGGGTGCCAGCCCCTGCGCGGACGGAAACCATCGGTCTCATCGAGAGCGCTAACCGCGGCCGCCGCGGCTTTATGCCTCGCGAATCCCCGCTGGCATGACCGCGCGAAATATGTAGGATGCGCCGCGATGCGAGCTGCGGGCGTGATCTGCGTGGTGCTTGTCGGCGTGGCCGGGGTCGCATGTTCGTTCGAGGCGTCGGTCGCGCCATCGGGCGCCACGGTCGACGGCTCGACGTCGCTGCCGATGATCGACGCCGGACGCGATGCGTACGTGCCGGACGCGTTCGTCAAGGTCTGTGCCGCGCAGTACGTCAGCGTGCCCGCCGCGCAGACCGCCTCGAAGTATCGCCGCGTCCAGGTGCAGACGACATGGCCGGCCGCGAAGACCGACTGCGAGTCCGATGGAGGCCACCTCGCGATTCCCGAGACCGCGGTCGAGGCGACCGCGTTGCACGCCTTCGTCGATCCGCTGGATAGCTCGCCGTACGTCTGGGTTGGCATCCTCGATCCCGAGCTCGACGGGATCTGGGTGACCGTGACCGGCCAGCCGTTCTCCGCGATCAGCTGGGGCGTCGGCGATCCCGACCAGCGCGCCGGCGAGATCTACTCGCTGGTCTACTCCGACGGTAAGTTCTTCGATTGGTTCGACTACGGCACGCAGGAATACGCCTGCGAGTGCGCCCCGTAGGCTGCGGCCTCCCGGGAGTATACAAACAGTCTTGACTGACTGTTTCTTGGGCGGTACACCCCTCATCGATGCCAGAGGCTGTCCGCGTACCCAGGACCCAGCAGCAACGCCGTGACGAGACGCGGCGCGCGCTCCTCGATGCGGCCGTCGAGTCGCTGATCGAAGTCGGGTTCGCGCGCACGACGACGCTCGAGGTCCAGCGGCGTGCCGACGTCTCGCGCGGCGCCCTGCTCCACCACTTCCCGTCGAAGGCGGAGCTCCTGGTCGCCGCGATCGCACATCTCGCCGAGATGCGTGCCCACGAGCTCAAGCGGCTGTCCGTCGGGCTGCCCGAGGGACGCGCGCGCACCGACGCCGTGCTCGGCCTGCTGTGGCAGTGCTTCTCCGGCACGTTCTTCCAGGTCGCGATGGAGCTCCGCACCGCGGCGCGCACCGACCCCGAGCTGCGGCCCGTGCTCGCGAATGCCGAGAAGGTCCTTCGCGACGGCATCATCGCCCAGGCGCGCACGCTGTTCGGCAAGGACGTCGCCGAGCATCCCGGCCTCGAGCGCGCGCTCGACATGACGCTGCAACTGATGATCGGCGCCGCGATGTCCGCGGTGCTGCACGACGACAAGCGCCTCGATCATCTGATCGATGACTGGAAGGCGCTGTTCCCGACGGTCCTGAGCCAGGCCCAGCACGAGACCAAGAAACGCAAGGTGAGCAAATGAGCAAAGAGCTGCGGTTCGATGAAAAAGTAGCAATCGTGACCGGTGCCGGCGGTGGCCTCGGTCGCTCGCATGCGTTGCTCCTGGCAGCGCGCGGCGCGAAGGTCGTCGTCAACGATCTCGGCGGCAGCTTCACCGGCGACGGCAAGTCGTCGTCGGCCGCCGACAAGGTCGTCGCGGAGATCAAGGAGGCCGGTGGCCAGGCCGTCGCGAACTACGACTCGGTCGAGGATGGCGACAAGATCGTCAAGACCGCGATCGACGCGTTCGGCCGCATCGACATCGTCATCAACAACGCCGGCATCCTCCGCGATGTCTCGTTCAAGAAGATGACGCAGGCGGACTGGGACCTCGTCTACAAGGTCCACGTGCTCGGCGCGTTCCGCGTGACCCACGCGGCGTGGCCGTACATGAACGACGCCGGCTACGGCCGCATCGTCAACACCGCCTCGGCCGCCGGCATCTACGGCAACTTCGGCCAGGCGAACTATGCGATGGCCAAGCTCGGCATCCACGGCTTCACGCAGACGCTCGCGGCCGAGGGTCGCAAGCGCAACGTCATCGTCAACACGATCGCGCCGATCGCCGGCTCGCGGATGACCGAGACCGTGCTGCCGAAGGAGCTCCTCGACGCCTTGAAGCCCGAGTACGTCTCGGCGCTCGTCGCCCGGCTCGCGCACGAGTCGAACTCCGACACCGGCGGCCTCTACGAGGTCGGCGGCGGGTTCTTCGCGAAGCTCCGCTGGGAGCGCTCCGAGGGCAAGACGTTCCGGCTCGGCCGCAGCATCACCCCCGAGGATGTCGACGCCTCGTGGAAGGACATCACCCAGTTCGACAAGACGACGCACCCCGGCTCGGTCGCCGAGTCGATGCAGCCGATCATGGGCAACGTCGAGGCCGGTCCGAGCAAGGGCGGCAACGCGCTGATCGATGTCGATGCGGCGCTCGGCTACAAGTACCCCGAGTTCACGTCGAGCTACGACGAACGCGATGTCTCGCTGTACGCCCTCGGCGTCGGCGCGGCGAAGGATCCGACGGACGAGCGCGACCTCCAGCTCGTGTACGAGCTGTCGGGCAAGGGCATGAAGGTGCTGCCGAGCTTTGGCGTCGTGCCGGCGATCAGCATGGTCTTCACGCAGGGCAAGAACGGCATCCAGGCACCGGGCCTGAACTTCGGCCTCGATCGCGTGCTCCACGGCGAGCAGTACACCGAGGTCAAGCGGCCGCTGCCGCGGGCCGGCAAGCTGACGACCAAGGCGACCGTCAAGAACATCTACGACAAGGGCAAGAACGCCCTCGTCGTCACCGAGTTCATCACCTACGACGAGCACGGCGACGAGCTCGTGAAGAACGAGCTGACGACGTTCGTCCGCGGTGGCGGCGGCTGGGGCGGCGAGCGTGGCCCGAGCGCGGACGTCAACGTCCCGCCCGATCGCGCGCCCGACAAGGTGATCGAGGACAAGACCTCCGAGAACCAGGCCCTGCTCTACCGGCTCTCCGGCGACTGGAACCCGCTCCACGCCGATCCGAGCTTCGCGAAGGCGTTCGGCTTCCAGAAGCCGATCCTCCACGGCCTGTGCTCGTTCGGCTACGCGACGCGCCACGTCGCGCAGGCGTTCGCGCCCGACGGCAACCCGGACTACGTGAAGAGCATCAAGGCGCGGTTCGCGTCGACCGTGCTCCCTGGCGAGACGCTCGTCACCGAGATGTGGAAGGACGGCGAGCACCGCGTCGTCTTCCGCACCAAGGTCAAGGAGCGCGGCGAGGTCGTGATCTCGAACGCGGCGGTCGAGCTCCACAAGGAGCTGCCGAAGGCCAAGGACCGCAGCGCGAAGGCAGCGGCATCATCGGGTGGCGCGACCGCCGCGGTGCCGAACAGCGCCGACATCTTCCGCGCGATCGGCGCGTTCGTCGGTGGCAACCCCGCGACCGCCGAGAAGGTGAAGACGAACTTCCTGTTCAAGCTGTCCGCGCCCGAGAGCGCGTGGACGATCGATCTGACGACACCTCCCGGGACGGTCACCGAGGGCGTCGCCGGCAAGGCGGTCTGCACGCTCGAGATGTCCGACGCGGACTTCATGGCGATGGCGACCGGCCAGGCCGACGCGATGAAGCTGTTCTCGACCGGCAAGCTCAAGATCTCGGGCGACGTCATGGCGTCGCAGAAGCTCGGCTTCCTCAAGAAGCTGACGCCCGAAATGGTGCTCGCCGAGACCAAGAAGCGCACCGGTGGTGCGGGTGCGGGCGTGCCGCCGACCGCGGCGGCGGGCGTCCCAGCCGACTATGTACCGACCACCGACGACGTCTTCGCGGTGATCGAGGAGTACCTCAAGCAGAACCCCGACCTCGCCGCCAAGGTCAACACGACGTACCTGTGGAAGATCGGCAGCAAGACCTGGACGCTCGACCTCAAGGGCGCCGGCAGCGTGAAGGCCGGCGGCGACGCGGGCGAATGCACGCTCGAGCTGACCGAGGACGACTTCCTCGCGCTCACGCAGGGCAAGGCCGACGCGATGAAGCTGTTCACGACCGGCAAGCTCAAGATCTCCGGCAACGTGATGGCCTCGCAGAAGCTGCAGTTCCTCAGCAAGCTCGATCCGACCAAGGCCGTCGAGGTGATCGCGAAGCGACGTGGCGCGGCCGCTCCGGCAGGCGCCACGGCTCCGGCGGCGGCGTCCGCTCCGAAGTCGAGCGCCGAGGCACAGGCACCGAAGATCTTCGCGGCGCTCACCAAGCGTCTCGCGGACAACCCGGGCCTCCAGAACGACGTCCGCGCGACGCTCAAGTTCGTCGTCGACGGCAACGAGCAGACGTTCGCGATGGGCGGCAACGATCCGAAGAAGGTCGACGCGACGCTCACGATCAACGACGCCGATCTCGTCGCCCTCGTCACCGGCAAGGCGACCGCGAAGAACCTCTTCCAGCACGGTCAGCTCAAGGTCGAGGGCGACGTCACCGTCGCGCATCGCCTCGGCTTCCTCAACAAGCTCGTCTAGGCACGAAGGAGAAACTCACATGCCACGCAAAGTAAATGTCATCGGCGTCGGGATGGTTCCCTTCGCGAAGCCCGGCAAGAGCGAGGAATATCACGTGATGGCGCGCAAGGCCGGACAGGCCGCGCTCGCCGACGCCAAGGTTCCGTTCACCGAGGTGCAGCAGGCGTATGCCGGCTACGTGTTCGGCGACTCGACCTGCGGCCAGCGCGCGATCTACGAGCTCGGCCAGACCGGCATCCCGGTCTTCAACGTCAACAACAACTGCTCGACCGGCAGCTCCGCACTGATGCTCGGCGCGCAGGCCGTCGCGGGCGGCATGGCCGAGTGCGTGATCGTCGTCGGCTTCGAGCAGATGGAAGCCGGCGCGCTCAGCGCGAAGTGGACCGACCGCACGAACCCGCTCGACAAGTTCGTCAACGTGATGAACGAGGAGCAGGGCTTCAACTCCGCACCTCCCGCCGCGCAGATGTTCGGTGGCGCCGGCCGCGAGTACCGCTGGAAGTACGGCACCAAAAAGGAGACCTTCGCGAAGATCAGCGCGAAGGCCCGCCAGCACGCCTCGAAGAACCCCTACGCGCTGTTCAAGGACGTGCTGTCGGTCGAGGAGATCATGGCGTCGCCCGAGGTCTTCGATCCGTTGACGCGCTACCAGTGCTGCCCGCCGACGTGCGGCGCGGCTGCCGCGGTGCTGTGCTCCGACGACTTCGCGAAGAAGCACAACATCAGCAAGCCCGTGTACATCGCGGCGCAGGCGATGACGACCGACTACCCGTCGACCTTCGAGGAACACTCGATGATCAAGATGGTCGGCTACGACATGGCGAAGGCCGCCGCGAAGAAGGTCTACGAGCAGGCCGGTGTCGGCCCCGAGGCCGTGCAGGTCGTCGAGCTCCACGACTGCTTCACCGCGAACGAGCTCCTGACGTACGAGGCGCTCGGCCTCTGCAAGGAAGGCGAGGCAGAGAAGTTCATCTGGGACGGTGACAACACGTACGGCGGCAAGTACGTCACGAACCCGTCGGGCGGCCTGCTCTCGAAGGGCCATCCGCTGGGCGCCACCGGCCTCGCGCAGTGCACCGAGCTCGTGTGGCACCTCCGCGGCACGGCCGAGGCACGCCAGGTCGAGGGCGCGAAGATCGCGCTCCAGCACAACCTCGGCCTCGGCGGGGCGTGCGTCGTGACGATGTACCGTCGCGACTGAGCGGGAGCGCCGTGCGGTTGCGGCGGGATCGGGTACCGTCGCGGGCATGACCATCAGCGACGAGATCGTCCTCTACTACAATCCGATGTCACGCGCGCGCGTCGCGCACTGGATGCTCGAGGAGGTCGGCGCGCCGTACGTCCTCGACCTCGTGCGCTTCGACAAGCAGGAGCACAAGAGCGACAAGTTCCTCGCGATCAACCCGATGGGCAAGCTCCCTGCGATGGTCCATCGCGGCGTCGTCGTCACCGAGACGGCGGCGATCTGCGCGTACCTCGCGGACGCGTTCCCGAAAGCCGGACTCGCGCCCGCGATCCACGATGCGGCGCGCGGCACCTACTATCGCTGGCTGTTCTTCGCCGCCGGCTGCGTCGAGCCCGCGGCGATCGACAAGATGCTCGCGCGGCCCGAAGTCGAGCGCACGAGCACGATCGGCTACGGCACCTACGAGGACACGATGAAGACGCTCGAGCGCGCGCTGACGCCCGGCCCCTACATCCTGGGCGAGACGTTCAGTGCCGCCGATGTCTACATCGGGGGACAGCTCGGCTACGGCCTGATGATGAAGAGCATCGAGCCGAGGCCGGCGTTCGTCGCATACCAGTCGCGGCTCTCGCAGCGACCGGCATTCCAGCGGTTCATGCAGCACGCCGACAAGGTGACGGCGGAGCTGAACGCGACGGCCTGAGATCGATCAGCTCGCCTTGCGCAGCGACTTGCACGCGGCGACGACGTTCGCGACCTGCTTGGCATCACCGCCGGTGGTCCCGCACTTGATCT
Organism: Deltaproteobacteria bacterium; assembly: GCA_013812655.1. Taxonomy (GTDB): domain Bacteria; phylum Myxococcota_A; class Polyangia; order Haliangiales; family Haliangiaceae; genus JABFXX01. The sequence goes on along the minus strand of JACCTC010000023.1, from coordinate 22,381 downwards.
CCTTGCCCTCGATCGTGCGGCGCGACTCGACGAAGTAGTTCGTGCCCATGGCGCCCTTGTTCTCGTAGGTGAGCAGCCAGCCGTCGGGCAGCGTCTCGTCCTTCAGGTTCTTTGGCGAGTACATCTTGGCGTCGGACTTCGCCTCGTCGAGCGGCATCGGCTTCGTCGCCACCTCGACGGTCATCGCGCCGATCCCGCTGCCCTGCAACATCGAGCCGTCGCTGCCGATCGCCTTGCCGACCTCGACCTTGCCCGGGACGTCGAGCTCGAGTCCGAGGGTGTCGAGCTTGACCACGGCCGGTGCACCGCCGCCGCCGCCACCGCCGCCGCCCGCGCCGCCGCCGCCGCCTTCATCCTTCTTCTTCGAGCAACCAGCAAGAGCAGCCACTGCAACGAGCACGATCGAGATGCGCATCATGAGAAACCTCCGAGGTCGCGTGTATCACGACGCGTGCCACGACGCGGCGCCATGCTTCCGTGAGGTTGTGGTGACGTACCGGGTCTCCGCGAGCCCAGCTCCCGCTCCCGCCGGGTCTGCACGACCACACTTGTGACCTCCGCGGTCGCTCGGCCAGACGGCCTCGCTCCCCTTCGGTCAACTGCTGTCTTCACGGCTCGCAGGCAGTGCCGCCGATCGACAGCGCTGCATGGCCAGCGCGGTAGACCGCGGAGGTCGTGGCGACGAGATCCTTGGCGACGAAGTCGCCCGTGGTCCCCACGACAACATTGCGAGCGCACGGCGGGCACGCGGCGATCGCGGCGGCAATGATTCGATCGACCTCGCGGGGCTCGAGCAGTGACGCGCTCGCCGGGACTGCGCGACCTGGAACGCACGCGCGCAGCCTGCCGCGATCGGTGCGGAGCTCGAGCCGGTGGGGGTCGCTGCGCGGCTGCGGTCGGCGGCGACTCGCGCCCACTCCGAGCAGCACCGGCGCGCCACCCGCGGCCTTGACTGCGACGAGCGTGGTCCCGGCGGGCGCCCACCACAGCGCGAGCTCGAGCGCGGCCGCAGGCGCATCGGGGTCGAGAACGATCAACGCGGTCGCCGTCAGCGTCAGCTCGGGGAGCTCGGGCGGCGTGCGGTCGGCGGGGACCGGTTGTGATCTCTCGCCAAACCTGACCTCGCGCGCGCTTGCCTCGATCACGGCGTAGCCGGCGTCTATCGAGATCCGCAGCGGAGCGGGCTCGCCGCGCATGACCTCGCATGCGATCTCGGCGGCCTGCGCGACGCCGCCAGCATCCATGCCCGTGAGCGCGCCCGCGATGCAGCGCTCGATCACGAGGTCGCCGAGCCCGCCAACCCGGGGTCGGCCGACTCGACCGTGCGTCGCCACCGGGATCATCGCGCGCACCATGCCGCGCGCATCGGCGAAGCACCGCGCGATCGCCGGCAACCGATCGCCGAGCACCCGCGCGACCGCCTGCGCGATCGGCTGCGCGACGGCGGGCTCGGCGTGTAGCTCGCCGGTCGCGAACGGCGTCCACTCGCGCGGCGGACGGTGTCCGGATCGCCCCGCCACGGGCCGGGGATCGTCGGGCGCCGGATGCGCGGGTACGCAACCGACGAGCTTCACGGTGAGCTCCGGATGAGCCGCCGGCGACCCCGATCCTGGTGCCGGCGCGTGACCACTGCCGTCGCGACATCCCGCGCCGCCACCCGCGATGACGACGACCACGACAATCCACCGGCTCACTCGTCGTCGTCCGGGCCGCTCAGTCGCTCGCTGCGGCCCTCGTCGTCGTCTTGCGTCCCGCACGGCGCATCGGTGCCGAGCAACACGCGATCGAAGCCCGCGCGCCGCGCCGCGCCGATGACCTCGACGAGGTCGCGCACGATCGCATCGGGATCGAGCGCCACGCTCAGCGTGCTGATGCATCGCGCGGTCTTGCAGCGTGTCGCGAGCCACTGCACGAGTGAACCGACGGCCGTCACGTCCGCGAGCTTCGCGCGCTGGGTCGCGCGGCCGACACACGCGGTCAAGAGCTTCGCGCCGAGCCGCAACCCCGGCTGCGCCGTGCCGCGCGCGAGTCCGTCGATGCCGTCTGCGCTCGCCGTCCGCCCCACGCCGAGGAAGATCGGCGCCCGCGCCCCGTCGCGCACGGCGATGATGGCCCCGTTACCCTCGCTGGCCCACTGCAACGCGAGCGTCACCATCGCGCCGGTCGCGTCGGCATCGGCGAGCACGAGATACGTGCCGGGATCGAGCAACGGCTCGGGCTCCGGCGCACCGATGACGAGCGTCTGGCTCTCGTAGCGCAGCTGCTTGCGGCTCGTCGTGATCACGCGATACGCGGCGGGCGTGACCCGCCACGGCTGCGCATCGCCACGTGCGTAGTCACACGCGATCTCGACGGGCTGTTGCGCGGGCGCGACCACGGTCATCCCGGAGAGCGCTTGCTCGACACAGCGTTCGCTCGCCGCGTGGCCGAGTCCACCGGCTTGCACCGAGCGCGCCTTGCCATCGTCGTCGATCTCGATCATCGCGCGCAGCGAACCGGTCGGCGCCGCGGGTGGAAAGCACGCGACGACCGTCGCACGCCGGTCGTGCAGTGCCGCCTCGACCGCGCGCGCCACCCGCGAGGCGGCCGCGACCGGTGCGTCGGTGCCGAACGGCGTCCACGCTGCACTCCGCGTCGTCGGCGGCGGCTCCGGTGGCTCGGGCTCGACGATGACATCGAACACGATCGGATACGTGACCGTGATCGAGCCGCCGGTCGCGCGGGTCGGAAATAGCATCGTCCGCAAGACGCGCGAGACACACGTGGCCACCGCGTTGCTGCTCGAGCGCGACGTCGGGTCCGCATACAGCACGCGGCCATCCTGGGCGACGGCGAGCCGCCACGCGAGCGACGTGCGTCCGAGCATCGGATTGGCCGCGAGCTCGCGATCGAAGCAGGCACGGATCTCGGGGACCTTGGCGACCACGAGCCGCTGCAGCAGCATCGTGTCGAGCATTCCCGACGCGGTCGGCATCCCGAAGCTGACCTGCGAGGTGCGCTTCGGCAGCTTCGCGGTCGAGGGCTCGGTGTTCCGGCCAAACCCACCGACGAGCCGGTCGTCGTCCTCGTCCTCCCCCTCGCCCTCGCCGCTGATCCCGAACAGCTCGCCGACGTCGGTGCTGTTCGACGGTGACGGCGTCGCGGGTGCGCACCGCACGAGCCGCACCATCGTGCGTTCGCGAGGCTCACCCGCAGCGCCACGGCCGCACGCCACGAGGGCGAGGCTGGTCGAGGCAACAGCTACGGACCACCGGCGCATCACGCGATCATGCCACGCCCCCGGCAGCCGGGCCCGATCCGTGTCCCTCAGGCGACGATCAGCTCGATGCGGTTGCCGAACGGATCCCAGGTGTGGCCGCGCCGAGTCCCGGGAATCTCCTCGGAGGCCGTCCACCGGAAGCCGGCCGCGGTGAGCTTCGCCACATAGCCGTCGAGATCGTCGACGACGAGCGCGGGATGAGCCTTCACCGACGCCCGCATCTCGGGCTCGATCGCCATCACTGACCCTTCCACACCGGCTTGCGCTTGCCGAGGAACGCCGCGATGCCTTCCTTGGCATCGTCGAGTGCGAGCACCCGGCCGAGCTCGTTCTGCAGGTAACGCAGCTGGGGCTCGAACTCCATGTCCTGCGAGCGATAGAACGACTTGAGCCCGAGCGCGATCGCGGCCGGGCTGCGATCCGCGATCTCGTTCGCGAGCGCCATCGTCATCTCCTCGAGCTGCTCGGCTGGCGCGAGCCGGTTCACGAGCCCGCACGCGAGCGCCTCGGCCGCGCCGAGCTTGCGCCCGGTCAGCATCATCTCGAGCGTCTTCTTGCGGCCGACGCTCCGAGTGATCTCGGCGGTGATCATCATCGGCCACAGCCCTACCGCGATCTCGGTGGTGCCGAACACCGCGGTGTCAACGGCGACGACGAGGTCGCAGGCGACCATCAGCCCGAGGCCACCCGCGAGCGCCGGCCCGTTGACCATCGCGATGATCGGCTTGCCGAGCTCGTGCATCTCCGTCAGCAGCTCGACGAGGCTCGCGTGCGAGACGCCCTCGGCCGCCGGTTGCGCCATCGCCGCCAGATCGCCACCGGCGGAGAACACCGTGCCGGCACCGGTCAGCACGATCACCCGGACGTCGCGGTTGGTCTTGAGCCCGCCGAGCGCGTGGACGAGCTCGCCGCAGGTCGCCGGGCCGATCGGGTTGCGCTTGTCGGGGCGGTTCAGCGTCAGCCGCGCGACGTAGCTGTCGTCGACGGTGATCTGCGTGTACTCGGTCATCTCAGCGGGTGTGTATCATGCAACCTGCGTTGACTTGGAGGCAGAGCGATGCCTACGCTCGACGCATGCTCGGACGCGGGGTTGTCCTCGCTTGTTGCTTCACGGTGCCGCTGGCCCACGGCGCTGCCGTCGCGCTCGCCGACGACAACGATCTCGTCCTCGGCCGGCTCACGAACCGGATGGACGACGGCACCGGCACCACGCGGATCGTCCCGCAGAACGCCGAGTTTCGCTCCCTCGCCTCGCAGCTCGGCGTCGTGCTCGCACCGCACCTGCTGACCCCCGCCGACACCCTCGGCTTCGGCGGCTTCCAGCTGACGCTCGACTACGCGACCACCACGATCGACGGCGACGCCTCGTACTGGCGCGCACGCGAGGCCGAGTCGGATCCCGGCGGCACCGTCGGCCACGCGCCCGGCATGTTGCGGACCCTCGGCTTCTTCGCGCGCAAGGGCATGTGGTTTCCAATCCCGTCCTTCGAGGTCGGCGCTGGCGCCGTGCACCTCGTCGACTCGCGGATCTGGACCGGCCAGTTCTACGCCAAGCTCGCGCTCGTCGAGGGCTACCACGACCTCCCGTTGCCGAGCGTCGCGGTGCGCGGTGCGGTGTCGCGGATGATGTCGCAACGCGAGCTCGACCTGACCGTCCCGTCGTTCGACATCACGATCTCGAAGCACTTCGGGATCGGCGGCACCTGGCGCCTCGATCCATACGCCGGCTGGAACTTGCTGATGATCATCCCGCGCTCCGAGGTGATCGATCCGACGCCGCACATCGACCCGCTCGCCCCCGGCAACGAGGACGACAGCACGCAGAGCTTCGTGTTCAAGGATCAGGACCTGATCCTCCGCCACCGCTTCATCGTCGGCGCGAAGTTCCAGTACTACATCCTGCAGCTCACGGTCGAGGCGAGCTTCGCCCTCGCCGGCACCTCGAAGGACGACCGCAGCGGGACCAGCGACGTCTGCATGCCGCAATCGACGACAACGACGTGCGACGCCGCTGACACCGCCGCTGCCCAGCGCACGCTGTCGGTCTCGGCCGGCGTCGACTTCTAGCGCAGCCGCCCTCGCTCCCCTACGGTCAATTGACCGTGACGACGCCGGTCATCGAGGCGTGCGGCTGGCAGCGCCAGTTAAACTGGCCTGCCGTCGTGAACCGCAGGCAGGCGACCTCGCCGAAACCACCGTTGCGGAACCCCGGGTCGCTCGGAAGCGTCGGGTGCGGGATCACGTTGTGACTACTTCCCGGCTGGAACCTGATGACCTGGTTCACGTTGATGGTCACCGTGTTCGGGACGAAGGCTTGCGGCGAATCGGTGGTCGTCACCGTCCGCGCGATGGTCGCGGTCGCGCAATCGACGCGCTGCACGGCGGTCGCCGCATCGGGCGGCGCGTCGATCGGCGGCGGCGCGTCGACCGCAGCGTCCCTCCGCGTGCCATCGGTCGTCGAGGCGTCGATCGGCTTCGTGTCGTCGCTGCCGCAGCCCAGCGCCAGCAGCAGCATGACCGCGGCGCGCATCAGTTCACCACGATCGTGCCGGTGAAGCCGTGCGGTCCGCACTTGAACGGGAACGTGCCGGTCTTCGTCATCATGAAGCAGCGCTCCTGATTGAAGCCGACGACGAGCGCCGGATCGCTGGTCGCGTTGAGTGCGACCACGTTGTGCGTGGCGGACGTCATGAAGCGAACCACCTGGCCCTGGTTCATCGTCGTCATCATCGGCATGTACGTGTTGGACGCTTCGGACGTCGTGACCGTCTTGTCCGGCGTGGCCGGGCACGTGACCATCACCGCGCCCGCCGCCGGCGCATCGGTCGTCGGCGCCGCGTCGGGCGTCGTGTTGCTGTCGTCACCGCCACAGGCAGCGAGGGAGAACGCGAGAGCAATCAGAATCCGTGTGGTCATCGGTCACCTCAAAGTTGGCGGCCACGATACCCCGATCGTCGGCGCGAGGTCAGTCGAGCTGTGTGGGTTTGGTCACAGGACCGGTCGATCCTGCCGAAGGCGCATCTCCCCGCGGCTTCGCGTCGACCTTCGCGACGGGCTTCGTGTCGCCCTTCGCGTCGGACTTCGCGTCGGGCTTCGCGTCGGGCTTCGCGTTGGGCTTCGTGTCGCTCTTCGCGTCGGGCTTCGGTTTGGGCGTTGCAGGCTTCGCGGCCGGCTTGTCGTCGGACTTCGTCGCGGTCTGCTTCGGTGCCGCGCGCGCCTGCTCCTTGCGCGTCGCCGTCACGTTCCGGCCGTCGTCGTCGGGGTCTTTTGCATCATCCGCATCCGGTCCGTCCACGCTCGCGGCGCGCTCGGCACGGGTGCCCGTCAACTTGCCGCGGCGTGACTTCGGGGTCTTCTTCCACTGCTCCTCGGCGCGGTCGGAGCGCGTCGGATCGGTGACCTGGTAGACGATGATCTTGTCGCCCTTCGCGAGGACGGTGTTGTAGGAGATCCGGTTGATCCGCGCGAGGTCGTGCGAGCCCATGCCGAACTTCTTCGCGACGTCAGCGAGCTTCTCCTTCGCGGTCGCGACGTACTCGGTGCGCACGCGGCCGACGCGGGCCTCGGCGAGATCGAGGTGCTCGGGCGAGCCACGCGTGACGACCACGAGCTGCGAGTCGTCGAGGAGCGCAACCTTGCGTCGCTCGGGGTCGAAGTCATCGGGGACCCACGCGACGAGCACCATCCTGGGGTGGAGGTTCGCAGCCGGCTCGAGCCCGTTCCACTTCGCGAGCTCCGCGGTCGGCAGCCCGAACGCCTTGCTCACGGTAGGCAGCGTGTCGCCGGCGACAACCCGGTAGAACACGCGGTGTTTGCCGGCGATCACCGCATCCTTGTCGAGCACTGGCACGATCAGCGCGTCGCCCTCCTTCTGGTCGACGCCCGACGAGTGCAGCTTCGCCTTGGCCTTCGCGCGGTTCTTCGCGCGCTGGTCCGCGCTGATCCGCGGGACGACCAGCACGGTACCGCCCTCGATCTCGGACTCGTGCGCGATGTTGTTGAGCTTCTTCAGCGCGAACGTCGAGAGCCCGTAGCTCGTCGCGACGTCCTCGAGGCGCTCGCCGTGCGCGACGACGTACGCGTCGTAGCCGTCCCAGTCCGATTGCAGCTCGGCAAGCCGGCGCGCGCTCTCGGCTCGCTTGCCGGCGGGAACTCGCACGCGGTATCCGGGCTCGCCGGGCGGCGTGCGGTTGCGCCGGAGGTGCGGGTTCAGACGCTTGATGTCGGCCTCGCCCACGCCCGCCGCGCGTGCGATCAACGCGAGCGACATCGACGTCGGGACCGCGACATCCTCCCAGGCCTCGGGCGCCGCGACCTTGAGCTTGTCGAACCCGAACGCGGCGCGGTTGCGGCCGACGATCGCCGTCGCGATCACCTTCGGCGTGTACCAGCAGGTCTCCCACGGGACCGCGTTCTCGTACTCGCAGAGCTGGTAGTAGTCGTTCGTGTTGTAGCGCGCGATCGAGCGCAGCATCGCGCCGTAGCCGACGTTGAACGACGCCAGCGCGATGTGCCAGTCGCCGAATCGCTGGTAGAGGTCGCGGAAGTAATCCATCTGCGCGATCGTCGAGCGGTACGGATCCTTGCGCTCGTCGACCCAGCGATCGCGGCGCAGCCCGTAGATCTTCGCGGCCTCGGGCATCCACTGCCACAGCCCGAGCGCGCCCGCGCGTGACAGTGTTTGCGGGTCGTACGACGACTCGATCATCGCGACATACAGCAGATCCTCGGGCAGCTTCGCCTTGCGGAGGTGCGAGACGATCAGCTCGCGATAGCGGCCCTGCGCGACGAGCCAGCCCGCCATGATCGAGCGGCCGCGCGGGTCATCACGGTAGAACACGAGGTAGTCGGCGAGCCGCTGCGTCCACTTGACCGGCAGGTCGGGGAGCTCGAGCGTATCGAGCCACGGCGCATCCGGTCTGAGCTCGCTCGGCTTCTTGGCGATCCGCGGGTGGTTCGCCTCGAGCCGGCTCGCCGGGACGACCACGCGCTCGTCGAGCCATGGATCGCGGCCCGGCGGCGGTAGCTTCTCGATCTCGAACTCGCGGAGGATGTCCTGCGCTCGGCCGCACGCCTCGTCGACGGCGCAGCCGCGGATGTTGCGGCGACCATCGAGCTCCTGATCGAGCCGCGGCTCGACCGCGCGCAGCGGTGGCGCGGCCTGGGCACCAGCGTGCACCGCGTCCGGCTCCGCGCGAGCGCCGGCGTTCCAGAGCGCCACGCAGGATGCGGCGAGGGCTGCGGCGACGCGTCGCATGCGCCGAACATAGGCTCGTCGACGACGAGGTCCAACTTTTGGGGCCCGTTTTCAGCCTGCGACCAAACAGTGCTACGCTGCGGGCCAGTCACCCCAGGAGTCCCGCCATGCCCGGAATGGGCGAGCTAGTCATCATCCTCCTCATCGTCCTCGTCGTGTTCGGTGCGAACAAGCTGCCCGGCATCGGCGACGCGCTGGGGCGGAGCATCAAGAACTTCAAGCGGTCCTCCAAGGTAGAAGGCGACGACAAGGACGACGAGCTCGAGACCAAGGAAGCCGCCAAGCAGCTTCCGGTCGCGCCGCAGCAGAAGCAGATCGAGAAGGGCAGCAGCTCCTCCGACGACGGCGAATGGGAAGAAGTCGTCGTTCGCCGTCGCAAGAAGTCCGCGGACTCCTGATTTACCAATCCAAGCGCGGTGTTGTGGTCGTCCGTTGACGGCCGAAGGTCATCGACTGCCGCCGCGCTGAGCGACGCGGACCCCGAGGGTGGTAACCCGAGAGGTTCGTGAATCGCCCGAGCACATCACGCCGACACTTCGTCGACGGTGGCGTCATGCGACTCGCCAAGCGGGGCGACCAGGCCGAACGCGCGGCGCAGCGGTCGCGCGACCGGGTGCTCCGCCTCGACCGGCAGCGCAGCGTCGATCAGCTCTTGCGCACGCTCCAGGCTCGGGCTCATGCCGAGCGAGCGCGCTAGGTCAGCGAGCGCGATCGCGCTCCGCACGCTCGCAGGCGTCGGCTCGGTCACCGCGGCCGTCGCTGCTTCGGCGAGCGTGCGCGTCAGCGTGGTGAGCGAGGCCGTGAAGTCGATCGCGAACCCCCGGAGCTTGGCCTCATGCGCGATCTGCATCGCCGGGGAGTAGGTCGCCACATCGTGGCTGCCGCTCGCATTGCGGATCGCTTCGTCAAACCGTCGACTGAACGTGAACTCGGCCGCGGCGAGCAGCTCCGCCGGAAACTCGAGCCCGGCGCTCTGCAGCATCTCGAGCACGCGCTGGTTGCTCTCGTACAGTCGCGTGTACTCGTACGTGAAGGTCCCAACAATGTTACCGAGTACCATGGCCGAGATTCGGTGCCGCCCCTCCGGCAACACGCTCTCGAGGCCGTGCTCCTCGGGGCCGAACTCCTCCTGCGCGATACGGAGCATCGTCGGCAATGAAGCGGTGCGGAAGCTCGCCCACAGCCGAGCGGCGGCGGCGGTGAACCGATGCTTGCCCGCGAACGGCCGGACGACGCAATAGAAATCCACCCCACCGAAGTGCATCGCGGCGGCGCTGAACTCGTAGTGCTTCTCGGTGGCGCGCTCATCGAGCTCGAGGTGCGCGGTCACGAGGCTCAGCCGGCCATGGCGTTGCTTGCGCAGCGCGTGGGTGCGGAACCGGTGGCCCGCGGCCACACCCGTCTGCCGCGCGTCGTCGACGAGGTTCGAGATCGCGATGTGCGCGCCGATCCGTCCGGCGTGCACGCGCAGCGGCTCGACGAACCTCCGGAACACGTCGACGCCGTTACCCATCTCCGGCAGGTTGCTGCGCGCCTCTGCGAGCTGGTCGAGGAAGCGCTCGCGCGGGCTGTCGAGTCCGAGCTCGTCCATGAGATCGAGCGCGCGCTGCGCATATTTCAAGACCTGCACCGTCTCGATCCCCGAGATATCGGCGAAGAACCATCCGCAGCTCGTGTACATGAGCTGCGCGTTGCGCTGGAGCTCGAGGTGCGCGAGCGTGCGCGCGCGCTCCGCGAGGCTGAGTGGCCGGCCCGCCTGCGACTCGACCCAGTCTGTTTTGGCGCCATCGGGGCGCAACGTGAACGCGAGATATCCGTCGCGTGCGGCCCACGGATCGTCGAACAGGATCCCGCGGGTCTCCTCGAAGCGCTGAGCGAGCTCGTCGCGTAACAGATCGAGCGCGGCACGCAGTGGTCGCCGCCACGCTTGGTTCCATCCCGCGCGTGCGCCACCGTTGCAACCGCAGTCGTCGTACCAGCGCCCGACGCCGTGCACGCAACTCCATGCGGTTCCCTCGCCGTTGGGCCCTGCCTTGATCTCGACCTCGTTGCGCGGCGGATGATCGTCGAGAAACGCGCCGTAGTTCGTCAGCGCGAAATCGCGCCTCGGCGCCTCGTACGCGACGGCGTGCGCTAGCCCGCGATCGCCGTGTCGCGTGTGGTGCCCATAGCTCTCGCCGTCGGTCGCGATGTGGACGAGCCGACCGGGCCCGCCGACGCCGTGCGCCAGCCTCCCGACGTATGCCTGACTCGACGCCAGCGCTCCCTCGAACGCGATCGCCCGGGCGATCGGACCATCATAGAAGAAGAGCGCGATCGACCGCCCGGTGCCATCGCTATGAAACGCGACGTACGGCTGACCGGGATCGATCGTCCCATTGCTCACGTCGGTCCACTCGCGGGCACCCACCCGCCGCACCCGCTGGGCCTGGTACGGCGAAAGAATGACGTAGCGCAACCTTGCGTCGATCAGCGCGTCGAGCGTCGCGTGGTTACATGCCGTCTCCGGCAGCCACAGTGCTTCCGGATCGCGCCCGAATCGGTGCTGAAAGTCGGCGATCCCCCATCGGATCTGCGTCCGCCGATCGCGATCATTGCACAGCGGGAGGATCGCGTGGTTGTAGCCCTGTGCGATCGCATTGCCGCGACCATATCGGCGCACGCTGGCGCGATCGGCCGCGAGGATCCGCGCGTACGTATCCGGATCGTGGTGCTCGAGCCACGTCAGCAGCGTCGGGCCGAAGTTGAAACTGATAAATTCGTAGTTGTTGACGATGCGCTCGACGCGCCCGTACTCGTCGACCACGCGTGCGAACGCGTTTGCACGATAGCACTCGCGAAGGATGCGTTGGTTCCAGTCGTGATCGGGGTGCGCGCTCGACTCGCGCTCGACCGCGCCGGTCCACGGGTTCTCGCGGGGCGGTTGATAGAAGTGGCCGTGGATCACGAGCGACGTCATCGCATCGCCTCGACCATGCCGCTCTCGAGATCGCAAGCCCCGGCTTCGCCGGGGCGCGCAGCAGCGCGCAAGCGCTGCGGAGGTAGATCGCTCGTCACGTAAACCCGCGCCGCGTGCGGCGGCAGGACGATCGTCACGGGCTCGCCGCGCAGCTCGAGCGTCGGTGCGGCCGGGCTCGCTCCCCCGTAGCGAGGATCTTCGCTGGTGAGCGCGAGCCGATAGGTCGCGGTCGGACCGACGCACTGGATCTCGTTCGCACTCTCGCGCAGGTTGCAGACGACGAGCGCACCCCGCCCCGAGGGATCGCCGCGCTCGACGATGATCCAGCGCTCCGCATCGCTCGCCGAGACGCGCGTCAGATCCTTGCGGCAGTTCCCGAGGCACGCCTCGCTGCGACGCAGTGCGATGAGGTCGCGGTACAGAGCCAGCATCTCGGCGTGTCCCAGCGCGCCGGGGAGGGACCAGTCGAGCTTGCAGGCCTCGAACGTCGCCTCTGCCTGGGGATCGGCGAAGGCCAGCTCGCCGGCGGCAAGGTCTCCGAGCTCGAGTAGCCGGCCCGCTCGCACGGCCGACACGAGCGCTGGATCGCTGTGGCTGATGAAGTAAACGAACGGCGCACGTTCGGCGTACTCCTCGCCCATGAACAACATCGGCACGTTGGGCGCGGTGAGCAGTAGCACCGCCGCGAGCGCGTGCCTGCGGTGACCGGCGATATCCGATAGCCTGCGGCCCTGCGATCCATTCGCGACCTGATCGTGGTTCTGCAAGCAGATCACGAACTGCTCTCCGCGGCACGCCGCCGCCGAGTTGCCGTGGCGGCGGCCGCGATGCGGCGAGTACACGCCGTCGTAGACGAAGCTGTCGGTGATTGCCTTGCTCAGCTGGTGCACCGTGCCGAAATCGGAGAAGTAACCGCGCCGATCGCCGGTCAAGGTCGTGCGCACGGCGTGGTGAAAGTCATCGCACCACTGCGCGTCGACTCCGAGGCCGCCGTGCTCGGCCGGTCGGATCACGCGGGTGTCGTTGAGATCGCTCTCGGCGATCACGTGGACATGACGTCCGGTCGCAACCGACCGCACTTCAGCGCAAAGCTCCTCCAGGATATGGCACGCGGAAAAATCAAAGATGCCGTGAATCGCATCGAGCCGCAGCGCATCGATGTGGTACTCGGCGATCCAGTGCACCGCGTTGGTGATGAGGTGCCGCCGTACGCCATCGGAGCCCACGTCATCGACGTTGATCGCGCGTCCCCATGGTGTGCGGTAGCGATCGGTGAAGAACGGTCCGAATTCGGCGAGGTAGTTCCCCTCGGGGCCGACGTGGTTATAGACCACGTCGAGGATCACGGCGAGCCCCTCGGCGTGACACGCGTCGACGAGCGCGCGTAGCTCGTCGGGGCCGCCGTACGTCGACTGCGGTGCGAACAGGTGCACGCCGTCGTAGCCCCAGTTGCGGCCACCGGGAAATTCCGCGACCGGCATCAGCTCGACCGCGGTGATCCCCAGGTCGACGAGGTGGCGCAACTTCGTGATCGCGGCCGCGAACGTGCCGCTCTCCGTGAACGTACCGACGTGGAGCTCGTAGATGATGTACTGGTCCAAGCGCAGCCCGCGCCATGCCGCGTCGTGCCAGCTGAACGTCGATGGATCGACGACGCGTGACGGCCCGTGAACCCCGTGCGGCTGCGACCGGCTCACCGGATCCGGACGCTCGCGGGCGCCGTCGATCACGTACGCGTAGTCGTCGCCGGCCTTGGCTCCGCGAACCGTACGCTCGAACATGCCCCGGTCGCGCGCTTCGAGCGCGAGCACCTCGCCATGGATCGTCACCGCGAGCTCTCGCACTGATGGTGCCCATACCCGAAACCGCACGCCCTCGGGCACAACACGCGCGCCGAGCTCGAGGTCGGCGATCATGGCAGCTCCTGCAGCATCGCGACCGGCAGATGCGCGAACACCTCGGCCAGCGCGAGCACGCCATCATGCGCCGCGATCGTTCGCCCCGTGAGCGCGTCTCGATAGCGCGCCGCCGTGGCTGCTCCGCTGATCACGGTGTCGCCCCAGCGTGCACCGATGGGATCACACGACGGTTCAGCGATCGCGGTGTAGTGCCGACCACACGCCACGATGACCCTCTCGCCCGCGTATGTGCGCGCGAAGGCGATCACACGCTCGCAATGCGTACCGGCGGATCGCAACCCGTCGTACGTACCGGATCCAAACACATCGGCGTGCGTACGGCGAAACGACAGCGCGCGTGTGGTGACGAACATCTTGATTCGCCCATCTTCCATGGTCGCGCGGAGGCGATCGACGAGTGCGATCGGGTCGGCCTCCCCATCGCGGCGCAGCTCGTCGAGGAGGTGCGCGCGCCGCGCGAAGTCGACCGGCCGACGATTGTCGGGATCGACCAGGCTGTCGTCCCACAGCTCGGTGCCTTGATAGAAGTCGGGAACGCCCGGCATGCCGATCTTGAGCACGAGCTGGGATAGTGAGTTAAACCAGCCCGGACGCTCGATCTTCGCGCGCAGCGCGCCGAGCTCGGCGAGAAAATCGGCACTCGTCGTCGGGTCGAGCAGGTCCGCGATGAACTGCTGGACGGCGGCGTCGTAGGACTCGTTCGGGTTGATCCAGCTCGTGTGCACCTTGGCTTCCTTGAGTGCCTTGTTCATGTATTGCTGGATACGCGCGACGAACGTCGTGTCAGGCATTGCGACGCCCGGTGGCCAGGCCCCGAGCAAGACCTGAAACAGCAGAAACTCCTCCGCTGCAGCGGGTACGCCGTAGGTCCGCTTGTGAGGGAGCGCCAGTCGGAACAGACGCACAAGCGCCTGCTGCCAATCGGCCGGAATCTCCGACAACACGCCGAGACGCGCGCGGACGTCCTCGCTGCGTTTGGTGTCATGGGTCGCCGTCGCGGACATGCCGGACGGCATCTCGGCCGCGCGCTGCGCACAAGCCGCATGGAGATCCTCGATCGTTAGCGCCTCGTGGCATCCGCCGACCTCGTTGAGCGCGACGACCGGCACGTGCCGGTAGTACGCCGTATCCTCGAGGCCCTTCGCCATCACCGGGCTGGTCAGCTGCTGGAACCTGAGCACGAAGTCACGCCGCGCGATGACCTGCGCCTCGTCCATACGCGGTGGCATCTCGAGCAGCAACAGGCTGCGCAAGAAGTCGAAGATCGAGGCACTGGTGGCCGGGTTGCGACGCTTCGCCTCGTCGATCGCGGCCTGGATTGTTTGCCGATCCGCGTCGGTCATCGCCGCGCGGTGCGGATCGATGTAGGTCCGGTAGACCGGGAAGCACGCGATCAGCTCGCCGAGCGCCTCCTGCAAGCTGTTGAGCGTGAAGTCACGCGACGCACGATGCTGCTCCGAGATGTCGTCCAGTTTGCGTGCGAGCACGGTGAGCTCGGCGGACATCGCCGACTTGAGCACGAGCCGCTTGCTCTCGTAGATCACGTCCGCGAGCGACGTGCGGTCGTGCGTGAACGCCTGATAGACCTCGCGGAGCATCGCGAGCCCCGGCGCGGTCACCAGCACCGCGGTCAGGAGCCCGGCCACCTCGTAGCCGGTCGTACCGTGGACAGGCCAATCGCGCGGTAACTGTTCTCCAGCGCCGAGGATCTTTTCGACGACAACATAGAACCTTCGCGACCCATCGCCGCCGGTCGCCTGGCCAAGCGCGTGCTGGAGATCGTGCAGGTACTGGCTCGGCGCGCGCAGGCCATCGACGTGGTCGATCCGCAGCCCGGTGACGAGCCCCTGCTTCACGAGCCGCAGCGGGATCGCATGGACGGCACGCAGGACGGCCGGCTCCTCGATGCGGATCGCCGCGAGCTCGTTGATGTCGAAGAAGCGGCGATAGTTGATCTCGTCCGATGCGACGCGCCAGAAGCTCGGGCGGTAACCCTGATCCGCGAGCAGCGCCTCGAGCCGATCGACGCTCTCGGGATCTCCCGGCGTGCCGTTGATCGACGTCATCGCCTGGTCGAGCGCGTGCCTCGCTTCGGGTTTCGCGGCGAGCAGCGCGGCCAGCCGCCGCTTCGCGATCTCCTTTTCACGTCTACGCTCGCGCACCTTCGCGCGATCGGTCTCGGTGCGCAGCGGCAGGTGCTCGAGCGAGGTCAAGATGCTCTCGAGCTCGTGCACGGTCGGAGCGTGGTCTCCGAGGCTGCCACGCAACTCGCCGAGTACGGGCTCCAGGATGCGCGACCACGTGCGCGGTGCGATTGGCAGCTTGATATCGCCGTACGCCGCCACAAACGTGTCGCCCTCGTAGCGGATCGCGATCTGCCCGCTCTCGAGCACCGGTCCGAACTGATCGCCGAGGATCGGCAGCAGGACCTTGGCCTTGAGATCGGCCTTCGGCGGATCCCAGTCGATGTCGAAGTACGGGGCGTAAGGCGAGCTAGGACCGTTCTCGAGGACGTCGGTCCACCAGCTGTTCAGCCCACTTGCGATCGACATGTGGTTCGGCACGATGTCGATCACCAACCCCATCTGGCGGTTGCGTAGCCGCGTCGCGAACTCGACCAGCTCCTCCTCCGTGCCGAGCTCCGGCCCGAGCCGCGCATGATCGACGACGTCGTAGCCGTGATTGCTGCCAGGCGCCGCGGCGAGCAGTGGCGACGTGTAGCAGTCGGTGATGCCGAGCCGATGGAGATAGTCGACGAGGGCTGCCGCGCCGGCGAATCCCAGCCCTTGATGGAGCTGGAGACGATATGTCGAGTTGGGAATCCTCATATTAACGACTGCCGGTCGCCTACGACTTGAGTCTATCCTACGGTTCGTAGCTTCTTGAAGTCAACGCCGGTCGAAGCCTATCACCTTGAAAACTACAATGTTTAGTGACACTCTCGCTCGTATACGACCATGGATAAGCCTCTGAGCAGGCGCGAGCGCAAGAAGGACAAGACGCGGCAAGCACTGGTCGAGGTCGCCAGTAGGCTGTTCGCTGAGCGCGGGATCTACGCGACGCGCGTCGAGGACATCACCGAACGTAGCGACCTCGGCAAGGGCGCCTTCTACAACTACTTCGAGTCCAAGAATGCGCTCATCGCGGAGCTGCTCGTTCGGGGGATCGAGCTGCTACATCGCGAGTACGTGCGGGACCTAGCGACCACCTCGCAGTCGAGCCGCATTGCCTCGCTGGTCACGGCGCACGAAGCGTTCTTCGATGACCACCCCGTGTACGTGCTTCTGTTTCATCAGGCGCGCGGCCTCGCGTCGATGAAGGCTGGAGGGCACGAGGTGCTCACCGCGGTCTTCGTCGACTACCTCCGCCGCACCGGCGAGCTGATCGTGTCCCCGGAAGATCGCACCCACATCGATCCCTCCGACCTGATGGACGTCGCCGCACTGTTGCTCGGTGCGGTCGCCGGGCATCGATCGTTCCGGGGCGCCGGTGGGCTCGGGCTGAGGTCGTCGGTGGTGACCGAGGCACTCCTCGCAGGAATTCCCACTGCCCTCGCGGCGCGGGTTCGAAAGCCGACCTGAAGCAGACCAGATCTGATCGGCTCGACGGGATCAAGCTGCCACCAACCGTCAGTCTTGGCTGTCGCGGCCTTGAGGGTTGGGCCACGCGTCCTCAGGCCTGAGGACGCCGCAGCGACGCCGCGCGGATCTCGGCCGCGTGCACGCGCAGCGGCTCGGGTAGCGCGGGGTCCTCGGCGAGCTCCGCGAGCTCGCTGACCCGCAACGTGGTGACGATCCGGATCGCATCGGCGAGCGGCATCGACGGGTTCTGGACGAGCGCGCGCTTCACCGCGTGACGCACCGACCACCGCGGATGCGCCGCGACCCGCAGGAGCGTCGCCGGGACGGCCGGCCGCCGCGATGCCAGCTTGAGGACGTCGGACTCGGTGACGTGCGGGTTGTCGAGGAGGATGGCGACGACGGCCGGATGTGGATCGGCGAGCAGCAGCAGGATCTGCTGGCGATCGTGGGTGCGCGCGAGGGCCTTGCGCTCGCCGAGCGTGAGCGGCTTACCGGAGGGCCGCAGCGGCCGCTCCGGGCCGAGCTGCTTGACCAGCGTCGCGGGCAGCGCGACCGCCGGCGACACCGCGATGAACAGCCGCGCGATCTCCGGGGCACCGCGTGCGATCGCCGCCTCGTAGAGCTGCTTGCGGGTGTCGTACGCGAGCGTCTCCTCGGCCGCGGCCTGGGTGATGCTCTGCACGGCGAGGGCGGCGTCCGCGTCGCCGACCGTGTGAGCACGCGCGAGCAGGCTGGCGATGGCGTCGATCCAGGCCGTCGGGTCGCCCTCACCGAGCGACTCGACCACCGAGAGGACGCGCATGCGGCCGTCCCGGATTGCCTTCAGGCGCGCGACGATGTGCTCGGGCCCCACGCGCTGGTTATAGCCCGACCATTCGCGATGCACGCACGTTGAGGCGATGCCGCGGTGCGTGATACATTTGGAATCATTGAGGCGGCCCGCGCGGCCGGCAGCTCCCGCCCCTGGTGCGCGGGAAAGGAGACGCGATGCCGGAGACTCGGATCATCAAGCGCTACGCGAACCGCAAGCTCTACGACACCGAGCACAGCCGCTACGTCACGCTCGACCAGATCAGCGAGATGATCCGGAAGGGCGACGACGTGAAGATCGTCGACAACAAGACCAAGGAGGACCTGACCACGGTCACTTTGGCCCAGATCATCTTCGAGGAGGAGAAGAAGCAGCGCAGCTTCCTGCCGCTCGGCGCGATGCGCAACATCATCCAGAGCGGTGGTGAGTGGTTCGCCGAGGCGCAGCGCCGCGTCCAGAGCATCCTCCCCGGCAAGAAGAAGGACGAGGACGGCAACGACATCCCGGCCGAGGACGATCCGGACGCTCCGATGGACGAGGCGATGGTGAAGAAGCGCAGCCTCGCGTCGCTGCGTGAATGGGTCGATCACTCGCGAACCCGGCTCGACGAGTGGCAGAAGCACGTCGACAGCAAGATCCGGAACACGATCGATGGCATCTCCCAGGCGGTCACGCCGTGGTCGTCGATCAACAAGGACGTCAAGACGCTCGCGGATCGGATCGCCGAGCTCGAGGGCAAGCTCCGCGAGATGGAAGCACACGAAGGCACCGAGCCAGAGAAGTGATCTCCGCGGTCTAGGTGGCGCGAGCTTCGCGCCCGCGGCTACTGCAGATCTTTCTTGTCGAGCGTGAAGGTCTCGCCGGCCTTGATGACGACCGAGAACGTGTGCTTGTCGGTTCCGAGCTGGAACGTGACCTTGTGCTTGCCGGGCGTCAGCGAGAGCTTGCTGATCGAGCCAGTCGGCGCCACGCCATCGACCAGGATCGTAGCGCCGGGGGGTGGGACGATCTTCAGGGTGCCCTTGCTCGGCAGCGCCGCGACCTTGTCGATCGGGTTCTCCTCGACGGGCATCTTCTCCTTCGGTGGCGTCTTCTCCTTGAGAGGGACCTTCTCCTTCGGCGGCACGGTCGTCTTGTTCGCGAGCTTGTCCGCCGCCGCCTTGTCGCGCGCGGCCTTGTCGGCAGCGGCCTTGTCGGCAGCAGCCTTGTCGGCAGCGAGCCTGGTCGCCGCGTCGGTTGCGGCCTTATCCATTGCGGCCTTGTCGGTCGCAGCCTTGTCGGTCGCGGCCTTGTCGGTCGCGGCCTTGTCGGTGGAATCAGAACCTGCCGCGCTGCCCGCAGTGTCGGCGCTGCCGCTGCCGGTCGCGCTGCCCTGATACATGATGCATTCGACGGTCGTCACCTTGCCCGCGGCGAGCTTCATCTCCTGCTCGCAGCGCGCGCCGTTCGGTCCGAGCAGCTTGACCTTGCGGAGGCCGGCGTTGACCGGGATCTCGTGCTTGTCGCTGACCGCGGCGATCTTCTTGTCGTCGACGTAGAGCTCGGCGGAGATTCCGGGCGGCATCGCGAGCCGCAGCGTCGCGATCGACGAGCTCGTCGTCGTGGTGTCGGCCGCGTCGTCGGACTTGTCGAGTACGAAGAACTTCACGGCGAGGAAGCCGCCGAGCACGAGCGCGGCGATCGCGACCCCGATCGCGACGTCACGCCCGATCGATGACTTCTTCTTGCCCTCGGGCACGACCGGCACCGTCGAGTCGACGGCCGCGCTGTTGCCGTACTGCGCGTAGCCCATCGACGACGGCACCTGGCCCGACATCATGTGGCCGGCTGGCACCTGCGACGGATATCCGCCCATCTGCGGCTGCGACGGATACTGCTGCGACATCGGGTACGCGCCCGGCTGCTGGTGCTGACCAGACTGCTGCGCCGAGTACGGGCCCGACGACTGATTCGGGTAGTGCGAGGACTGCGGGTGCTGACCGCCGGCTTGCGGTGGGTAACCCTGCGAGTAGTTCGGCACACCCGGCGGCTGCGCCGCCCCCATCAACGTCCTGCCGAGCGGCTGACCGGACGCCTCGATCGCGTTCAGCGGCTGACCCGAGACCGGCATCGCGTTTGGCGTGCCCTGGGCGCCCGGCTGCGAACCGTAGGCTTGCGGGGGCTGGGCTGCGTAGCCGTGCTGCGGCGAGGCCTGCGGCGCGGCGTAGTTGCCGTTCGAGCCGTCGCTGATCATGGTCGCGGCGGCGCTCGGCGTGTGGGGGCGCAGCATCGGCGTCTGCATCGCCGACGACGGCATGCCGGGACTGGCGTGCGCCTGCTCGGCAGGGCGCTGTGTCGGGGTGTGGGGCCGCGACGCCGGCCCCTTCGCCACTGGCCGGCTGCCCGAGCTCTGGTTACCTTGCGACGGCTGTGCGCGCGGCGCGGGCGTCGATGCTCGGGCCTCGGCGAGGACCCTGTTGGCCTCGGCCTCGCCGAACACCTCGGTCGGAGCTTCGTCGCCGAACTCCTGGGGATCGTCGTCGTCGGCGGCGGCGGCGGCGGCGGGAGGCCGGGATGCCGGCGAGCCCGGTGCAGGCCCGACCTGCGGCGCAGCACCGACCGCGACTGCCTGCTCGAACTCGTCGAAGTTGGGGCCACCGAGCTGGGTCGCGTCGCTCTCGGGCATGCCCGCTTCGCCGAGCGTCGCGACGATGTCCAGCTTCGCGGCGGCGGCGGGAACACCGGCGATCAGGCCGTCACGGCCGACCCGCTTGTACTGCTCGAGCTGCTGGCGCTCGCGATCGATCTCGGAGGCGAACACTTCCTTGAGCCAACCCGACAGCGACTTCGCGGTGAACACGACGTCCTGGCTCATCAAAAATTGCTGGAGGTCGGCCAGCATCTCGCTGCACCACTGGTATCGCTCGTCGACGTCCTTCGCGAGCGCCTTCATGATCACGCGCTCGACGGCTTCCGGGATGTTCGGGTTGATCTCGCGGGGCCGCTTGATGTCGACGTTGCGGACCTTCTCGAGCGTCGAGAAGTCGGTCTCGCCCTGAAACAGTCGATCGCCGGTCAGGCACTCGTAGAGCATCGTGCCGATCGCGAAGATGTCGCTGCGGCGATCGAGCGGCAGGCCGCGGACCTGCTCGGGCGACATGTACCCGAACTTGCCCTTGAGGACGCCGGCCATCGTGCGCGAGTTGCGTGACGTCGCCTTCGCGATGCCGAAGTCGATGACCTTGACCTCGCCCTCGTACGAGACGAGGACGTTCTGCGGCGAGCAGTCACGGTGCACGATCTCGAGCGGACGGCCGAGCGGATCGCGTTTGCGGTGCGCGTAGTCGAGGCCCTCGAGGACCTTCGCGATCGAGAAGCACGCCATCGCGACCGGCATCGCCTGCTTGATCTTGCGGAGCCGGTTCTGGATCTGGAGCAGGTCCTTGCCCCAGATGTATTCCATCGCGATGAAGTGCGAGCCGTCGATCCGGCCGAGCTCGAAGATCTGACAGATGTTCGCGTGCGCGAGCTGTCCGGCGATCTTCGCCTCGTCGATGAACATCTTGATGAAGTCGCGGTCCTCCCCCATCGTCGGCAAGATCCGCTTGATCGCGATGATCTTCTCGAAGCCTTCGACGCCATAGCTCTTGGCTTTGAAGACCTCGGCCATGCCGCCGACGCTGATGCGGTCGAGCAGCAAATATTTGCCGAAGGGGACCGGCTGCCTCACTCATTCGAATCGTATCTGAGTCTTTTCTCGGATCACAATGAAGAAGGGGTTCATACGCCGTGGGGTGCAGACGACACCGCAACGCGACAATCGGTGTCGCGTGGTGAGCCGGCCATGGGCCACAGCCCCCGAATTCGTGTAGGGCAACGTCGTCAGCGCCTGTCGGGATCAGAAAGATCCGGTGACGCCGACGACGCCGCCACCAGTTGCAGGCGCGACGAACGGCTGCATGGACTCGCGACGCCGATAGCCCGATACACCGTCGTACACACCGATGCCGTACGTGAGAATCAGGCCGATGCCGCTCACGATGTTGAGCGCCCGCAAATAACTTGCGCTCTTCGCGCGGTCCTCGCCGTCGTCGCACGTCGCGCTCTGGCCGTCGCTGCCAGAGACCTGCGTGCACCACGAGCGCAGCACGAGGTACGAGGTGACGTTGCTGATCGCGAACACGCCGAGCAGGCCACCGAACACGTAGGCCTTGGTGCGATCGCCGTTCTGGATCTGACCGCCCGGCGGCAGCAGGTTCAAGAGCCAGTACCGGCGTGGCTTCGGCCGGCGCGCGCGGAGCTCGGCGGCGTGCAGCGAACGCACGTTCTCGAAGGCGAGCACGAGGTCCGGTGGATAGAGCGCGGGATCGAGGCGCGCGTCGAGCTCGATGCGGAGGTACGCGAGGAAGTGCGCGTCCGCGTCGGCGCGGCGATCCTGGAAGTACGCCGCGATGCCGGCGAGCCGGTGCGCCTCGGCGAGGTCCGCGGCGGGGAGCTGACCGCGCAGCAGCGGATCGACGAGCGCGGTGACGCGTGGCCAGTCGCCCTGCGCGGCGGCGGCGTTGCCATCACGCAGGATCTCGGCACGCGTCGGCTCGGCGGGCGCGGTGCTCGCG
>JACCTC010000505.1 GCA_013812655.1 Deltaproteobacteria bacterium | reverse complement strand
GCGTTCCCGTTGTTGCCGCCGCTTCCCGGGGTGCCGCCTGTGCCGCCGCTGCGGCTGCACGACGAGCTGCCGCCCGCGCCGCCGGGCGGAATGCCGTCGTTGTTGCAGAACGTCGCGGTCGAGTCCTCGCGTCCCGGGTTGCCGGGCGCACCATTACCACCATTGCTGCCGGGCGTGCCGCCGCTGCCTGCCGCGCCTGCGGTCCCCGCGCCCGGATCGACCTGCACGCCGCGCAGCGCGACGTTCGTCGAGCCGGTGACCAGCACGCCGATCGAGCTCGCACCGGTGCCCGTCGCGTTCGCGCTGCGGACGATGATGTTGTCGAGCATCGTCGATGCAGTGATCGCATCGAACCGCACCGCGACGACGCCGCCGAGCAGCGTGACGGTGTGCCCCGCGTTGACGTACGACGCACGCACCCAGTTGACGTTGTAGCCGCCGAAGATCGAGATCCCGTTGGTCATCGCGAGGCTGCCGCTGTACGTGCCCGACTGGACGTAGACGTGAGGCCGCGCCGCTGCGACCGCGCGCGTGATCGCGAACTGGATGGTCTGGCAAGGATCCGTGTAGTCGAGGCCGCAGGTCGCGGAGTTGCTGCCGGCGCCCGACACGAAGATCGCGCGCATGCGATCGCCGTCGAGCCCGTCGCAGTTGCTATCGACGAACGTCGCGTCGGGATCGTCGACCGGCGACGGCGGCGCGCACGTGTTCCAGCCGGTCGCGCCGCCACACGTCTGCGAGCCGAGGCAGACGTTCCACGGCGTCATGATGTTGCAGGGCTGCACCGCACCCGGGTTCGCCGCGGTGCAGTCGCACGCGCCGCTCGACGCCATGCACTGCTGGTAGTTGACACCGCCGACCGCGACGGTCTCGCAGTCATAACCGACGGGGCAGCCGACGGTGGAGCAGTCACGCGCGCACGTCCGATCGCCATCCGGGTACGTCACGCACTTGTCCATGCCGATCAGCGTGCACTCGCTGTCCTGCGTGCACGTCGTACAGAGCTGGTTCGAGGTCGGCACGCACACGAACGACACCGTGCCCTCGATCTGGATGCCCTCGACCGCGAGACAACCGTAGCCATCCGGGCAGTCGCCACACAGCTGGGTGCATTGCCCCGAGGTGCCGACCAGGATGCACAGGTTCGACTCGCACTGCTTGCCGTCGCTGCACGCCTCGCCGAAGCCCTTGAGCGGTGGACCATCCGGTGGTGCATCGGCCTCGGGGCCTGCGTCGGCCGCGCAATTCGTGGTGGTCGGATCGCATTGCTGGCCGGGCTTGCTGCTCGACGCGCAGGCTGCGAGGACGACCACGAAGCAGGCGAGTGTCCTCATGGTGGCGAGCGTATCACCGGGGTCGCGTCGCCTCGTCGAGAATCAGGGGGCCCGGGTTCGTGAGGTTTGCCGCACCCCGCGGTCTGCAGACCGCCCGGTCGGCCGTGCCATAACCGGTGAGCCATCACCAGTGGATCAATGCGCTCGGACGTCCCTGCCGCAATCGCCGCCGCCCTCGTGCGGTGCAACCGCCCGAGCCTGGTCTTCGACCTCGCCCGGATCGAGGCCAATGTTCGCGCGATCGCGGCCGCGGCCCGGGCATCGGCGGTCACCGTGCTGTTCGCCGCGAAGTCGTTCCCGCATCCCGCCGTCCGCGCGATCTGCGCGCGGCACTTCGCCGGTTTCGACGTCGGATCCGCCGGCGAGCTCGCCGAGGTCGCCGCGCTCGGCGCGCGGTTGATCTCGGTCGTGGACCCGACGGGCCGCGCCGGGCTCGCCGAAGCGTCCGCGGCGCGCATGATCGTCGGTTGCGAGACCGTCGCGCAGGTTCGTGCCGCACCGCCACGTGCCGAGATCGCGATCCGGATCTCGGCATCGATCAGTGGTCGCGATCCGGCGGTCGGCGCCGTCCAGGATGGCTCTGGCCATCGCCGCTCGCGATTCGGCGTCGACGTCGCGCGCACCCGCGCTCGCGAGACGATCCAGGCGCTCGCCGGTGCCGCCACTGGCCGTCCGCTCGGGATCCACGTCCACCACGGCCCGGTGACGGCGACGAGCGCCGAGCGGTTCGCGGTCACCGCGACGGCGGTGCTCGAGGTCGCGCGCGAGGCCGGGGTCGAGCCGGCGTTCCTCGATCTCGGCGGTGCCTGGCACGGCATCCCCGATCTCGCGAGCGCGCTCGCCGAGCTGCGCGCCGCGATCCCAGCGGCGATCGAGCTCGTGATCGAGCCCGGCCGGGTGATCGTCGAGGGTGCCGGCTTCGCGTGCGGCGCCATCGCCGTCGCCCGCGAGCTCGATGACCGACCACTGCGCGTCGTCGAGCTGTCGCGGATCTGCCACCTGCGGTGGAGCCAGGTCGAGCTCGTCGGCAGCGCACCACACCCCGGCGCCGGTCGCACGACGCTGTTTGTCGGCCCGACGTGCTTCGAGGAGGACGTGCTCGGCGAATGGACCGTCGAGCCCGCACGCGTCGAGGCCGGCACGCGGATCGTGGTGCGCAACGTCAGTGGCTATGCGGTCGCATGGAACAGCGGCTTCGGTGGGATCCCGCCCGCGGACGTCGTCATGGTCGAGTGAATCGCCTGGGCAACATACAAGGCGCGACGTCCGATCGGCTCAGCGCTCGTCGCCGCCCTCGTCGTCGCCCTCGGTGAGGTCCGGGACGACGGGCTCGGCGCCGACCGCGCCGAGGTCCTTGCGATCGGCACGCGTGGCGTTACCGGCACGCCGCTTCGGCACGGCACCAGCGACGCGATCGGGATAGCGGACGCTGAACGTCGCGTAGATCGTGTTGCGGAAGAAGCCCTGCACCGCCATCACCGCGCGATCGTCGCCGGTCTGGTACTGGAGCTCGTAGCGGAGCCCATAGGACACGCCACTGCGGGGCGTGTAGATCACGGCGGCATCGATGCGCGCCGCACCGATCGAGCTCGCGGTCTCGGAGGTCTCCGACTCGACGAGCTGCGTGCGCTGGATGCCGAACGAGCCGACCCCGACGAGCTTCGGCGAGCGACGCCGGCTATCATCGAGCCACGGCAGCGGCATCGCGACCGCGACCGACGCGGTGTCGTTGACGGTGTTCTGCGCGAGGAACAGGTTCGGCGTGACATCGCGGCGGACGGTCGCGGTCGCGCGTCCCCACACCTCGGTCAGCGAGAACTGCGCGCCGACGATCGGGAACAGGCCCGGCTTGCGATTCTCGTCGGGGTTATAGGGATCCTTGCCGAACGGTACGACATACACGAGCCCGCCGTCGACGCTGGTACTCAGCCGGCGGTCGATGTCGTACCGCCACTGCGCGCGGGCGCGTGGATTGACCTGGCGATCGAGGCGGCTTCCCATGGCGGCGCCGGGCGGCGCGATGCGCTCGAGCCGCTGCACCGATGCGCCGACCTCGAGCGACACGGCCTGCCGGCGAAACGAGCGGTCGATGCCGAACGCGGCACCGGCCTCGGCGGACTCGACGGTGGTTGCCATCAGCGGGTCCTGCCCCTCGGGTACGATGTTCTCGTCCGCGTTGTCGTCGCTCTTGTTCCAGCGCGCGAACAGCGTCTGCGAGAGCCGGATCTCGCGGGTCGCGACATACGACAGGAACTGGTTGGCGTCCGCCTGGAGGAAGGTCACCGCGCCGACGGGCAGGACGTTGATCATCGTCTCGTCGGCGGTGAGGCGCGACGCTGCTGACGTCACGATGCCGCTCCCGGCACCGAGCGACGTGATCACCTCCGAGCGCGGGCCGGTCCGGAAGAAGCCGCGCCAGCCACCACGCCCCGAGATCGACGGCACGTTGCTGTTGAGCAGGTAATAGACGATCTCGGCCTCGGCGGTCAGCTCGTGGATCATCCGCGGCGCGTTGCGGGCGAACAGAAAGCCCGGGCGCAGCTGGAAGAACATGTCGGGGGTGCGGTTGCCGCCGAGCGGCGCCGCGAACACGTTGTCGGTGATAGCGGCCTCGCCGCTCACGATCGCGTTCCAGCTCGTACTCTGCGCAGCCGCCGGAGACGCGATCAGTGGCCCGATCGCGAGGCTCGCGAGCACGATCGCCAGGGTCAGGCGCACCGCAGTGTTCTATCACGCGTCCTTCGATCGAGCGTCTCTGCTAAAGCGTACTCATCGAGTTGACATGCCTGGTGATCCCACGGCTTAGAATCCTGACGTCATGAGCAGTGAACTCGTCGAAGAGCTGAAGGCCGTTCCTTACCTCGCGTCGCCGCGATCCAGCGATGACGACGACGACGAGGAAGAGGCAGACGACAAGGACGACGACGACGACGACGACGACGCTGACGACGACGTGGTCGCGGGCGTCGACGACGACGACGACGATGACGATGACGATGACGACGATGTCGAGGAAGTCGCCGACGAGCCGGTCGCGGGCGGCGCTGCGACGGAGTGGGCGGGCGAGGAAGAGGAAGTCGAGTGGAAGGAGGAGAAGGAGGAGGAGGAGGAGGAAGAGGGCGGCTGGCGCGGCGGGAGTGATCCGCCGTGGGGCAAGGAGGCCGACGAGGCCGCTGCGGACGAGGACGAGGACGACGACGACGACGAGGATGACGATGACGACGACGACGACGACGAGGACGACGACGACGACGAGGATGACGACGACGAGGACGGCGCGGTGATCGTCACCAAGGTCAAGCCGAAGGCGGCTCCGCGCGCGATCCTGCGTGACGACGATGACGACGACGACAAGCCCGACGACGATGACGACAAGTCGAGCGACGACGACGAGATCGAGGAGCGCGATCCCGATGACCGGCCGCGGCGCGGTCCGGTGCCACCACGCCCGCCCAAGCCGCTGCCGCCTGGCAAGCCGATCTTCGTCATCCCGATCACCAAGCCGGCTCCGAAGCCGCCGACGCCGATCCGGCCGCCGACGATCGTGCCGCCTGGGCCGTCGAAGCCCACGGTCGCACCGCCCGCCGCGAAGCCCGCCGCAGCGACCCCCACGCCGGTCGCTTCGGTGAAGCCGGTCGCCGCCGAGAAGACGACCGAGAAGCCCGCCGAGAAGTCGACCGAGAAGCCTGCCAAGGCGCCGGCGAAGTCGAAGGCGGCACCGAAGCCGAAGGCCGCTGCGAAGCCGGCGGCGCCGAAGAAGGCCGCCGCTGCGAAGCCTGCCGCGAAGAAGAAGTGAGCGTTAGAGCTCGCCCTTGTACTTCAGGAAGATCGGCAGCACCACGAAGGCGTAACCGACGCACCCGACAAGCACGATCAAGACGTCCCGCCACGTCATCCGGATCTTGAACTCGGGCATGTGCGTGCGGATCGCGCCACTCCACGCGCCGATCAGGCCGAGGAAGATCCACAGCACCGAGTGGTACGCGAACGACAGGGTGTTGATCTGGAACAGGATGCCCGCGATCGACGCGAGCAGCGCCATGCCCCAGACGTGCGCAGCCTCGGCGCCCGGGATCTTGCCGAGGTCACGCACGCCGAGGATCAGTGACTTCACCGATATGTAGAGGATCGTCGTGAACAGGAACATCCCGATGAAGCCGAGCTCGGCGAGGGTGAGCACGAACGAGTTGTGCGCCGTGAGGTAGTGATGCTCGTTGAACTGCCCGAGCCCGACGCCGAAGATCGGGTTGTTCTTGAACATGTCGAGCCCGGTGGCCCACGCCTCGTAGCGTAGCTGGGTCGAGGTGTCGGCCGAGGCGCCACCGCGACCACCGAACAACAGCACGGGCAGCGCCGCCGCCGCCGCCGGGATCATCGTCCACACCCCGTAGCGGCGCACGACATAGACGCCAAGCACGAGCATCGCGGACAGCAGGCCGCCGCGTGACTGCGACAGGAAGACAGTCGCGATCACGAGGCCGATACCCGCCACGCACACCAGCACCGCGAACGGGTTGCGCTTGCGGCGCGCGAACGCGATGAGCAGCGACAACGCACCAGCCGTCATCGCGAGCGATACCTCGTTCGGGTCCTGGAGCTCCCCGCGGTACCGGATGCGACCCTGCACCGAGTAGGTGCCGAACAGCCCGACGTGCTCGCAGCGATACTCGAGTCCGGGCTCGGCGTCGGGGCCGTAGCAGCGCTCGTTGTTCTCGCACTCGCGGCCGTCGGGCTTGCCGTTGATCTCGCCCGCGAGCTCCTGACCGCCAACGCACTGGGTCGGTGATAGCCCCTGGTGAAAGCACACGAACGTGATGAACAGGCAGGTGGCGACGAGCACGCCCGCGACCGCCTGGAACGTCCGGAAGCGCTGCACGCCGTGCGCGATCGTCCCGTACAGCGCGAACAGGATCGCCATCTCGACGCCCTTGGACAGCAGGAGCTCGGGCACCATGATCGCGGTGCTGATGACTGCCCACGCGAGGAACACGAGGGCCCAGGGCAGCGCAGGCGTTCCGATCGGCTGCAGGCGGCGCAGCCGGATGTCGATCACCCAGCCCAGGCCGCACAGCGCGGTGAACAGGTGCAAGAACGGGACGCGCTGGAGGAGCGGGATGAACTCCTGCGGGCGCGCCAGGATGAACACGATCAGGCAGGCGACGCCGGGAATCGCGAACATCGGGGAGGACCATAGCACCCCGACTATTGGGTATGCTGGCGCCAGGAATGCGCGAACGAATCGCCGGCTTGCTGCACCGGACCGGCGCCCTGAGCGCCGTGATGGGTTTGCGCCAGTACATGCCGGTGCCGACGCTGTCGATCGTGACCTACCACCACGTCGCCGATCAAAGCCCGACGTATCCTTATGATCCTGACGTCGCCGACGCGACGCCGGTGCAATTTCGCCGGCAGATGGAGATGCTCGCGAGGCACTGCACGCCGATCGGCGTCGACGAGCTGATCAAATCGATCGAGGGCGAGCCGCTGCCGAAGAACCCCGTGATGGTCACCTTCGACGACGGCTACCGGTCGTGCCACGACGTCGCGCTGCCGATCCTGCGAGCCGTCGGTGTGCGCGCGACGTTCTTCATCTCGACGTCGTTCGTGACCGAGCGCCGGCTCTACTGGTGGGAGCGGATCTCGCTCTTGATCGCCAACGCGCCGCGCGTGACCGCGACGATCAACTACCCGCAACCCATCGAGCTCGATCGCAACGATCCGTCGCTGCGGCACCAGCTCACCAAGCTGATCAAGAACACCGCCTCGCTCGATGTCGACCGCTTCCTCGACGAGCTGTTCGACGCCTTCGGCCTCGAGTGGTCGCCCAAGATCGAGGCCGCCTACGCCGACGGCCTGATCATGACCTGGGACCAGGTCCGCGCCCTGACCCGTGCTGGCATGGACGTCGAATCGCACGGTCGCCGCCACCGCGTGCTGCAGACGCTCGATGAAGAGACCCTCGACGACGAGCTTGCCGGCTCGCGCGCCGATCTCGAGTTCCAGCTCGGTCGCCCGATCCGCGCAGTCGCCTATCCGGTCGGCCGCCGGATCGCGCGCGACACCCGGATCCGCGACGCGATCGCATCCGCCGGGTACCGCATCGGTCTCACCAACGCGAGTGGCGTCAACCGGGTCTGGCCCCTCGCGATGCGCGGCGTCCTGCCGATCGACCCCTTCGACGTCCGGCGGCTGTCGACCGACCGCACGATGTCCGACGCCATGTTTCTGACCCAGGTCGCCGTCCCGCGGCTGGCGTACATCGCCCGCATCAACCAGTAAGCGGCCCTCCACGGGTCTATTGGGACGTGGACCCCCGAAAACTGGCGCGGCCTGCGACGGGCGCGGGACAATTTTTCATGCACGATTTTCGTCGCGAGGGACCCCGGATCGACGTCGAGGCGCTGTGCTGGGAGCTGGTGGATGGTCACGAGACGAGCGGGCTGGCGGTGGATCTGTCGTCGACCGGGCTACGGATCGAGCGGCCGTACGCGGGTGGCCCGACCCGCAGAGAGGTGCCGTTGCAGATCGAGGTGCCCGGGATCGACGAGGTGATGTGGGCGCGCGGCGACGCGTGCTTCGACGTGCTCGTCCAGGCCGCACCAAACGAGCGCGGCGGACCGCTCAACCTGATCCGCCGCACGGGTTATCGGATCGTGCTCGCGGCGACGCGTGATCTGCGCCTGCTCAAGGAGTTCGTCGTCGAGACGCACCGCACACGACGGGTCGACGATCCGCTCGATCAGCTGGCGCTCGCGAGCTGCTACTTGCGCGCCTGAACGTAGCGATCGTAGAGCGCGAGATACGCGTCGACCATGCGCTCGTGGCTGTAACGCGCGAGCGCGACCTCGCGACCCTTGACGCCCATCGTACGTGCGAGCTCGTGATCACCGGCGAGCCGGGCCAGCGCCGCCGACATCGCGGCCTCCTCGACCGGCACGAGCAAGCCGGTGACGCCATCGTCGACGACGCTCGGCAGACCACCGACCGAGGTCGCCACGATCGGCAGGCCGGCGGCCATCGCCTCGGGAACGACGAGCGGGAGGCCCTCGGACTTCGACGACAGCGTGAACACGTCGAACGAGTGGACGATCCGTGGCACGTCCATGCGCCGTCCGGTCATCACGACCCACCGCGGCTCCGGCAGCGCCGCGATCGCAGCCTCGACCTCGGCGCGCGCATCACCCTCGCCGACGATCACGAGGCGGACGCGCGACGACAAGAGCGGCGCCATCGCACGCACGAGCAGCGCCTGGTTCTTGAACGCATCGAGCCGGCCGACCGTGCCGACGACCCACGCATCGCCGAGCCCGAGCTCGACGCGAACGGCCGCACGCGCCTCGGCATCCGGAGCGTAGCGATCGAGGCGGATGCCGTTCGGGATCGTGTGCATGCGTGACAGCGGCGCATCGCGCTGCGCGCGGGCCTGAACCGCGGTGGTATCGGACACCGCGACGAACGCGTGGGCGAGCTGGGCCGCGCCGCGGCGGAGCATCCGCTGGCCTCGCCCGCCCGGGTTCTTGCCGTGCTTGGTATGGATCGCCGCGGCGCCGACCAGCCGCGCGGCCGGCGCGCCGTAGATCAGCGGGAGCGGATTGTGGGTGTGGACGACATCGGCGGCGCGCTCGCGCAGCGCCCACGCGAGCCGCGGCACGAGCGTCGGGTCGAGACCACCGTGCTTGGGAACCCGGCCGACCGCGACCCCGGCCGTCTCGAACTCCTCGGCCATCGCGCCATCGGGCGGAGGCGCGAGCGACAGCACGCTGACCCGGTGTCCCCGCGCGCGCTGGCCGATCGCGAGGTCGAGCGCGACTCGCTCCTGCCCGCCGACGCCGAACGACGAGAGCACGTGGACGATCGACAGCACGGTATGGTGACTACCGCGCGCGCGCGTCCGTTCGCAAGCTATGCTGCGCCCGTGAGCGAACCGGTCGAGTCGGACGATGCGGTCCTCGCGGGCCTCGGCATCGCGATCGGCGACGACCGCAGCGGCGAGCTCAAGGCGGCGTGCGCCCGGATCGCGCGCCGGATCCACGGCGACAAGCTTCGCGTGGTCGGGTTCGTGCCGGGCGATGACCGGGTCGCCGTGCCGCCGCTGATCATCCAGCTCGGGCTCGCGCTGTGCGATCTGACCGGTGCGACCGTCGCCGTCGTCGACGCGAACGTCCGCTATCCCGGGCTGACCGCGGTCGCGCGCGGCAAACAGACCGATCACGACGACTCGGTGTTCTCGACGCGCTGGCTGCGCGGCTCGCTCGCGCTGCTATCACCGCCCCGCGTCGAGCAAGCCGGCGAGGTCGTGCCGCAGCTCGCGCGCGTGCTGATCGAAGGCTCGGACCTGTTCGCGCACGTGCTCGTCGACCTCACCGGCTTCGAGCTGCTCGGCGAGCACGGGTCTGCCGCCGCGTGCATGGACGGCGTCGCGCTGGTCGCGCGCGCGCACAAGACCCACGAACGCGAGCTCGTCGGGCTCGCGCAGCTGATGCCGCAAGGACGCTTCCTGGGCGTCGTGCTCGTCGGCTGAATGATTCCTCGCGCGAGCTGCGCGAATCCGCACGGTCACTGTCAGCGACCTCACTCACCGTGCCCCAACGATGGGTGCGTTGCCGCGTCGGCTTCTATATGGTTCCTTTACGGTCCCATGACGCAGACCGCTGCCGTGTTCACGGCCGAGAACGATAGTGCAGTCGCCGGCCAGGATCTCGGTCGCCAGATCCGCGCCGCCTTCCACGATCAGCCTCCCGACGCGGTGATCGTGTTCGCGTCTGCACGCTTCGATCACGCGGCGTTGCTCCACGCGCTCGTCGAGACCTGCCAGCCCGGCGTGCTCGTCGGCTCGTCATCCGCCGGTGAGTTCACGGGCGACGCCCGCGGCGAGGGCTCGGCGTGCGCACTCGCGGTCCGCTCGCCGGACATGCACTTCGCCGCCGGCGTCGGCACCGGCGTCGGCAAGGATCGACCGGCCGCCGCGAAGCAGGTCGTCGCCACGTTCAGGGGCAGCCACAACCGCGACTATCCCTACCGCGCGGCGCTCGTGATGACCGACGCACTCGCCGGTCACGCCGACGATCTGATCGAGGAGCTCACGGTCGCCACCTCGGGCGCCTACGAGTTCGCCGGCGGCGGTGCCGGCGACGACGCGAAGTTCGCACGCACCCACGTCTTCCACGGGACCCGCGTCCTCGACGACGCGGTCGTCGCGCTCGAGATCCTGTCGACGAAGCCGCTCGGCATCGGCGTGCAGCATGGCTGGCAACCCGCGAGCGAGCCGCTGCGGGTCACCGAGGTCGAGGGCGCGCGGCTGATCGCACTCGATGGCTTCCCGGCCGTCGAGGCGTTCGAGCACCACGCGGCGCAGACCGGTCAGCAGCTCGATCGCGCCGCTCCGCTCCCGTTCTTCCTGCACAACATCATCGGCATCGCGACGCCGAGCGGTCACCGGCTGCGCGTTCCGCTCTCGATCGACGCCGATGGTGCCGTCACCTGCGCCGCCGAGATCCCTGCGGGCTCGCGCGTCAACATCATGAAGACCTCGTCGGCCTCCGCGGCCGAGGCCGCTGCCGAGGCGGCACGCTCGGCTGTCCGGGCGCTCGGCGCCACTCGGCCCGCGGGAGCGTTGTTCTTCGACTGCGTCGCGACCCGCCTGCGGATGGGCGACGTGTTTGGCTTCGAGCTCGAGGCCGTGCAGGCCGCTCTCGGCGGCAGCAACCTCGTCGGCTGCAACACGTACGGACAGATCGCGCGTGCCGCAGGTCAGTTCGGCGGGTTCCACAACTGCACCGCGGTCGTCCTCGCGTTCCCGCAGTGAGTGGATGCACGAGACCCTCCAGCTGATCGCCAAGCTCGCTGATCCGCAGACGCGTCGCACCGGCGCGGCGGCGCTCGCGCGGCACTTCGGCGTGCTCGACGTCTGCGTGTTCGTGCCGCACCCCGACACGCCGTCGAAGCTGATCCCGGCGCCGGGGTTCGGACTGAGCCTGCGGTCGAGTCGAGGCTGGCGCGACCTGCTCGCCCGCTGCACCACGCGTGGCATCCACGCGGGCAACGTCGCGTACCCCGACGCGACCTCCACGTCTCCCGCGGTGGCGCATGCCTTCGAGGGCATCGCGTTCGTGCTGATCGGCGCCGACACCATCGTCGCGAACCTCGAGCCGCTCGATCTGCTCGCCCCGGTCCTGGCCGCGATGCTGCGGGCCGAGGCCGGCGTGATCGCCGCACGCGGCGAGCTCGAGGTCGAGCGTCAAGCTTCCGAACGCGCATCGACCCTCGCGCGTGCCCTCGATCTCGCGCGAGCCGACGCCGAGCGCGCGACGCACGTCAAGGACGAGTTCCTCGCGATGCTGGGCCACGAGCTCCGCAACCCGCTGGCCCCGATCGTGACCGCGCTGCAGATGTTGCGGCTCGAGGGCGTCCACACGCGCGCGCAGGACGTGCTCGAGCGCCAGGTCTCGCACGTGCTGCGGCTCGTCGACGATCTGCTCGATGTCTCGCGAATCACGAGCGGCAAGGTCGAGCTACGCAAGGAGGTTGTCGAGATCGCGTCGGTCGTCACGCGCGCCATCGAGATGTCCCGGCCGATCCTCGAGAACAGGCGCAGCCAGCTCGAGATCGCGGTGCCGCCACAGGGCCTCGCGGTCGATGGTGATCCGGCGCGGCTCGCGCAGGTCGTCTCGAACCTCGTCACGAACGCCGCGAAATACTCTGATGTCGAGACGCCGGTCCGGATCGCCGCGGAGCGCGCCGGTTCGTTCGTGCGGCTCACCGTCGAAGATCGTGGCATCGGCATCGAGCCGGGACAGCTGGATCGCGTGTTCGAGCAGTTCGTCCAGATGCCGCAAGGCATCGACCGGGCCCTGGGCGGCCTCGGCCTCGGTCTCGCGATCGTGCGCAACCTCGTGACGATGCACGGCGGCTCGGTCAGCGCGCGCAGCGAGGGTCGTGGTCGCGGCAGTCGCTTCACCGTCGAGCTGCCCGCGTCGGAAGCGGGGCCGCGGCAGGCGAGCATGCACGCCGTGACGGTCGAGCCGAAGCCGAAGGTCGAGAGCCTGCAGCTGCTGCTCGTCGACGATAACCCCGACGCCGCCGAGCTCTTGGCCGAGATCATGGCGGCCTATGGCCACGAGGTTCGCGTCGCGCACAGCGGCCCCGACGCGCTCGCGATCCTCGAGTCATTCGAGCCCGACGCCGGCATCCTCGACATCGGGCTCCCGGTGATGGACGGCTACGAGCTGGCGCGGCGTGTTCGCGAGCGGCTGCCCGACATCCGGCTGATCGCGGTCACCGGCTACGGCCAGCCCGACGACCGCAAGCGCACCGCCGCAGCGGGCTTCGACGAGCACCTCGTCAAGCCGGTGACCATCGCGAATCTGACCACGACGCTCGAGCGTCTCCGTCGGTAGCGAGGCGCTGGAGCACAGCCATTCGTCACAGTCCTCACGGTCTCCGTGCGGTTTCGCCCACTCACGCGAGTCAAACGGTCCCCTCCT
The DNA here is from genome assembly GCA_013812655.1 of Deltaproteobacteria bacterium. Lineage (GTDB taxonomy): Bacteria > Myxococcota_A > Polyangia > Haliangiales > Haliangiaceae > JABFXX01. Next base: position 4,459 of record JACCTC010000505.1, on the reverse strand, counting down.
TGTCGACCACCCAGGAAGCGTGCTCATCTTCTCGACGATGCGTGACCTCGAAAACGAAAAAATCTGCGTGATCGGACTCGGCTACGTCGGCTTGCCGGTGGCCATCAGTTTCGGTCGCAAGCTCCCCACTGTTGGCTTCGACATCCGGCAGCGCCGCGTCGACGAGCTGAAGAAGGGCCAGGACGAGACGCTCGAGGTCACCGGCGAGCAGCTGGCGTCGGCCAAGCACCTCGAGCTGACGGCGGATCCGTCGAAGCTCGATGGCTGCACGTTCTTCATCGTCGCGGTGCCGACCCCGATCGACGAGAACAATCGTCCGGATCTCGGACCGATGATCAGCGCGAGCAAGACGATCGGCCCGCACGTCAGGAAGGGCGACATCGTCGTCTACGAGTCGACGGTCTACCCGGGCGTCACCGAGGAGATCTGCGGCCCGATCCTCGACCAGCTCAGCGGCCTCAAGAACGGCGTCGACTACTTCCTCGGCTACTCGCCCGAGCGGATCAACCCGGGCGACAAGGAGCACACGTTCGAGAAGATCACGAAGGTCGTCTCCGGCCAGACGCCCGAAGCACTCGAGCGCGTCGCGCGGGTCTACGCATCGGTCGTGGTCGCCGGTGTCCATCGCGCGCCGTCGATCAAGGTCGCCGAGGCCGCCAAGGTCATCGAGAACACGCAGCGCGATCTCAACATCGCGCTGATGAACGAGCTCGCGCTGATCTTCGACCGCATGGGCATCCGCACCGCGGACGTCCTCGAGGCGGCCGGCACGAAGTGGAACTTCCTGAAGTTCACGCCCGGGCTCGTCGGCGGTCACTGCATCGGCGTCGATCCGTACTACCTGACCACCAAGGCCCAGGAGCTCGGCTACCTGCCCGAGGTCATCCTCGCCGGTCGCCGCATCAACAACAGCATCGGCCCGTTCATCGCGCAGAAGTGCGTGAAGATGCTGACGCAGACCGACGTCGCGCTGCGCAAGGCGAAGGTCGGCATCCTCGGCCTGACGTTCAAGGAGAACGTCCCCGACCTCCGCAACTCGAAGATCCCGGACATCGTCAAGGAGCTCGCGACGTTCGGCGTCGACGCGATGGTCCACGATCCGATGGGCGACCCGCGCGAAGCCCACGAGGAGTACAAGATCGAGATCACGCCGCTCGACAAGTTCCAGCAGCTCGACGCGCTGATCCTCGCGGTCGCCCACAAGGACTACCTCGACAACATCTCGACGCTGTTCGAGCGAGTCCGTGACGGCGGCGCGGTCATCGACGTCAAGAGCGCGCTTCCGGCCAATCTGAAGCCGCCGCGTGGTATCCGTCTCTGGAGTCTATGACACGTACTCGCTACGACGAGGTCTGCGAAGATCTCGTCAATTCTCCCAGGCGCTGGCTGATCACGGGTGTGGCTGGCTTCATCGGCTCGGCCCTGCTCGAGCGGCTGCTCGATCTCGGGCAGTCGGTCGTCGGCGTCGATAACTTCCTGACCGGTCACAAGCGAAATCTCGAGGACGTCCTCGCGATCAACCCCGACGAGCGCCTGCAGTTCCGCTTCATCGAGGGTGACCTTCGCGATCCCGCCGTCGCGCGCGACGCGATGAAGGACATCGACATCGTGCTGCACCAGGCCGCGCTCGGCTCGGTGCCACGGTCGATCAAGGATCCGCTCGCATCCCACGCGCACAACGTCGACGCGTTCCTCAACGTGCTCGTCGCTGCCAAGGACGCCAGCGTCGGCCGCGTGGTCTACGCGTCGAGCTCCTCGGTCTATGGTGATCACCCCGGCCTCCCGAAGGTCGAGGACCGGATCGGCAAGCCGCTCTCGCCGTACGCGGTGACGAAGCGCTGCGACGAGATCTACGCGAACGTCTTCCACGACGTCTACGGGCTGCAGATGATCGGGCTGCGCTACTTCAACGTGTTCGGGCGCCGCCAGGATCCCGATGGCCCCTACGCCGCCGTGATTCCCCGCTGGATCGCCTCGCTCAGCGACGGCAAGCCGTGCGTGATCTTCGGCGACGGCACGAGCAGCCGCGACTTCTGCTACGTCGACAACATCGTCCAGGCGAACATCCTCGCGGCGACCGCGTTGGATCCCGCGGTCACCGGTCAGGTCTACAACGCTGGCTGCAACGGCCGCACCGACCTCCGCCAGCTGTTCGCGATGATCCGCGACAACCTCGCGAAGGACATCCCGGCAGTCGCCGACGCCGAGCCCGCGTTCGAGCCGCCCCGGGCCGGCGACATCGCGCACTCGCAGGCGTCGATCGACAAGATCACCGAGGCTCTCGGCTACGTCCCGACCCACCAGGTCGCGGAAGGCATGACCGAGACGGTCTCGTGGTTCACGGCGCGCACGAAGAAGCGCTGACCCCGCCACGCGGCAAAGGACTGCGCTACCTTCGTCGGCCTCATGGCCGATGATGACCTGCCCAAGCCGGAGCCCAAGGAGATCGACGAGAAGCTGGCGCTCCAGCTCAAGCACCTCGCGGAGGATGCCGTCCTCAAGGGCCAGCCGTATGGCGACGAGCGCTGCGACAACTGCCTGTTCTACCTGAACCCCGACGAGAAGCTCGCGTACTGCTGGCATCCGAAGCTGCGGATCCTCGTCGGCGGTAACTGGTGGTGTCAGTGGTGGGAGAAGACCGAGTAGCTCGTGCGCGCCGAGGACAAGCAGCTCGAAGGGCCCGAGCTCGAGCGCGAACAGCGCGTCGATCGTCCGCAGGCTCACGAGGAAGAGGAGATGCCGGTGCTCGCGGGCGAGGAGGTCCGTGACGTCGGCATGGACCATCGCTCGCACCTGCTCGACGCGCTGCAGCTGATCCTCGCCGGCGAGCAGGTCAACCTCGGCCTGCTCTACCTGCCGCGACGCGAGACCCTCGCCCTCGAGGCGCTGCACGCCGCCGTCCACGGCTCCGACTCGGTCGGCGAGTTCGTGTTCGCCGAGGACCGCCGGAGCCTGCTCGAGCAGGCGCTCGCGGTGCTCCAGGCGAACCTGACGTACGGCGAGCCGGCGCAGCTCGCCGAGCTCCAGAGCAAGTTCGGCCTGATGACCGGTCAGCTCGCCGAGCTGCGCGAGCAACTCAGCAGCCTCGAGGATGCGCAGGAAGAGCGCGACGAGTTCCACAACGCCGCGAAGCTGCGCGGCGAGGGGAGCGATGGCGAGCAGGACGACGACGAGAAGCCGAAGCCAAAATCGGATGAAGACAAGGAGCCGACGCTCGCGGACTTCGTGTCGACGCTGACCGGGCCTGCGCGTCCCGAGCCCGCGAAGCCGCCGTCGATGCTGGAAGGGCCCGCGGGCCCCGAACCCGCGAAGCCGCCGTCGATGCTGGCCGGTCCCGAGCTGCCGGCGCCGCCGCCGCACGTGTCGACGCTGGCCGACGATTCGCCGTCGCCGATATCCGGACGCAAGGCAAAGAAGCCGTGAGCGAGCTCGCGGCGCTGATCGCGTCGGTGCGGCTCCACGCCGAGGCCGCGCTGATGCGCCGGCTCAACGCAGGATCCGGGTTCGCCGATCCGCGGTTGCCCTCGCAGATCTACCTGCGCGACGACGCCGCCCTCGCCCGGCTCACCGCCGGCACGCTGCGGCCGCGCGGCACCCACGACAAGGCCGCCGTCGAGCTCGCGACCGCGATCACAGCCGCGCAGGCCGCCGCTCGCGGCCACACCCGGCTCGGGCTCCTCGTGCCGCGGCTCGCGCTCGACGCGACCGCGAGTGGCGTGCTCGTCGTCGCGATCGCCTACGCGCTCGATCTCGATACCCGCGAGCTCTGTCACGCGCTCGCGCCGCGGCGCCGCCCCGCGCTCCACCTCGAGACCTGTGTCGACATCCTGCAGGCCGACGCCAGCGCGCTGCTCCACGCGATCGCGCCCGGGTCACCGCTGCGCCGCGGCCGCGCGCTCGCCATCGATGGTGATGGCCTCGCCGCGACGCTCGAGATCCCGAACCCGACGCTCGCGTGGCTGCTCGGCGACGACGCGCTGCTGCCGCCGCTCGCCGGGCTGTGCGAGCTGATCGCGCCCGAGACCGAGCTCGGCGTCGTGCTGCCGGATCCCGCGATCGCCGCGCTGGATGCGGTCGTCGCGCGCCTCGAGCATTCAGTCGCCGTCGTGATCCGCGGGCCGCGAGGCTCGGGCCGGCGCGCCGCCGCCCACCGGATCGCGAGAGCGGTTGGGCGGCCGCTGTTCGTGATCCCGATGCCCGCGCTGATCGCACTCGAGACCCGCGCGCGCGCGGCGCTGCTCGGCAATGCGCTCGCCGCGGCTCGGCTGCGCGACGCGATCCCGTACCTCGCCGACGCCGAGGCCCTCTATGACGAGCGCGGCGAGATGGCGCCCGAGCACGCCGACGCGATCGCGCATCACCCCGGCGTGATCATCGCGGCGACGGCGCGCAGCGGACACCTCGAGCTGCGCCGTCCTGCCCTGCCGATCGCGCTACCGCGGACCGAGCTCGACGATCG
>JACCTC010000504.1 GCA_013812655.1 Deltaproteobacteria bacterium | reverse complement strand
GCGACGAAGCCTGCGGCACCTGCACCGACCGCGGGCAGCGCTGCACCGACGACGCACGACGGCCACGCGCACTGATCGCGCGTCGCGCTGATGGAGGACCCGCGGAGCGAGGGCCCGCGGATTGGGGCCACGCGGCGAGGGCCCGCGGATCGGGCCACGCGGCGTGCGCCGTCGCACGCCATCCGGCACGCCTGCGGGCATTTCCCTGCCTGAACGAATGGTTAGCGCGTGGAATACGGGCAACCAGTTGACCGGTCCAACGTTCGTAACCAAGGTCCGCGCAAGTCGTCGTTCCGGCTCCTGCAAAGAGCCGTGCTGGAGGAGATCAGATGAAGTTCCATCGCAACCTGCTCGCTGCTGTGGCCGCCGTCGGCCTCGTGGGTACCGGTGCCGCGCTGCGCACCGAGATCGGGCCCGCGCACGCAGCACCGTCCTCGCTGACCGATGCGTCGATTCCTGATGTCGCCGAGCGCGTCGTCGACAGCGTCGTCAACATCTCGACCTCGCGTGGCGGGAACGCCGGGCCGGCGTCCTATGACCCGTTCTTCACCGATCCGGACTCGCCCTTCTACGGGATGGATCCGGGCATGCGCAAACAGATGAGCAAGGGCTCGGGCGTGATCGTGACGTCGAGCGGGCGCGTGCTCACCAACGCGCACGTGATCAAGGGCGCGGATGACATCATCGTCCATCTGCAAGACGGCACCGAGCTCGCGGCGAAGGTAGTCGGCGCCGATCCACGTGCGGATCTCGCGGTGCTCCAGCTCGAGGGCAAGCTGCCGGCGCTCAAGCCGATCGCGTTCGGTGACTCGAATGCGCTGCGGCTCGGCGAGGTCGTGCTCGCGGTCGGCGATCCGTTCGGCGTCGGCAAGTCGGTGACGATGGGCATCGTGTCGGCGAAGGGACGCAGCGGCATGGGCATCGAGGACTACGAGGACTTCATCCAGACCGACGCCGCGATCAACCCCGGCAACTCCGGCGGGGCGCTGGTCAACCTGCGCGGGGAGCTGATCGGCATCAACACGGCGATCGCGTCGAAGAGCGGCGGCTACGCGGGTATCGGCTTCGCGATCCCGTCGAACATGGCGCGGCCGATCATGGACATGCTCGTCAAGGAGGGCAAGGTCGTGCGGGGCTACCTCGGCGTCAACATCGCCACGGTGACGCCGGCGATCGCCAAGGATCAGAAGCTCGGGGTGTCGCGCGGAGCGATGGTCGCCGACGTCGAGCCCGATGGCCCGGCCGCGAAGGCAGGCCTCGTCGAGGGCGACGTGATCACGGCGATCAACGGCAACGCGATCCGCTCGAGCGACGTGCTCCGCAACACGATCGCGATGATCCGTCCGGGCACGACGGTCGACCTCGAGGTCGTGGCCCGCACCGCCGGCAAGAAGACCGTCAAGGCGAAGCTCGGCACGCTGCCCGAGCCCAAGGCCGAGACGGTGCGGCTGCGCCGTCGCGGTCGCTGACGTTTCGTACCGGTCGACGCCGCGGAGGTTTCTCCTCTCCCTCCGTGGCGTCGGCTGGTTGTCTGACCAACGACGGACGTCAGAGGCGCGCGCGATGCTGCGCGGGTGAGCCGGGAGAGCCTGCTGTCGCTCGCGATCGCGCTCGGTGGTGCGCTGATCGCGCTCGTCCTCGCGCGCTGGCTCCGCGCCTGGCGTGGCTCGTGGCGGGCGAAGCGGCGCGCCGTTCGCGCGGGCGCAGGCGAGGAGGACGCCGCCGTGATGCTGCGACGCGCCGGGTTCCGGATCGTCGCGCGCCAGGTGCGGACGTGGTGGTCGCCGCTGATCGATGACGAGCCGCTCGAGACCGAGCTGCGCGCGGACTATCTCGTCGAGGCCGATGATGGCGAGTTGCTCGTCGCCGAGGTCAAGACCGGCGACGAAGCACCGCAGCTCTCGACGGCGGCGACCCGCCGCCAGCTGCTCGAATATCACGTCGCGTTCTCGATCGCGTTCGGCACCAAAGGCGTGCTGCTCGTGTGCCCCGAGCTCGGTGCGATCCACCGGGTCGAGTTTCCGATGCCGGGTTCCGCCGCCGAGGCCGAGCGAAAACTTGCCCTGCGCGCGGGGGCACCCGAGGCTGGGGCAAGGCCATGAGCTATCTCCACTGTCCGACCTGCGCGTGCGCCTACAACGTTGCCCGCGAGCCGGCGTGTCCGCGGTGCGGGATCCGCGCCGGGACGCCTGCCGATCCGACGGACGACGTGATCACCGCCGTCGAGCAACTCGCACGCGCGATGGCGCGAGCGACACCGTCGCAGATCGCATCTGCCGAGGCAACGCTCGCTGCGCGCGATGCCCAGCTCGCGCTGCCGGCACCGGGTGCGCACGCTGCGCCGCCGCCATCCGTGCTGCGCGCGGTTCGCGCGGTGCTCGCGCCGGCTGACGACGTCAGTCCACCGCCAACATGGCTCGAGTCGATCGTCGCCCGGATTCCGCCGGCCCAGCAGACGAGCTGGCGCGCGATCCTCGACGCCGCCCTCGTGCGCCTCGCGCCGCGATTGCCGGCTGCCCCTCCGCCGGTGACCACGCGGGTCGTCGACCGCGCCGTCGATCGTGCTGCCTGGTCGCTGCGCTCGATCCGATCGTGGGGCGCCGCCCGCGTGCGCGGCCCGCTCGTGCGTGCGCGCGACGCCTTCGCAGCCTGACTACGCGAGGTTCTTGTTCGCGAAGTCCCAGTTCACGAGCGTCCACCACGCTTCGACGAACTTCGGCCGCGCGTTGCGGTAGTCGATGTAGTAGGCGTGCTCCCAGACGTCGAGCGTCAGCACGCAGCGCTTGCCGGTCGCGAACGGCGTCTCGGCATTCGGCGTGGTCTCGATCGCGAGCGATCCGTCGGTGTTCTTGACGAGCCAGGCCCAGCCCGATCCGAACTGGCCGATCGCGGCCTCGGAGAACTTGGTCTTGAAGTCGGCGAAGCTGCCGAACGCCTTGTCGATCGCGCCGGCGATCGCGCCCTTCGGATCGCCACCGGCCTTCGGCGCGAGCGAATTCCAGAAGAACGTGTGGTTCCAGACCTGAGCGGAGTTGTTGAAGATCTTCTTCTCGCTCGGCTGGCCCGCGGACGCCTTGATGACGTCCTCGAGCGACATCGACTCGTACTTCGTACCCGCTGCGAACTTGTTGAGGTTATCGACGTACGCCTTGTGATGCTTGCCGTAGTGGTAGTCGATCGTCTCGGCAGAGATCGTCGGCGAGAGAGCATCCTTGGCCCAGGGCAGCTCGGGGAGAGTGAAAGCCATCGTGAACTCCTTCTTGTAGTGCGGTTTGTCGTGCGGTTGTAGCCCCAGCCGACGGCGCATGGGAGCCGGGAGCGAGTCAAAGTGGCGGATCGCCAAGGCGCTGGCGCCCCTGGTGCATAATCACGTCGTGCGCCGTCCCCGCTCGCCAGCGTCCGCTGGCTCGCTTCATCTCGGGCCGCTCGGTCATCTCGCTGCCGGTGCCGCATACCTCGCAACGGCACGCCGCCAGCAACGGAGCGATCAGACGACCGCGACCCAGCTCGCGTGGCCGACGGTCTCGCCGCTGCCGCCGGGACTCGAGCTGACCTGGATCGGCACCGCCGGCTTCCGGATCGCCTACCAGGGCACCGTGATCTGGATCGATCCGTACGTGACGCGGCTATCGTTCGGGTCGCTGGTGCGCCGGCGTATCGTGCCGCCGTCGGCCGATGCGGTCGCGCGCTGGATCGATCGTGCGGATGCGGTGCTCGTCGGGCACACCCACTTCGATCACGCCCTCGACGTCCCCGAGATCGCGCGGCGGTTCGGTTGCCCGGTCTACGGCTCGACGTCACTCGCCCACCTGATGCAGCTGCACGGGCTCGCCGAGCGCGCGGTGGTCGTCGAGCCGCGCCGCAGCTACGAGGTCGGGCCGTTCCGGTTTCACTTCGTGCCGAGCGTGCACTCGAAGCTGCAGCTCGGGCTCGGCATCCCGTACTCCGGCGAGCTGACCTGCGATCACGTCGACGAGCTGATCCCGCAGGCCTACAAGTGCGGCCAGGTCTGGGGGATCGCGATCGAGGTTGCTGGCTGGCGGCTCTACCACCAGGGCTCGGCGGATCTACTCGAGGACGAGATCGTGGATCGCGGCGTCGACGCGTTTCTCTGCGGGATCTCGGGGCGCCGGTTCACGCCACGCTATGTCGAGCGGGTGGTCCGCGCGCTCGATCCGAAGCTGATCGTCGCCACCCACTTCGACGACTTCTTCCGCCCGCTCGACGCACCCTCGCAGTTCTCGTTCAACGTCAACCTGACGGGCTTCGCCGACGAGGCGCACCGAGCCGCACGCGACGTGCCGGTCCACACGCTCGAGGTCGGCAAGCGGGTGTAGCTTCGCGGCGATGGGCAAGCAGTTCTGGCTGATGAAGTCCGAGCCCGATCAGTTCGGGATCGCGGACCTCGAGCGCGTCGGCGTCGAGCCGTGGAGCGGCGTGCGCAACTACATGGCGCGCGCGAACATGCGGGCGATGCAGGTCGGCGACGAGGTGCTGTTCCACCACTCGAGCGTCGATCCGCCAGGCGTCGCCGGGCTCGCGCGGGTCGTCCGCACGGGCGTCATCGACGAGACCCAGTTCGATCCGCGCAGCCCGTACTTCGCGGAGAAGGCGACCCGCGAGAAACCGATCTGGGACTGCGTCGACGTCACGTACGTCGAGACGTTCCCGTACTTCGTCTCGCTCGAGCGGATGCGCGCCGATTCCTCGCTCGCGAACATGGTCGTCCTCAAGCGCGGCATGCGGTTGTCGGTGCAGCCCGCGACCGCAGCGGAGTACGCGCGGATCGTCGCGCTCGGGCACGAGCCGCCGCCCGAGCCGCCGCCCGAGCCGATCAAGCGCGCGAAGCCGAAGCCGAGCAAACCAACGCGCAAACCCGCGGCGAAGGCGAAGCGCACGGAAGCGAAGCCGGTCCCGAAACCGAAATCGAGCAAGCCCGCGAAGCCGCGGCGCAAGCGGAGCCCGCGATGACGGCGGACGATGTTCGCGCGCTCCGCGAGGCCGGCCGTCACGACGAGCACCTCGCCGCGGCCCGCGTGATCGTGGTCGAAACGCCGGACGACGTGCTCGCGCAGATCGAGGCGGCGTATGGCCACGACCGCGCCGGTGCCGAGCGCGTCGCGATCCGGCACTACGATCTCGCGTACCAGCTCGGCGTGCCGACGGCGCTGCGCCGGCGGTTCCTGGTCGGCTACGCCTCGACGCTGCGCAACGTCGGCCGCGCAGACGAGGCCGTCGCGCTGCTCGCGCAGGCGATCGCGGACGATCCCGGCTATCCGGCGTTCGCGGCGTTCCTCGCGCTGGCGCTCGCCGACGCCGGTCATCCACGCGCCGCGCTCGCGGCGATGCTCGGGTGCGCGATCGACGCCGCACGGCCCAACGCGTTCGACGGCTACGAGCGCGCACTCGGCGAGTACCATCGCGAGCTCCTCGAGCGCGAGCTCTGAGCTACGACGTCATCGCACGGTGGGGCACGATTGCTCTCGAGCGCGTGGCAACTCCATGGATGTGTTCGGGTTGCTGTGCGGTCGCGTCACGCCGCGCGCAGCGTTCGCGGCGCGCGCAACGTAGGTGCGGCCATACGGTCCCTCGAGTTGGCACGCTTGCTGAACAGGTCTGATGCATGGGATTCGCTATCACCGTGCGAGCTGCGTGGGCCTCGCAGAGAGGCCGCACGTGAACGTGCTCGTCATCGATAACGATCTGCAGAACCGCGATCTGTGCTGTCACCTGCTGCGCGAGCTCGGGTGTGTCGACCCACGGTTCGTCGATTGCGGCGCCGAGGCGCTGCGGGTCGCCGAGGTCGCGACCGACCTCGATCTGATCCTGCTCGAGCTCGAGCTGCCCGACGTGCACGGCATCGAGATCTGCCGTCGTCTCGTCGCGCTGCTCCCCAACGTGCCGATCATCATCGTGACCGGTCGCACCGACGCAGCCGCGGTCCGCGATGCGCTCGACAGCGGCGCGCAGGATTTCATGACCAAGCCGCTGCGGGCGATCGAGTTCCTCGCGCGTGTCCGCGTCGCGATGCGGCTGCGCGGTGAACGGCTACGCCACTTCTCGCAGGAGCAGCGACTGACCACGCGCGCGCGCCGGCTCGAGAAGTCAAAGACCGATCTCGAGCGCATCGCGTGCATCGACCAGCTCACCGGCATCGCGAACCGCCGGCACTTCGACACGCTGCTGCAGATCGAGTGGAAGCGGGCCGCGCGCAATCACACCCAGCTCTCGCTGGTCATGCTCGACCTCGATGACTTCCACGCGCTGAACGAGCTCTATGGCCACCTCGGCGGTGACCTGCGACTGAAGAACGTCGCCGAGGCAATGACGAAGAGCCTGCAGCGAGCATCGGACGTGATCGCGCGATACGGCGGCGAGGAGTTCGTCGCGCTGCTCCCCGACACGAGTACGGAAGGCGCGTTTGCGGTCGCGGAGCGGACACGTGCGTGTGTCGAAAATCTGAAGTTGCCGCACGCGACCTCGCGTTGTAGTGACGTCGTCACGATCAGCGCGGGCGTCGCGACGGTCGCGCCACGCCTCGAGGTCGATCCGGCGACGCTGATCGAGGCGGCCGACGTCGCGCTGTTCCGCGCCAAAGCCGAGGGGCGCAACCGGTGTTGCGCGGAGATCCCGCGCGTGGCGAAGCTGTTCGCGGTCTGATCTGCCTAGGCGTCAGTTCGACTTGAGCGCGACCGCGACCTGCATCTCGTCCTTCGCGGACGGGAACGTCGCGCCCGAGAGGACATTGCGGATGCAGGTGCCAAGCGGCGTGCTGTTGAGCGCGGCTGGCTCGAGCGACACCGTCTTGGGCTTGCCACTGGGCAGCACGACGATCACGACCCGCGCATTACCCGGTGGCACGCCATGCTCCTGCGCGCAGCGATTGATCTTCGGCTTGTTCCCCTGGATCGCGACGTCGTAGGGCGACGCTTGCTTCTTCGGCCGCACGACCGCCTTCGTGACGCCAGCCTTCGCCGGCTTGTCGGTCGTCGGGTCGGTCGGGTCGGTGGTCAGCTCGGCCACCTGAGTGTTTGCCGGGTCCACTAGCTCCCTGGCAGAGCCACCGGCTAGCTCCGTCGTCGGCTCCGGCGTGACGACCGCGGCGGGCGCTGCGAGGTTCGCGGGCGTCGTCGTGATGTTCACGATCGGCGGTGGCTGCTGGTTCTGCATCTGCCGCCACACCAGGAACAGCGCGGCGCCGGCGATCCCGACCATCGCGATCGCGAGCAGCGGCCACACCAGGCTGCGCTTCGCCACCACCGTTCCGAGGTGCGGCTGCATCCCGGTCAGCGGACTCAGCCCCGAAACGTTCGTGTTCGACTCGCCGCCGAACGGGGGCGGCGTCTGCCCCTGGAATTCGGCGTTCGGGCTCGAGTCGCGCAGGGCGCGCATCGCCTCGAGCGGAGGCGAGTCACTCACCGTGGACTCGACCGATGGGAACTCGTCCTCGTCGTAGTCCGCGTCTCCCGGCTCCGGGCACTCCTCGGGAGCGATCATCGGCATCGTCGTCGCGCGGCCCGGGTGCGCACCCGGCTTGTTGCGTCCGATCGCGTGCGCGACGTCGCTGCTGCGCTTCGCGATCTCCTCCGCGAACTCGGTCCGAACGAAGTCGCTGAGCTCGCCCTGGCTCCACGGTCGCTTGCCGATCGCGTCGAGCAGCGCGGTGCCGAGCTGGCGTGCGGTCGCGTAGCGCTGATCGGGATCGCGATCGAGGGCGCGCGCGATCGCCTCGGCAAGCGCGTCGGGCACGTCGGCGCGGTATCGCCGGACATCCGGGATCGGCTGCTCCATCACCGCGCGAAACGTCAGGTAGTCGGTCTTGCGCTGGAACAGCCGGCGCAGCGCCAGCATCTCGTACGCCACGACACCGAGGGCGAACACGTCGGCGCGGCGGTCGACCGAGCCGCCGCGCAGCTGCTCGGGAGCCATGTACGCGTACTTGCCCTTCACGGCGCCGGTCTGGGTATGCGCGGACGCGTCCTTGACCTTCGCGATGCCGAAGTCGAGCACCTTCGCGACGCCCGACTCGGTCAGGAAGATGTTCGCGGGCGTGACGTCGCGATGGACGACGCCCATGAGCTCGCCGTTGCGATCCTTCAGCTCGTGCGCGTAGTGCAGCGCGTCGGTGGTCTGCTGGATGATGCCGGCGACGAAGCCGAGGTCGAGCGGCCGGTTCTCCTTCGACGAGCGCCGGAGCAGCGGGAGGATCGAGATGCCCTCCAGATACTCCATGACGATGAAGAGCTGCCGGGCGGTCTCGCCGAGCTCGTAGACCTGGCAGATGTTCGCGTGCGACATCTTCGACGCGATCTGCGCCTCGGCGATCAGCATCCCGCGGAACCGCGCGTCATCTGCGAGGTGCGGCAGGATCCGCTTCACCACGAACAGCTTCTCGAACCCGGCGGCACCCTCGAGGCGTGCGAGAAAGATCTCGCCCATGCCGCCCGTCGCGAGACGCGCGAGCAGCTCGTAGCGACCGAGCCGCGTGGGCGCGTGGGCCCCCTGAGTTCCCATCCAGCTGTCGATTCTAGCAGAGCCGCGTCGTCGGGACCTGCCTACAATTCCTTACTCGCGTCGACGAAGCGCCTGCTTGCGGCTGCTATACAGGCGCCGATGCGATTCGAGCTGCACTGCCACTCGACGTGCTCCGACGGCACCGAGCCGCCCGAGCGCGTCGTCGCGCGTGCCGGCGAGCGTGGGATCGAGGTGTTCGCACTCACCGATCACGACACCTGCGCGGGCAGTGCGATCGCCAGCGCGGGTGCTGGCCGGGTCGGCAGCCGGGACGGCGGAACGATGCGTGCGATCCGCGCGGTCGAGATGTCGTGCGACGACGACGGGCGCACCGTCCACGTGCTCGCGTACGACCGTGGGGGCGACTGGGCGCTGCTCGACGACCGGCTCGCCGCCGTGCGGGTCGCGCGCAAGAACCGGCTTCGCACGATGGCGGCGCGGCTCGCGCAGCGCGGAATCCACGTCGACATCGAGACCCTGCTTGCAGAAGCGGACCGCCGCTCGGTCGGCCGACCGGATCTCGCACGCGCGATGGTCGCCAGCGGTGCCGCGAGCTCGATGAAGGATGCGTTCTCGCGCCACCTGTTCGACCGCGGTCCGGTCGACGTGCCGCACAGCGCGCTGCCGCTCGTCGACGCGATCGAGGTCGGCCGCGCAGCCGGGGCGGCGATGTCGCTCGCGCACCCGCACCTCTACGACGAGCGCAGCGCACCGATGCTGCGGCGGCTCAAGGATGCCGGGCTGACCGGCGTCGAGGCGTTCTACGGCGGCTACGACGCCCGCGAGCGAGCGCGCTGGATCAAGGTCGCCGACGAGCTAGGCCTGGTGTGTACCGGGGGCTCGGACTGGCACGGCCCCGAGGAGGCGATGGCCCAGCCCGGCGTCGATTTCCCGGCCGATCGCAGCGACGCGCTGCTGCGCTGGCTCGATCGCTAGGCCGACGGTTGGGTCGACGGCCAGAGCTCGTCGATCAGCGCAGGCCAGTCGGCGACCGGCATCGTCAACCGGCCCTCCGCACGATCCGGCTTGCCGCCGCCCCGGCCACCGGCACGCGCCGCGATCTGCTTCCACAGCGCACCGCAATCGAGCTGCGAGCCGGCGGCCCGGAAGAGCACGACATGCCCGCCCTCGGGCTCCGGCGCGCAGAGGATCGCGTCACGACCGCTGGCCACGAGCTTCGCCGCGACGCTGCGCAACAGCTCGGCATCCGCGGGGACCGCCACGATCGCGGCGCCCGTACCGGTGAGCTGCGCGATGATCGCGGTCGCGAGCCGGCTGCGAAGATTCGCGATCTCCGTGCCGGCGGCCTCGGCGTCGCGCCGCAGCTTGTCGACCGCCGCAGGGACCTCGGCGGGACCGCACGAGAACGTGCTCGCGAGTCCGCGCAGCACCTGATCGCGCGTGAACAGCTCGCCACGGCCGCGGCGAGCCGTCGTGAACGTCACGCGCGTCATGCCCTTGTAGCGCTCGGTGTTCGTGATCCTGATCGCGGCGAGTTGCGAGGTCCGCGCGCAGTGGGTGCCGCCGCACGGCGAGAAGTCGTAGTCGCCGATCGCGACGACCCGGATATTGGCGTCGACCTTGGGATCGCGGCGGAGATCGAGCTGCGCGAGCTCGTCGGCGCTCGGAAACCACGCGCGGATCGCGAGGTCGTCGTCGATCAGATCGTTCGCGAGGTCCTCGGCGGCGGCGACCTCGGCGTCGGGAATCCGATCGCGCGTCAGGTCGATCGTCAACGACGACTCGCCGAGGCGCGCGGACACCGTCGGGGCGGTCGCGCGTTCGAGGAGCGTCCCCGACAGCAGGTGCTGGGCGGTGTGCTGCGCCATGTGCTGGCGGCGGCGCGCCCAGTCGAGCTCGCCGGTGACGATGGTCCCGATCGCGGGCGCCTCGCCGTCGAGCACGTGGACGATCGCGCCGTCGAGCTCCTGGGTGTCGATGACGGTCGCGCCCGCGAGCGTGCCGCGATCGCCGAGCTGGCCTCCGGCTTCCGGATAGAACGCCGTGTGATCGAGGATCGCGGCTGGCTTGCCTTTCCAGCTCGCGAGCGCGACGACCTCCGCCTCGAAGCGCCGGAGGTACGCATCGTCGTGATAGAGGCGGCGGGTCATCGTGCGGCTTGATCTATCGTGATGACCCAGCTGTCGCAACCGCCGGGTCCGCGATCGCCGCCGATCCGCCCGGTGACCGGGCATGCAGCGTCGTGCTCGTCGGTGCGCAGGATGGTCGCACCCACACGGCCGAGCTCGTCGAGCACCTCGCGATCTGGCAGCGTGATCTTGCCGTAGCGCTTCGGGCCACTCGAGATCAACGCGAGTCGCGGGCGCACCATCTCGATGAAGCCGCGCCGGCTCGACGTCATCGATCCGTGGTGGCCGACCTGCAGGATGTCGGCGCGGATCTGCTCGGGGTGCGAAGCGATCAGGAACTCCTCGACGTCACCTGGTGGATAGCTCGGGTCCTTGCGATCGCCCGACTCCGCGTCGCCGACGAGCAGCAGCTTGATGCCGCCTAGGTCGACCGCTAGCACGACCGAGTTCTGGTTCGGATCGTGATGGGCCTTGGCCTCGGCGTGCAGGATGCGAAATCGCGCCCCGGCACCGAGCTCGACGGTGTCACCCTCGCTGAATCGCTCCCAGCGTGGCAGCGTGACCGAGAGGCCCTTGACCTCCACCGCGTGATCGTCGGGCACCGACGCGGCCGTGTGGTAGCTCGTCACCGTCGACGCCGCGATGCCGGAGAGCAGCTCGCGATAGAACACGGTGTCGTTGACGCGGCCGGAGTCCCAGAACCGCACGACATCGTAGCAGTGGACGACGAGATCGAGCGCGGAGGCGTGATCGAGGTGCGGGTGGCTCAGCACGACGTGATCGATGCGCGTGCGGCTCGTCGGCGGCGGGCTGCCTTCGGGGACGCAGAGCTCGTCGCCCGATGGCCCGAGGACGGCGGCGAGGTAGGCAGCGACCCGCATCGGTCGCTCGTCGCGATCGTTCGTGCCGGCGTCGTAGAGCATCGCGAAGTCTGCGCCGCGGACGAGGATCGCGAGGCCGGTACCGACGTCGATCATGTGGATCTGGTAGCTGCCGGGCCGGGGCGGCGGCGGCAGATCGGCCGCGGTCGACACCCGCGTCCACGCGACAGTCGGGCCACCGGGACGCACCGGCGTGCCAGGCTGGATCGGAGTTTGCGGGGCAGGGCGCGCGGGCGGGCAGCCGGCTGCGAGCAGGAGGCCGAGGAGCCAGCCGAGGAACCAGACAGTTGGTCGCACGGCTCACGATCTCACGAGATCGGTGCGAACGGGACGATGGCTCCCGGTCGTGTACTCAGCGCAGCACGGGCTCGACGGCGCCGGCCGGGACCCAACCAGATGCGCCACTCGCGATCCGGATCCGCGTCCATGCATCGCGCCGCTCGAGGATCGTGACCTCCGCACCGCGTGGCAGCGGCTGGCCGAGCGTGGCCGGCGCACCTGCGCTATCGGCGGCGCGGATCACGACGCCATCCATGACGACGGCGTCATCGCGGTTGCGATCCTCGGCGACGACCGAGACGACCATCGCGATCCATACCGCGAGTGGCAGCACCGCGATCGCGGCGATCCCGCGCCGACGCCGTGCCGTCCACGGCACGAGCAAGAGGATCGCGATCGCGAACGCGCACGCGCCGACGAGCAGGCGCTGCGAGCGGGGCCACTGGTGAAAGAACAGCAGCGTGTCGGTGGCACCCGCGCTCGCGATCGGCCGCAGCGCATCGGGCTGCTTGCCGCGGAGCCACTCGAGGTTGTGACGTGCTCGGGCGTTGCGGCCGTCGAGGGCGAGCGCGCGGCGGTACGCGAGGGTGGCGGTCGCGACGTCACCGGCGCCGAGCGCGGCGTTGCCCCAGTCGGCGAGGAGCTCCGGGCGATCGGGATGCTGGCGGACAGCCTCGCCGAGCGCGACCGCAGCGCGCGCGAATGCGTTCTTGCGGCCAGTGGCATCGCCGGCGAGCTCCATCGCCTCCTGGTAGAAGGCGCGACCTTCGGACAGTGCGTCGGCGCGTGCAGTCGACGGCAGGAGGCCGAGCACGAGCAGGCTCGCGACTGCTGCGTGCTTGCGGCCCTTGCCCGCCGGCGTCAGTCGACCGCGCCGCGACTCGGTGAGCCAGCGCCGCATCAGGCCGGCGGCGTTCGAGCGCAGATCCGTCGAGAGTGGGCGGCCCGCTGCCTCGGGCGCGAAGCTCTCGGTCTCGAGCTGCGCGAGCAGTGCCGCGTCGGACGGCTCGAGGTTGCGGTCGAGCACGCGCGACAGATCGCGCAGCGCGGCGGCGAGCGGCCCGGCGAGCTCGCGTGCGGGTGCGGTGCCCGATCGATCGAGCAGCTCCTCGACGCGGCGGCGTGCCGTCCGCACCTCGGCGGCCTCCTCGCGCTGACCGGCGGTGCGCACGCGCCAGCTGCGGAACCCGAGGAGTGCGAGCGGCACAACGTAGAGCAGGCCGATCAGGATCCACAGCAGGGTGCCGCGGAGCGGATGATCGGAGACCGCACCTGGCGTCGACAGCGCGAGGTCCGCCTTGACCGGATCGAGATCGCTCGCGGTCTCGGTGACCGGCCGCTTCGCCGGCGCGTTCGCGACGACGTCGCCGGCGCCGACGACGCTGCCGCCCTTGACGGACAGCGCGATCGGCTCGGAGTGAATCTTCTGATAGCTGCCCTTCGTCGGGTCGAAGTACGAGAACGCGATCGCGGGCACCTCGGTCGCGGGCCCGGTGACCTGCGCGATCACCTTGAACGTCTTGGCCTTGCCGTCCTCGGACAGCTCGCCGGTCGCGGGCTCGTCGGGGACGGTGAACTTGTCCTTCGGCAACCGGCCCTCGGTGTCGAGCTTGCCGAGCGCGAGCGCGTCGAGGCGCTGGTTGCTCTTCACGGTGATGTCCAGCTGCACCGGCTCGCCGAGCTGGACGACCGAGCGGCTCGTGCGCACCTCGATCGAGTACTGATCGCCTACCGCGCCGGCGAAGCTCGGCGGGCGGTCCGTGACCGGCAGCGGCTTGACCTCGAGCGTGCGCGTCGTGTCGGTGGCGCGGAACAGCCGGCTCGGCGCCTCGCCGAAGAAGTTGGCGCGGCCGACCGGCAGCGCGACCGCGACCGACGACGGCGGAATCTCGAGCTTGCCACCGGTCGGGACCGATCGCGGCGCGACGTAGAAGTCGACCGTCAGCCGGTTGTACTCGACGCCGGCAACCGTCGCGCGATCGACGGTGTAGGGCATCTTGATCGTCTTCGCGCCGACCGCGAGCTCGATGCCATCGCGGTTCCCGGTCACCGGTGCGTTGCTGATCGTGAACGTGTCGAGGCTCATCAGCGGTACCGAGAACTTCGGGTTCTGCTGGGGTTGCCGCCGGAACAACCACACCAGCTTCGCGGGGACGGTCTCGCCAACGAAGACTGGCCGGTCGGGAAGCTCGAGCGCGAGCTTCATGTCGTCGGCGACCGGCACGACCTCGACCTCGATGTCCGCGCTGCCGACGACCGCCTGCTTCGTGCCCTGGTTGACCGTCAGCGACGGCACCTTGAGGACGCCCTGCTTCGCGGTCAGCACGCGCCACCGCATCACCCACGTCACGCGCGTCGCGTCGATCCGGCGCCCGTTGATGATCTGGATGCTGCGCGAGACGTTGGGCTGCACACCGACCGGCGTCACCGTCGCGCCTGCGATCTCGAGCTTGGGCTGGGCGATCGCGGGAGTCTCCTCGAAGCCCTCGGCGATCACGTCGAGGTGAAACGGCACGTCGACGTGTGGCTGGTCCTGGAGCCGGAACTGCGCGACCGGCGTCTGGGCGTGAGCGACCCCGGCAGTGACGGCCAGGCAGAGCAGGGCGACAGAGACGAGACGCATCACCAGTCCTTCTCGACTTGATCGGAGCTGTCGGCCTGCTCGCGTCGCTTGCGCTGCTGCTGGGCGTCCTGATCGCGCGCGGTCTGGCCGGCGCCCGCCGGTGACTGCTGCTGTTGCTGCTGCTGCTGCTGCTGCTGTTGCTGCTGCTGCTGCTGCTGCTGCTGGTCGTTCTTGTTCTGCTGCGGCGGCTGCAGGAGTCGCAGCGCGTTCTCGAGGTGCTCGATCGCCTGGGCCTGGCTCTTGACCGCCGGTGCGAGGCTCTCGCTCGACGTCGTCGAGTCCTTCGCCTTGACCAGCGTGCCGCGCGCGTCGGTCATCGCACCGCCAGCGAGCCGGACCTCGTCCGCCGCGGACGCCAGCGCCTTGGCGTCGGGTCCACCGGCCTGCTGCGCTTGCTGCGGATTCTTCGCCGTCTCGTCAGCCTGCGCGGCGAGCGCCTCGTTGATCGCCTTCGCCATCGCGCCGTGCTCCTCCTCGCGGGTCACGAGGTTTGGCAGCTTCGGCGCGCGCGCGAACGAGTCCTCGCTGGATGTCGCCGACGTCTGATCGCGAGTCTCGCCCTGATCGCGGATCAGCTGCTGGAGGTGCTCGATCACCGAGAAGAACAGCTTGCGCATCTCCTCGATCCGCTGCTTGGCCTCGGTCGCCGGCGGCAGTGGCTCGCCCGCCTTCGCGAGCGCGGTGTCGAGCTTGCCGAGCGCGACCTGTGCCTGGCCCCGTAGCTCCTCGGCGCGCTGCAGGCGCTGCTTCGCGCTCTCGAGCTGCTGCTTCGCGGCGTCGGCCTGGGCCTTCGCGGCATCGGCCGGATCGGCCGGGGCAGCCGGCGTCGTGGGAGCGACGCTGCCCGCTGCGCTGCCGGAGCCCGTTGGTGGTGCGGCGGCGGCCTGCGCGGCGAGCTGTTGCTCCTGCGCGGCGAGGTTCGCGCCCTCGTCGGCGATCAGGCCTTGCAGGCGCGTCATCCGCGCGACGTTGCGTGCGAGCGCATCACGCGTCTCCTTCGCGCGCGCGGCGGCGGGCATCGTCTTCGCCTCGGGCGCGAGCAGCCCGAGGATCTGCTGCTGGTCACCGTACGCGAGCTCGATCGTCTGCTTGAGATCGGCGAACTCCTCGATCGCCCGCGCGAGCGCGACCAGCGCGACCCGCTCGTGATCGAGTGCCGGCTCGAGCTGCCGCTCGGCGAGCGCCTGGCGTGCGCGGTCCATCGCACCGCTCGCCTCGATCACCGACGGCAGCGCGGTCTTGACGCGCGCGAGCAGCTTCTCCTGCTGCGGATCGGCGGGCTTACCGGGCTCGCTGGGCGGGGGTGGCGACTCGCTCGCGGCGGCGAGGCGAGCGCGCACCTCCTCGAGGCGATCGCGCAGGCCACCCTGGCGGTCGGCGAGCACCGCGGGTTCGAGCCACACCGGCGTCGCGGTCGCCGCGTCGGCCTTTGCGGCTGGATCGAGACCGATCATATCGCCGGCGCCGCCCTGCATGGTGTCGCGCACGAGCTCGAGCTCGTCCTGGGCAACCGCGCGGAGCACGGTGATCGGATCGAGCAGCTGCTCGCGGGCGCGCTTGAGCGCGATCAGTGCCGCCTCGGCCTTGCCGAGCGCATCCTCGGCGGCGAGGTCCTGCAGCTTGCGCCGCGCCTCGGCGATCCGGTTGCGGCTCTCGAGGAGATAGAGATCGATGTTCTTGAGCTGGACGACGCGGACTTTCTCCTCGTCGGTGCGCTTGTCCTCCGGCTTCTTACCGATCGCGTCGATCTCGTCGGCGGCGACGTCACTGATCGCCCCGACCTCGGCGACGATCGCGCGCTCGAGATCCGCGAGGTGCGTCAGCGACCCCTGCTGCGCGAGCGGATCGCTGCCGCCCGCCTTCTTGATCGCGAGCCACGCGTCACGAATGCCATCGAGCACGCCGCGCTGCTCGGTGATCGCGCGCTCGATGCGCGCCTCGAGCTTGCCCTCGCCCTTGCGGAGCTCGTCGGAGATCGCCTGCACGCGGGTGCGCACGATCGCGAGGTTCTGCTTCGTGTCGGCATCGTTCGGCCGCTGCCGGCTCGCGTCGGCAAACCACGAGGTCGCCTGCTGCGCGAGCTCGAGTGCCTTCGCGAGATCGCCGGCGTCAATCATCGGCTCGCGCCGGATCTTTTCCGCATGCGCGGCATAGGCGATGCCGAGATCGTAGGCCGCGCGGAACCGGAGCTCGGGGTCGACGCCGGCCTGGCTGCGCGCCTCGAGCAGCGCCTTGACCGCGGCCTCGAAGTCGCCCTTCGCGAGCGCGCTCACGCCGGCGTTGTACTTCGTGCGTGCCTCGCGGTACTCGCCACGCGCGCAGCCGACGCTGATCAAGGCGAGCATCATGACCATGACCACGCGCCTCATGCGGCCCTCCGCTCGCCCGCACCGGCGCCGACCCACAGCGCGGCGAGCAAGCACGCGAGCGAGGCGAGCACGAACCAGGGGTAGCGCTCGGCGGGGATCACCCGGACCGCCGAGTCGGCCGCCTGCTTGACGATCGGTTGCACGTGGCTCTCCATGATCGAGTCGAGATCGATCGCCGAGGTGCCGGCGGGGATGTACGCGCCCTCGGTGATCAGCGCGACCTTGCGCAGCTGCTCGCCGTTCAGCTTGCTGATCACCGGCGCGCCCTCGTGCATCAGCGTGGTCTTCGCGCCGGTCTGCGGATCGGTCAGCGTGATCTGCGTGCCGTCCTCGCTGCCGAGCCCGACCGTGATGATCTTGACGCCGGCGTCGCGCGCGGCCTTCGCCGCCTCCTCGGAGTATGGATCCTGATCGTCACCATCGCTGATCAGCACGATGAGCTTTGCGCCGGGGCCAGCCGGGAAGCCGCGAAGCGCCGCCTTGATGGCCTCGCCGATCCGGGTGCCGCCGCGGCCGGCGCTCCGGGTATCGACGGTCGCGAGCACGGTCCGGAAGAACGAGTGGTCGGGCGTCAGCGGGCACATCGGCGCCGCGCGGCCGGCAAATGCGATCAGCCCGACGCGGTGACCGTCGAGGCGCGAGACGAGCTGGCCGATCTCGGCCTTCGCGCGCGCGAACCGGTTCGGTGCGGTGTCCTCGGCGAGCATCGAACGCGACACGTCGAGCGCGAACATCACGTCGGCGGCGTGGCGCGACGTGGTCACGGTCTCGGTCACGCCGCGGGCCTGCGGCCGCATCACCGCGAACACGGCCGCGAGCATCGCGGCGAGCACGAGCACGAGCTTGACGATCACGCGGGTCGGGCTGGCCTGCGCGGTCAGCCGGCGCTGCATCACCGGCGACAGGAACGCCGAGAGCGCGGTGCGCGACCGCAGCTCGAGCGCGAACAGCCCGCCGGCGATCGCGATCGCGAGCCACACCAGGTGCACGCGCTCGGGGTGCGCGAAGTCCCAGTCGAAGATCACGGGAGCCTCCGCAGCACGGTGCCGCGCAGCAGGAACGCGAGGACGACAAGCGCCATCGCCAGCCCGACGAACCACGGATAGAACTGGTGATACTCCGAGAACCGTTCCTCCTCGAAGGTGGCGCGCTCGAGCTTGTCGATCTGGGCATAGATCCGCGCGAGGCTCGCGTTGTCGGTGGCCCGGAAGTACTGGCCACCGGTCTTGTCGGCGATCTTGCGGAGCGTGGCCTCGTCGATCGAGACCTGGGTCTGCATCAGCTCGGTGCGCCCGCCGCCGACGTCGACGCGGACCGGCGCGATGCCATTGGTGCCGGCTCCGATCGTGTAGACCTTGATGCCCGCCTTGATCGCATCCTCGATCGCGGTGTCCTCGTTGATCTCGTGGACGTTCGACTCGCCGTCGGTCAACAGGATCGCGATCCGGCTGCGCGTCGTGAACTCGGCGAGCCGCTGGACGGCGAGCTCGAGTCCGGCACCGATCGCGGTGCCATCCTCACCCTCGGGCGCGAAGTCGAGGGAGCGCGCGGCGGTGACGAGGTTCCCGTGGTCGAGCGTGAGCGGGCTGCGGGTCTCGGCGTAGCGCGCAAACGCGACCAGCCCGATCGCGTCGTCGGGGCGCCCGGCGAGCTTGCCGCCGCCCAGCACGAACTGCTCGAACACCTGCTTGACGGCGTCGAGGCGCGTGAGCTCGCGGTTGCGCTGCGAGAGATCGAGCGCGCGCATCGAGCCCGAGATGTCGACCGCCATCATCACCGCGATGCCCTCGCGGCGGATCCGGCTCGTCTTGTCGCCGGCGCGCGGGCCCGCGATCGCGATCGCGAGCGCGACCACCGCGAGCGCGAGCATGACGTCAGGCATCCACGCGATGCGCGTGCGCCAGGTCTGCCCGCCGAGGGGCAGGGCGCGCAACGACGAGAACACGACGCGCCCGGCGCTGCGCCGCGACCACCACAGCGCCGGCAGCGCGAGCAGCGCGGCGAGCAAGAACCACGGGTGCGCGAAGTCCGGCCTCATGCGGCCCTCGCGGTGGGTGCAGCGGCCATGCTCGGCTGGAGCCGGGTGTCCTCGATGAAGCTCCGCGCCGCGGCGAGCGTCGCGAGCGACTCCTCGGCATCCGGACGATAGCCGGCGAACTTCACGCGGTCGCAGCGCTCGAGGAACTGGGTCAACAGCAAACGATGCGGCTCGCCGAGCTCGGGGCGCGCGGTCGCGACCAGCAGGAACTCCTCGGTGGTCAGCTCGGGCGCGCGGATGTCGTAGCGCTTCTCGAGATAGGTCCGCACGATCGCCGAGAGCTCGACGAACCACGCGTCCGCCGCGGCGGCGTCGGGTGCCCCGCGATGCTCGAGCTCGCGCAGGTGCGAGACCGCCTCGTCGTACGCCGAGCGCTGCTGCTCGAGGCGACGGCGTGCCCGCATCGCGCGGATCGCGAGCAGCGAGCCCGAGCCGATCATCACCGCGATGCTCGCGATCCCGAGGATCAGCACCCAGTTCGTGCCGCCGACATCGGGATCGAGCGTGCCGCGTGCCGGGGCGAGCTCGGCCGCGACCGCCTCGCTGGCGACCGGCGCGATCTCGAGCGGGATCTCGTCGGTCAAGATCTCCTGCGGCGCCGGCTTCTCCGCGCTGGTCTGGCCGGTGATCTGCCGCGCGTCGAGCATCTCGAGCCGCAGCGGCGGGATGCGGTGCTTGCCGCTGGTCTGGGCCTCGAGCGTGTACGTCTGCTCGTGGAGCTGGCCGCCGTTCGGCTTGCGCGCGGTATCGCGCACGAACCCGATGACCTTGAACCGGCCGAGCCGCTGATCGCCGGCTTCCTGGAACGGCGCATCGATGCTGATGCCCGCCGGTGCGTCGACCTCGAGCCGCACGTAGATCGTATCGCCGAGCGTGGGCTTCGGCGGCCACACCTTGACCGTCGCCTTGACCGGCCCGTTCTCGACCGTCTTGGTGATCGCGTCCTTCGCCGGCGTGATCACGACCGCCTCGGTCGACTCGGTCGGCGCATCGTCGCCGCACGCCGCGACCGCGACCGCAAGCGCCAGGACCGCGGCACGCCTCATCGGTGGATCCTCCGCTCGCGCTCGCGGAAGAACCGCAGCAGCGGATCGACCATCGAGCCCGACGCGTCGAACACCACGAGGTCCATGCCAGTCGCGCGCAGCTGATCCTGGAGCTGGGCCTGGCGGTTCGCGGCGCGCGTGGCGAGCTCGTCGCGGAACGCCGCGGACCCGGTATCGACGAGCCGGGTCTTGCCGGACTCGGCATCCTCGAGCGTGACGAGGCCCGCCGGCGGCATCGCGGCCTCGCGCGGATCGGTGATCAGCGCGGCGACGACGTCGTGCTTGCGGTTCGCGTGGCGGAGGACCTGGAGGTACCCGTCGTCGAGGAAGTCCGAGATCAGGAACAGCACCGCACGCCGCGGCAGCACCTTGCGACAGAACTCGAGCGCCGCCGAGATCGACGTCGCGCGCCGCGTCGGGTCGCCTGTCCCCGCTCGCCAGCGTTCGCTGGCTCGCTCCATCCCGGGTGCGGGCGCGGCGGCGTCCTTCTTCAGCTTCGCGAACCACCGGCGGACCGTGCGCGGCAGCTCGAGCAACGCGCGTCGCGAGCTGACCCCGGCCGCCTCGGTCTGGCCGCGCGCGAGCACCTCGCGAACCACGCGGAGCGCGTGCTTGCCGCCCTTGCGTGGCGGGATGTAGAGGTCGGGGCCGCCGTGGAACAGCAGCAGGCCGACCTTGTCGCCGTTCTCGACCGCCGACATCGCGAGGAGTGCCGATAGCTCGGTTGCGGCCTCGAGCTTGCTACGGCGGCCCGAGCCGAAATCCTGCGATGCCGAGACGTCGACGAGCAGCATCACCGTCAGCTCGCGCTCCTCGACGAAGCGCTTGATGTGCGGCTCGCCGGTGCGCGCCGTGACGTTCCAGTCGATCGCGCGGATGTCGTCGCCGGGCACGTACGGTCGCACCTCGTCGAACTCCATGCCGCGTCCCTTGAACACGGAGAGGTACGCGCCCGCCATCACGTCCGACACATGTCGGCCGGTGATGAACTGGATGCGCTTGACGGCTTGCGCGATCTCGGCAGGCAGCACTGGTGACCTCAGGGAACCGGGACGTTCTCCAGGATCTGCGCGATCACGTGATCGGTCGTCTTGCCCTGCGCCTCGGCCTCGTAGCTCGCGAGGATGCGGTGGCGGAGCACGTCATGCGCGATGGTCTTGACGTCGTGCGGTGAGATGTAGCTGCGGCCGCTCAGCAGCGCCTGCGCCTTCGCGACCTTGATCAGCGCGATCGATGCGCGGGGCGAGGCGCCGTTGTCGATCAGCGTCGTCAGCTGCGGCAGGCCGTTGGCCTTGGGATCTCGGGTCGCGGCGACCAGGTCGACCGCGTACCGCTTGACCTTGTCGTCGACGAAGATCTGCCGCACGACCTCGCGGGCGGCGAGGATCTCGTCGGTGCCCATCACCTTCGATGCGCTCGGCTCGCTGCCGGAGCCGGCCATGCGGTCGAGGATCTTGACCTCGTCGTCCTTCGTCGGATAGCCGACCTTGACCTTGAGCATGAAGCGGTCGAGCTGCGCTTCGGGCAGCGGATAGGTGCCCTCCTGCTCGATCGGGTTCTGGGTCGCCAGCACGAGGAACGGCTCGGTCAGCTTGAACGTCTGATCGCCGAGCGTGACCTGCTTCTCCTGCATCGCCTCGAGGAGCGCGGCCTGGACCTTCGCGGGTGCGCGGTTGATCTCGTCGGCGAGGATGAAGTTGCCGAAGACCGGCCCCTTCTTGACCGTGTACGTTCCCTCGCGCGGGTTGTAGATCTGCGTGCCGACGACGTCGCCCGGCAGCATGTCGGGGGTGAACTGGATCCGCGAGAACGACCCGTCGAGCGAGTCGGCGAGCGTCTTGACGACGAGCGTCTTCGCGAGGCCGGGGACGCCCTCGAGCAGCACGTGGCCGCCGGCGAGCATGCCGAGCACGAGCCGGTGGAGCATCTCGTCCTGGCCGACCAGGACCTTGCCGACCTCGGCCTTGAGCGTGTTGAACCGGGTCTGCAGCTTGGTGACGTCTTCGGTGAGGCGATCAGACATATAGGTGATCTCGGTGAGGCCGGAGCAAACCGCCCGGCTGGCGGCCTGTCAACCAGGGCAGCTCGATCTCCATTCCCGGCTGCGACACCCGTGGATCGCCGCATGGGGCGTCGCAAGGGCCCAGTCGCGAGCGGCCATGCTCGCAGGTTCGCTGACTTGGAGCGCATTCGCGGTGGCACGGCGCTTGAGTGCGTCCTCGCCTGCGAACGGTGCTGGGAGGCCGCCGGTCGCGCTACCGCCACAGGAGTATCCATGATGAAGCTCGCCCTGCTGTCCACGTTCTCGTTCGTTGCCTGCGCCACCACCGGGTCTATGCCTGTCGATCGCGAGAGCGGCGCTCGCGCCAGCGTCCAGCTCGAATTCCCCACCGAGGCCGTCGATCGCGCGGTGTTCCCGACTGCGATCGACCCGCGACTGCCCAGCGTCGATCGGATCGCCCACCAGGTTCGCGCGCGACTCGGTGCCGAGGTCGTCGCCTCGCTCGAGCTTTGCGTCGCGCCCGATGGCCACGTCACCAAGGTCGCGCTGCGCGAGGGCACCGCGTTCGCGCCGTTCGATGCCGCGATCGTCCGCGATGCCGAGCGCTGGCAGTTCACCGCGCTACCCGGTCGGACCGCGACCGCAGCGCTCCAAACCTGCGAGACCGCGACGGTGAAGTACCTCGCACCGTAGCACTCGGTCATTTCTTGTCGCGTCGCAGATACGATGCTTGACGGCCTCGCGAGCACGCGCCTAGAGTGAAAACCATGAGCATCGCCAACCGCTACATGCACCAGCCGACGACGATCTGCTTCGTCGACTCGGTCTGTGCCCGCGGTGGGCGAGCCCGTCGATCCCTGGCTTGATCCAGGACTAACGACTCCCTGCCGCGGGCTCCCGGATGAATCCTGGAGCCCGTTTTTTTCGTCCTTGGTTTCGGCCAAGTCGAAACCAGCGTGGCTCCCCGAAGGGTCTCTTGCGCCTCGAGGGCACGCGTCATGTCCGTCTCTGCACGTGTTTCGTTATCTCCCACTCTGACCTGGACCGAACGACCCGGCCGCGAGCTGTTGCGGCTCGCGTGGCCGATCACGGTCTCGATGCTGTCGTTCTCGACAATGACGCTCGCGTCGACGGCGTTCGTCGCGCAGATCGGCTCGGACGAGCTCGCGGGCGTCGGCCTCGCCGGTGTCGTCGGCTTCGCGTTCGTGTGCTTCGGCATCGGCCTTCTGCGCGGCGCGAAGACGCTGGTCTCGCAGGCGGTCGGCGCGAATCGCCACGATCGGATCCCCGAGCTCGTGGGCGCCGCGCTCGGCATCGCGCTCGCGCTCGGCATCGTCGCGCTCGTCGCGGGTCAGCTCGTCGCCCCGCTGCTCGCAGGGGTCTCGGCGTCACCACGTGCCGGCGGGTTCGCCGCCGAGTACCTCGCGATCCGTTCACTCGGTGCGCCGTTGCTCCTGCTCTACGCGGCGCTCCGCGAGGCGAGCTACGGTCAGGGCGATAGCCGCACCCCGATGCGGGCGGCGCTCGCCGGCAACGCGGTCAACATCGCGCTCGACGTCGTGCTGATCCTCGGCCTCGGCTGGGGCGTCGGGGGCGCCGCGACCGCGACGATCTTCGGCAACGCGACCGAGCTCGGTGTCCTCGCGTGGCCGATGCGCGCGAAGCTGCGCGGCCTGCGCTGGCGGGTGGCGGCGGTGCGCGACGTCTGGGCGCAGGGCGTGCCGAACGGGCTGCAGTTCATCATGGAGGTCGGATCGTTCCTGATCCTCACCGTGCTGATCGCGCGGATGTCCGGCATCGACGGGGCGGCGCACCAGCTCGTGCTCCACCTGGTCAACGTCTCGTTCCTGCCCGCGCACGCGCTCGCCGAAGCGGCGGCCGTGCTCGTCGGTCAGGCGGTCGGTGCCGGCAAGGATGGGCTCGTCCCGGTCGTCGCGCGGCGCGCCCTCGCGCTCGGCGCCGGCTACGCGAGCGTCTGCTTCGTCGGGTACGTCACGCTCGGTCGCATCCTGACCGACGCGATGGCCGCCGGCGATCCGGTGCTCGCGGGGCGTGCGCTCACGCTGCTCCACGTCGGCTTGCTGTTCATCGTGGCAGACGCCGCCAACGTGATCGCGCGCGGCGTGCTGCGCGGCGCGAGTGACGTGCGCTACGCCGCGGTCGTCGGGATCGCCACGGCCTGGCTGACAACCCCGCCCCTGACCTGGCTCCTGGGGGTCCACTGGGGGCTCGGTGCAGTGGGTGGCTGGATCGGCCTGGCGCTCGAGATCGTCGTCGGGGCAGGGCTGTTCTGGCTGCGGGTCTACCGGGGGGGCTGGCAGCCGGCGGCAGCGGCGGCCCGGCGGGCGATGGCTGGTGCGGCCGTGTGAGGACGGTGAGGGGGATGCCCGCCCGAAGATCGTTGTTGATTCGGCGGGCGCCCCGCACAACTATCCGGCGCATGACGACCGTTCGGCCGCTGCTGCTGGGTGTGATGTTCGGCGCGGGCTGTGCCAGCGGCGGCAACCCGACAATCGATCCCGACGCGGCGACCGTCGACGGTACAGCTCGCCAGGACGCGACCGAGACGTTCGTCGATGCCCGCATGGTCGACGCGCGTCCCGATGCGCCACCGCCACCGCCCGATGCCGCGCCGGTGATCGCGGATGCCGCGCCGCTGCCTCCCGATGCGTGCGTGCCCGCGGCGTTCGAGAAGCTCGCCAACCCGGTGTTCGATCTGACGCCGACGGGCGTTGGCTGGACGCAGCAACCGATCCCGAACATCTCGGGCGGGCCGTTCCCGATCATCACCGCGGACGGCCTGACCGCGCATTCCGCGCCGAACAAGGCGTGGCTCGGCGGGTTCGCCGGCGAAAACGCGACGCCTGCCGCCGCCTCGGTCACCGATCAGCTGTTCCAGGACGTCGTGATCCCGCCGACAACGAATCAGGTCGTGATCACCGGCTTCTACGTCGTCGGTACGAACGAGGCGGCCGGCACCACGGTCTACGACACGTTCCGGCTCGACGTGGTGCAGACGAACGGCACGCCGATCGAGACCGTGCTGTCGCTCAACAACACGATGCCGGTCGGGACGTTCACGGCGTTCACCAAGACGCTCACCGCGAACGTCGCTGGTCAGACGATCCGGCTACGCGCAACGAGCACGAACGACTCGACCTTGCACACGAACTTCTTCCTCGACACGCTGTCGCTGAAGGCGAGGCACTGCCCGTGACCTGCCGCGGTCAGTCGTAGTTGACCTCGATGCCGACCTCGGACACCGGCGCATCGCCGGCGAGGCCGATGTAGTAACGGCCCGCTCCGGTGAACGAGCATGTCTCGTCCGAGCCTGTCACGTAGGGCCGGCAATCGAAGGTCGACGAGGTCGGCGCCGCGCCACGACGGACGTAGAGGTCGACGTCGCCGGTGCCGGACAACGTCACGCGGATGCTGCCGGTGACGTCGAAGTAATAGCCCTCGAGCCACTGACCGCCCGTGATGGTCTCGCTGAAGTAGACGAGGTTGCCGCCGTCGGCGGGTGTCGGCGTTGGAGCGGGCGGGGTTGCGGGCGGATCGTCGACGGGCGGCGGTGGCGTGGGAGCGCCGCCGACGAAGTCCGCGAGCGGCGTGTCGACGATCGGGGTCGCGAAGTTGTATTGGTCGGCGATGCCGCCGTTGTGGATGGCGATGATCGTGGCCCGGGTATCGTCGAGCACCGGCGCGCCGCTCGAGCTCTGCTCGCTATCACAGGTGTGCTTGACGACCTGCGGATAGCGCGGCTCGCCCGCCGGACACGTTCCGGACCACTCCAGCGGCCGGCGCTGCGGATGGCTGAAGAGCGTCAGCATGCGCCCGACGTCGGGATTCTCGAAGGTCAGGCCCGCGTACGCCGGCGGCGCGGGATCGACCGTGATGATCGCGTAATCCGCGCCCTGCGGATCGTAGGCGAGCGCGAGGATCTGCGTGCAGTTCGAGACCAGGTAGCCCTGCGCGTCGAGGTCACCGCGGACGCCCCACTCGATGGTGACCGGACTCCCGTACTTCGTCACGCACGGCAGCCCGTCCTCGCGCGGTTGCGCATCGCGGAAGCAATGCCCGGCCGAGATCGCGAGCCCACCACCGAGATGCGTTGCCGTGCACCCCATCGGCGACGTCCGGCCGATCGCGTCGATCACGCGACGGAACTTGGCCGGCACGTTGGAGCCAGCCGGATCGACGCGGACGAGATCGTTCTCGCCGAGGATCACCGACGCGCTGTCGGCGCCGACGCCCTCGCCGCTGGTGCAGCCTGCCAGACCGAGCGTCGTGAGGCCGAGCGTCGCCACGAGAGACCGCCACCGCATGCGGCTCCAGGTAGCAGCGCGCATGCCACCTCACATGGTTGAAACCTCACAAAACAACACCGGCAACTCGAACAGCCAGCGGCCACTCGATCAGCGAACGTCGGTCAGGTCGGACCAGCGAGTGCGGCCCCTCCACATGTCACTTCTTGTCAGCAGTCTTCTCGGTCGACGCGGCTGGCGGCTCGGTCTTGCCGTCGGTGACCGAGGCGGGCAGCGGCGGTAGCTCGTTGATCGCGGGTAGCAGCGCGATCTCGATCCGGCGATTGCGCGCGAGCTCCTTGGCGGATGCCTTCTCGAGGAGCGGGTCATGCTCGCCGGCGCCAGTGGGTAACAGATTCTTCGGGTTCATGCCGGCCTGGACGAGGAACCGGGTGACGGTGAGTGCGCGCGCCGTCGACAGCTCCCAGTTGTCCTTGAACACGCTGTTCTTCAGCGGCTGATTGTCGCTGTGCCCGATCACGAGAAAGCGGCGATCCGGAAACTGCTTCAACGTCACGCCGACCTCGATCACCTTGATCTCGCCATCCTTCGAGAGCTCGGCGACGCCCGACGGGAACAGCACCTCGGCGGGCAGTGACAGCACGAGGCTGCCGCGGCGCGAGGTGACCTTCATCGTGCCGGTGTGGATCATCTTCGCGAACTGCTTCTGGATCTCCTCGATCGCCGCCATCCGCTTCTCGGTCTCGGCCCGCTGCTCGCGCAGCGTGGTGAGCTCCTCCTTGGTGGCGTTGAGGTTCGTCGACAGCTGCTGGTTCTGTTGCTCGAGCGTCTTCGCGTTCATCGCGGTGCTGTCGAGCGACGTCTTCATGTCGGCGGTCTGCTTCGCCAGCGTGGCCTTGCAGTTCGTGATCTCCTGCTGCGCCGCGCCCTTCTCGGTCATCAGCGCCGCGTAGCTGGTCTTGCAGTCGGCGCCGACCTTGGCTTCCTCGCGGAAGTGCCACGCGAAGTAACCGCCCGCACCGGCCGCGCCCGTCATCAGCAGCGCGAACAGCCAGAGCCGCCAAGGAAAGCGGCGCAGCTTCGGTGGCTTCCCCGGCCGCCCGATCTCGTCCGTGGTGTACTTGGTCATCGTGGACCTCCCCGCCACGACGATACTCTTGTCCCGGGTGTCGGTGCAGGCCCCGCAGTACGTCTCTGTGGTCAGCCGTCGGTGGCCACGGTATCGGTCGCCAGCAAGCGGCGCGCTGCGGCGATGGCCTCGTCGGAACCTGCAAGCGCGAGTACATCGCCGGCCTGCAGTGGTTCGGTCGGCGACGGTGTCGCGAGCCCGTGTTCGCCTCTCCCGATCGCGAGGACGGTGGCGCCGGTGCGCGCACGCAGATCGAGCTGGGCAAGCGAGCGACCGATCGCGGGCGACGTCGAACCGAGCGCGACCGATGCAGTGCCACCGAACCCGGGCAAGATCGTCTCGACCTGCGAGAGCGGCATGTCGGCCTGGGGATGTGACATCAGCTCGAGGATGAGCTCGCTGCCCGCGCGGACGTGGCCCTCGAAGTCGGCGATCGAGCGGCGCATCACGAGCAAGAGTACGAGGGCGACGACCAGCACGAGCGCGAGGCTGCCCGGCACGAAGGGCTGCACCGCGACCACGATCGGCACCGCGACCACGAGCGACATCGCGAGCTCGAAGGTGACGATCAGGGCGCGGCGCGGCGCGCGACCGAGATCGACAGGCTCGCCGGCGGGGATCACCTCGAGCGCGAGCCGGCGCGACAGCAATGCGATCCGGCGGATCATGCTGATCGCGAACGGTGCCGCGAGGACCGCGCTGGCCGCGAGGAGCACCGCCGGGATGGCATGACCGGTGAGCCCGGCGTCGACGAGCAGGTCCGGCCCGACGGTCGACGCGGCGATCACGATGGTCACCAGCACGCCGGCATCGAGGACGAGCACGAGGACACCGCGCCGGTAGCGCTTCCAGGTGCTGCCCTCGCGTGAGCGCAGACGTGCGAGCCACGACTCGTAGAAGCTGACGAAGGTCGCCATCCGCGGTGGCAGCCGCGCCGACACCCACGATGCGATTCCCTGCGAGTTCCGGATCAAGAGGGGCGAGGTCAGCGTCGTCGCGCACGACACGCCGACCGCGATCGCGAGCAGGCTGCCGCCGCCGGCGACGGTCGCGATCACGAACGAGAACTCGCCGATCTGTGCGAGCGACAGGCCGGAACGGACGGCCGGGTTGATGCCATGGCCGGCGAGGAACACGCCGACCGAGATCGCGACCGGCTTCGCGAGCAAGACGACGGCCGTGAACGCGGCGATCTGCGGCGCCTCGATCGCGAGCTCCGCGGGATCGATCGTCATGCCGACCGACACGAAGAACACCATCGCGAAGATGTCGCGAAACGGCAGGACGAGCTGGAACACGTCGTGGCCGCGGCCCGACTCCGCGATCAGCACACCGGCGATGAACGCGCCGAGCGCGACCGAATAACCCGCCTGCGAGGCGAGCGTCGACGTGCCGAAGCACACCGCGAGCGCGGTGATCGCGAGGGTCTCGCGCCGGGCGCGCTGGGCGATCCAGCGAACCGCGCGTGGCACGATCAGCAGGCCGCCGACGAGCATCAGCACGAGGAAGCCGGCGAGCTTGCCCAGCATGATCGCGAGGTCCGGGGCGTCGAGTCCCTGGCCGCTCGCGACCGCGGCGACGATCGCGAGGATCAGGATCGCGATCAGATCCTCGAACACGAGGACCGCGAACACGATCTCGGTGAACCCGCCCTTCCAGCCGATCTCCTCGAACGCCTTGGCGACGAGCATCGTGCTCGAGATCCCGAGGCACGCCCCGACGAAGAACGCGGAGATGCTGTCGAAGCCGAGCAGGTGCGCGACCAGCGTGCCGATCGCGATCACGAGCCCGACCTCGAACAGCGCGGTGAGCGCGCCCGGCAACCCGACGCGCGCGATCGTCTTCAGCGGGAGCTCGAGCCCGATCGTGAACATCAGCAGGATCACACCGAGCTCGGACAGGATGTGCACCAGCGCTGCGTTGGCGACGAGCGGCACCGGCACGTGGGGGCCGATCAGGAGGCCGGCGAGCACGTAGCCGAGGACGACCGGGAGCCGCAGCGCCTGGAACAGGACGGTGACGACGGCCGCCGTCCCGAGCACGACGACGAGCTCGATCAGGACGCGCGACCCGGTCATGCGTCAGCCAGCGCGAAGTGACCGGCCATGGCGACGCTATCCTACGACGCGAGAGGCCAGCTCAGCGACCGCAGATGGTGCCCGATCGAAGCGAAGCCCGCACGAAGGTGCGAGGCGGTCGGCCGGCGCATCGGATCGCGTGCGACGCCAGCGCGCACCAGCTCGATGAACTGCGCGAGCCGGGGATCGCGCGCATAGCTCGCGAGCACGTCAGCGCCGGGCTGGGCCGAGAAGTGGGTGTCGATCAGGCGCTGCAGGGTCTCGCCGCGGATCAGCACCGTGCCGGTCAGGACCTCGAATGCAACGCACGCGGCGGCGTAGACGTCGGCGGCGAACGGCGCGACGTCGCTCGTCTTCTCGCTCCACACCTCGGCCGCGGCGTAGTGCGGGCTGCCGCAACCGGTCCGGAGGCGGCGTCCGGCAAGCCCGAAGTCGACGAGCACCGCGCGACTCGTCGAGGCACGCAGCACGACGTTCGCCGGCTTGACGTCGAGGTGCGCGATCTGCGCGCGATGCATCACCTCGATCCCGGCCAGCAGATCGTCGACGATCGCGAGCGCGCGGGGCATCGCGAGGGCGCCGGTCTCGAGCGTCTGCTCGAGGTTCGTGCCGCGCACGTACTCCATCGCCAGCACCGGCTTGGGCCGCGCGCCGGCATCGAACGTGATGAAGCGGGCGAGGTTGTCGCTGCTCGGAAGCGCGAGCAACGCGCCGGCCTCCTCGCGGAACAGCGTCTCGAACTCCTCCTCGGAGAGCGAGCGTGCCGCGGCGCCGGAGTAGTCGGGAACCTTGAGCGCGACGAGCTCGCGGTCGGCGCGCGTGCGCTCGTCGGAGCGGACACCGAGCAAGACCGAGCCGCCGGCACCCCGGCCGATCGGCCGCAGCACGTAGAAGCTCCCGAGCAGGCGCGAGAGCGGCACCCAGCTCGGCAGCAGCATCTCGCGCATGATCTGCATGCTGCCAACGTTCATCGACGGCCGGCGTGCGAGCCACAGCAGGACGCGCTCGAACGCGCCCGCGATCGTCGCCGGCAAGCTCTGCCTCACCGCATCGATCAAGATCGCGATCGCTTCGTCGAGATCGCCACCGCCGCGGCGGAGTGCACCGGGCAGGGCGCGCAACGCGAGATCGAGCTCGTCACCGCGGTCGGACGCGTCGACGCCGAGGCGCCGGCTCGCACCGTAGACCCGGCGGGCGAGCGTGCCGAGCTCGGTCGCGATGGCGTCGAGCGCATCTGCCGGTACCGCGGCCTGGCTCGCAACCGCGGTGACCCGCACGAATTGGTTGCCGAGCCGCGCGAGGGCGAGCCGTACCGATTCGACGCGAGGAGATTGCTCGGGCGGCAGCGCGTCCGCGAGCTCGCCGAACCGCTCGACGACCGTGCGCAGCGCATCATCGTCGTCCGGATCGGACGCTGACCAGGTCGCCTCTTGCAACCGCGCGAATGCCTCGAACACGGTCTCGACGTCGGGGACCATCGACGCCTCGCGCACGATCGCGAAGTCGTCCTCGGGAAACACGGTGGTCCAGACCAGCAGCAGATCGGTGATCTCGGCATGCCCGTCGCGCAGCAGCGCGTCCCCGGCGCGGGTCAGCGCGGCCCACACCGCGCGGCGCAGTGG